>NZ_JBVHMR010000029.1:0-102841 GCF_055558375.1 Streptomyces sp. NPDC025793 | reverse complement strand
GCGTTGATTTTTGGCACGCTGTTGAGTTCTCAAGGAACGGTCGCTTCCTTTGTACTCACCCTCTCGGGCTTTCCTCCGGGCTTCCCTTCGGTGTTCCAAACTCTATCAGGGTTTTTCCGTCTCTCTGACCACCCTTCTGCGGACACGCAGAAGGAGATCCAGAGATAGGATCTGACAAGTTTGGGTGCTGCTGAGTGAGGCCGCTTTCGCGTCCCTCCGTCCCAAGCAGGAGTACGACTGTACACGGAGCCTTGAACGCCGTGCAAATCCACGGGGTTGGTGGTCTAGACCACTAGCTGATAGCTTCCATACGGAACCCCAACTTCCTATGACATACGCTGCTGCTCAGTGCCGTCCGGGACAGGCAGTGGCGGCCCGTAAGCAGCTCCACTCCTGGGAGGCTTCCCATGACCACCGTGACGTCCCCTCTTGCCGGACGCGCCATCGGACTGGCCAATGTGCCCGATCCGGTCTTCTCCGGGGCCATGGTCGGCCCGGGTACCGCCATCGACCCCGTGCGTGAGGCCTCAGAGGCCGTGTCGCCCGTGGACGGCGTCATCGTTTCTCTCCACCCGCACGCGTTCGTCGTGGTCGACGCGGACGGGCACGGCGTACTCACCCACCTCGGCATCGACACCGTGCAGCTCAACGGCGAGGGCTTCGAGCTGCTCGTCAACAAGGGCGACACCGTGACGCGCGGCCAGGCCGTCGTGCGCTGGGACCCCGCCGCCGTCGAGGCTGCCGGCAAGTCCCCCATCTGCCCCGTCGTCGCGCTCGAGGCCACGGCCGACTCCCTCGGGGACGTCCGTGAGGACGGTGACCTCAAGGTCGGCGACGAGCTTTTCGCCTGGAACTGACGGCAGTGCCGTCGCAGGGCGGCGTTCAGGACAACCATCGCGGCGGCGGGACCCGCCGCACTATCGGAGACGGGTGAGATGGAAGCAACGCTGCGAGGCGTGGGCGTGAGCCATGGCGTGGCCATCGGCGAGGTTCGGCACATGGGCACGGCGGTGCTGGAGCCGCCGGCCAAGTCGATCCCCGCGGATGAGGCCGATCGGGAGCAGGGGCGTGCCCGCCAGGCCGTCGACGCCGTGGCCGCCGATCTGATGGCGCGCGGCAATCTGGCGGGCGGCGAGGCCCAGGCCGTGCTCGAAGCACAGGCCATGATGGCGCAGGACCCCGAGCTGATGTCCGACGTGGACCGGCGGATCGCCGTCGGCAGCACGGCCGAGCGTGCCGTGTACGACGCGTTCGCGGCGTACCGCGAGCTGCTGGCCGGTGCGGGTGAGTACCTCGCCGGTCGCGTGGCCGACCTCGATGACGTGCGGAATCGTATCGTCGCGCGGCTGCTGGGCGTTCCGATGCCGGGGGTGCCGGACAGCGACCAGCCCTATGTGCTCGTGGCGCGCGACCTGGCGCCCGCCGACACCGCGCTGCTGGATCCGTCTCTGGTGCTCGGTTTCGTCACCGAGGAGGGCGGGCCGACCAGCCACAGCGCGATTCTGGCGCGGGCACTGGGTGTGCCTGCGGTCGTGGCGCTGCCCGGTGCCGGTGAGCTGGCCGAGGGCACGGTGATCGCGGTCGACGGCAGCACCGGTGACATCTTCGTGGACCCGACCGAGGCGAAGAAGGCGGAGCTGGAGGCCGCGGCCGCCGAGCGCAAGGCCGCGCTGGCCGCCTCGACCGGGCCGGGTGCGACGGCGGACGGGCACAAGGTGCCGTTGCTGGCCAACGTGGGCGGTCCTGCGGACGTGCCGGCCGCGGTGGAGGCGGGGGCCGAGGGTGTCGGTCTGTTCCGTACCGAGTTCCTGTTCCTGGACGACAGCAAGAACGCTCCTTCCGAGCAGAAGCAGGTGGAGGCCTACCGGCAGGTGCTGGAGGCGTTCCCCGAGGGCCGTGTGGTCGTGCGTGTGCTGGACGCGGGTGCGGACAAACCGCTGGAGTTCCTTACTCCGGCCGACGAGCCGAACCCCGCGCTGGGTGTGCGGGGTCTGCGGACGCTGCTGGACCACCCGGAGGTCCTGCGCACGCAGCTGACCGCGCTGGCCAGGGCCGCCGAGGGGCTGCCCGTCTACCTTGAGGTCATGGCGCCGATGGTGGCGGACCGTACGGACGCGAAGGCGTTCGCGGACGCGTGTCGTGCGGCGGGGCTGCGGGCCAAGTTCGGCGCGATGGTGGAGATCCCGTCGGCCGCGCTGCGGGCGCGTTCGATCCTCCAGGAGGTCGAGTTCCTGTCGCTGGGAACCAACGACCTCGCGCAGTACACGTTCGCGGCCGACCGTCAGGTGGGTGCGGTGTCCCGGCTGCAGGACCCGTGGCAGCCGGCGCTGCTCGACCTGGTGGCCCTGTCCGCGGAGGCGGCCAAGGCCGAGGGCAAGAGCTGTGGTGTGTGTGGTGAGGCCGCGTCCGATCCGCTGCTGGCCTGTGTGCTGACCGGTCTGGGGGTCACCTCCCTGTCCATGGGGTCGGCGTCGATTCCCTATGTCCGGGCGACGCTGGCGAAGTACACGCTGGCGCAGTGCGAGCGGGCCGCGGCGGCGGCGCGTGCCGCGGACAGCGCAGAGGATGCGCGCAGCGCTGCTCAGGCGGTGCTGTCCGGCGAGTAGTCGTCGGCGCGGCGCGTTCGCGCGGTCGGGTTCAGGGGCGTCCCGCTTCGGTGGGGCGCCCCTGAGGTGTGTCGGCGTCGGGTGCGTGTGCGGTCAGTGGCGGTGGCCGGGGGCTGTGCCGTCCTTTCCGAGGTCGGGGGGCGCGTCGTAATCGACGCCGGACTCCGGGGAGATGAGGTCGCCGGATTCGACGTCGGTGCAGTAGGCGTCGAACACCTCGGCGGCGGTGAGGGGTTCGAGCTCGCCGCAGCGCAGTCGCCAGCCGTAGACGCGGTCGGGCGTCCCGGGGCGGCTGGTGCGGATGACGAGTCCGCCGGGGCTGCGGGTGGCGAGGCCGAGCGCGAGGACGCTGGTGAATTCCAGGGCTTCTGCCTCGTCCAGCCGGGTGCCGTCGGCGCCGTCCCGGTCGGCGTGGAGGACGGAGATCAGGGTGTCCGGTGGGCCGGAGACGCTGATCACGAGGTGCCGGTCGCCGGGCGGTGCGGTGTCGAGGATGCGGACCAGGAGGTCGGAGGCGCGGGTGAAGGCGGCCCTGCCGATGTCCTCGCCGCAGGTGGGGCAGGGGCCGAGGCGGGAGAGCAGCGTGGTGGCGTACTCCCAGGTGGCCTGGCGTACGGCCTCGTCCACGAGGGCCGGTACGAGGGTGGCGAGGGGTCGGCCGTCGTACGGGATGGTGGGGCCGGTGGCCGCGAGTTCGGCGGTGAACCTGGTGCGGCTGGCCTGCGCTTCCGGGTCGAGGCCGGTGTCCGCGCAGTACACGGCGTAGTCCTCGGGGTCGAACAGGGCGAGGGTGGTGTGGCTGCCCTGGGCGGCGCGGGCCATGAGGACGGCCTCGACCTGCTGGAGGTAGGCCGTGTGGTCGTCGAAGGTGAAGCTGCGGTAGCGCCGCATGGCGCGGAAGTCGTGTTCGTCGGTGAGCAGGCCGATGGTGCCGGCGATCTCGCGGCGCAGGACGCGTCGCATGGTCCGGTCGTCGGTGTGCGCCATGTTTCCCCCAGAGTGCGCAGTCGATCAATGCTCACTCACCGTAACCGGCGGCACTGACAACGGCTGGTGCCGCCGGTGGACGTAGCTCGGTGGTGGGGGCGTTCGCGCAGGGGGTGCGGGGTGGGTTCAGGCGCGTTTGCGGGCCAGTTCCTCGTAGAAGCCCAGCAGGGAGAGGTTGTCGATGGATCCGGGGTTGACCGCCTTTTCCAGGGGGGTGCCCTGGAGCAGTCGTTTGACGGGGACCTCGATGCGCTTGCCGGTGAGGGTGTGCGGGATGCCGGGCACTTCGATGATCTCGTCGGGGACGTGGCGCGGGGAGAGCTGTTCGCGGATGGCCTGCTTGACGCGGGCGAGGAGGGCGTCGTCCAGGGTGGCGCCGGGTGCGAGGTGGACGAAGAGGGGCATCCAGTAGCCGCCGTCGGGCTGCTCGACGCCGATGACGAGGGACTCCTTGATCTCGGGGAGGCGCTCGACGACCTCGTAGATGTCGGCGGAGCCCATGCGCACGCCCTGCCGGTTGAGCGTGGAGTCGGAGCGGCCGTGGATGATCACGGTGCCCCGTGCGGTGAGGGTGATCCAGTCGCCGTGTCGCCAGACGCCGGGGTAGGTGTCGAAGTAGCTCTCGTGGTAGCGGCTGCCGTCGGGGTCGTTCCAGAAGCGGATCGGCATGGAGGGCATGGGGTTGGTGACGACGAGCTCGCCCACTTCGTCGATGACGGGGTTGCCGCTCGCGTCCCAGGCCTGGAGGTCGGTGCCGAGGCCGGGGGCCTGGAGTTCGCCGGTGTGGACGGGGAGGGTGGGTACGGCTCCGGCGAAGCAGGAGCAGACGTCGGTGCCGCCGCTGACGGAGGCGATCCAGAGGTCGGCCCCGCTCTGTGCGAACTCGTCGTGCAGCCAGCGGAAGCCGTCGGGCGGCAGGGGCGAGCCGGTGGTGGCGACGCACCGCACGGCGGACAGGTCGTGGTCGCGTGCGGGGTGGACGCCGGCCTTGCGGCAGGCCATGACGTAGGCGGCCGAGGTGCCGTAGAGGGTGGCCCGGGTGCGTTCGGCGACGCGCCACTGGGCACCGGTGTCGGGGGAGCCGGGGCTGCCGTCGTACAGGACGATCGTCGTCCCGGTGAGGAGGCCGGAGACGATGAAGTTCCACATCATCCAGCCAGTCGAGGTGTACCAGAAGAAACGGTCCCCGGGGCCGAGGTCGCAGTGCAGGCCGAGCTGTTTGAGGTGTTCGACGAGGATGCCGCCCTGGGACTGGACGATGGCCTTGGGCAGGCCGGTCGTGCCGGAGGAGTAGAGGACCCACAGGGGGTGGTCGAAGGGGACCTGTTCGAAGACGGGCTCGGTGTCGGCCGAGGTGAGGGCGGCCCAGTCGAGGGCGCCCTCGGGTGTGTCGGTGCCGAGGAGCGGGATGTGGACGACGGCGCGCAGGGTGGGCAGTTCGCGGCGCAGTTCGGCGACGGTGTCGCGGCGGTCGTGTTCCTTGCCGCCGTAGCGGTAGCCGTCGACGGTGAACAGGACGACGGGTTCGACCTGCTGGAAGCGGTCGAGGACGCTGCGGGCGCCGAAGTCGGGGGCGCAGGAGGTCCAGACGGCGCCGACGGCGGCCGTGGCGAGGAGGGCGACGACGGCCTGGGGGATGTTGGGGAGGTAGCCGCTGACGCGGTCGCCGGGGCGGACGCCGAGGGTGCGGAGTTCGGCGGCGAGGGAGCCGACCTGGCGGCGCAGCTCGGACCAGGTCACGGGGCGCGGTTCGTGGGTCTCGTCCACGTGGAGCAGGGCGGGCTCGTCGGCGCGGTCGGCGGCGGCGCGCAGGGCGTGCTCGGCGTAGTTGAGGGTGGCGCCGGGGAACCATTGGGCGCCGGGCATCGAGCGGTCGCCGAGCACGCGCGTGCAGGGGGTCGAGAACCGTACGTCGAACCACTCGGTGACGGCTTTCCAGAAGGTGTCGAGCTGGTCGACGGACCACTGGTGGAGGGCGGGGTAGCCGCCGTCGGCGGGGGCGCCGTGGTGTTCGGCGGCCCATGCCTGGAACCGGGTGATGCGGGCCTGGGCGATCTGCTGGGGATCGGGCTGCCAGAGCGGCTGGGGGTTCGCGGTCGACATGGGGCGGCTCCCGGGCTGTGCGCGTCGTGGGCGTCGGTCCGCGCACGTGCTGGGGTGTGCGCGTGACGCGGCTGACAGGGACGATGCCATGTGATCGACTTCAGCACCAGGGCTCGCCCCACATAGTCCGCGTCGTGAAGATGTGGCCCTGGCACAGGTGAACGGCAGTTGAACGACACGCACGCGTGGGGCGCACAGTGGCAGGGTGAGCAGCATGGACGGTCGTGACCTGGTGCGTTCGGTGAGTGTGGTTGGTTCGGGGAGGGCGCTTCGGGGGTTGCGCACCGTACGTGCGGCGTGGCGCAGGCGGCGGATCGACGCTGCCGGGCTGCCGCGGCGGGGGGTCGAGCGGGCGCGGGTCCCCGGTCAGGTGGCGGGTGTGGAGCCGGGGCCGGGCGGCGGTGTGATCCGGTTCGGGCGGTCCGAGCTGCGGATCACGGTCGCGGTGAACGGGGCGGTGTTCTGGGGCTGGGACGGGGCGGGTCCGGAGCCGTCGTACGCGCTGGCGGGCAGTTGTCCGGAGCCGGATCCGCGGGCGGTGCTGGAGCCGGACAAGGACGGTGGCTGGCGGGTGGTCGCCGAGCGGGTGACGGTCGTCGTCTCGCGGCACGGCGCGGTGCAGGTGTGCACGCCCGGCGGGGTGACGCTGCGGCACGATCTGCCGCCGCGCTGGTGGGAGCCGGTGGGCGGGGGTACGGCGCGGTGGTTGCAGCGCTCGGAGGTGGCGGCGGACGCCCGGTTCTTCGGTCTGGGCGGGCGGGCGTCGGGGCCTCGGCTGCGCAGCGGCTCGTACCGGCTGTGGAACAGCGATCCGGGCCGGGCGTTCGGGCCCGGGGAGGATCCGCTGTATCTGACCATGCCGGTGCAGCTCGTGGTGGCCGATGCGGGCACGCATCTGGTGTTCCACGACTCCACGTGGGACGGCACGGTGGTGCTGCGGGAGGGCGAGGAGGGTGCCGGGTCGGGGCACGACCGGGCGGGGCGGTGCGAGCTGCGCATGGACGGTGGTCCGGTGCGCTGCTGGGTGATCGTGGGCACTCCCGCGCGCGTGCTGGCCACGTGGGCCTCGCTGACCGGTGCGCCGGCGCTGCCGCCGGCGTGGGCGCTCGGTCACCATCACGCGCGGTGGGGGTTCGGCAGCGAGCAGGAGGTCCGCCGGATCGTGGCGGGGTACCAGGAGCGGGATCTGCCGCTGGATGCCGTGCACCTGGACATCGACCACTACGCCGACCACCAGGTGTTCACCGTCGACGAGGAACGGTTCCCCAAGCTTCCGGTGCTGGCGGAGGAGTTGCGGCGGGACGGGATCCGGCTGGTGTCGATCGTCGATCCGGCGGTGAAGGCGGTGCCGGGCAATGCCGTGTACGAGGCCGGTTCGGCGCTGGACGCGTTCGTGCGGGACGGCTCCGGGCGCGAGGTGCGCGGTGTGGTGTGGGCCGGGGAGTCGGTGTTCCCGGACTTCACGCGCGCGCGTGTGCGTGAGTGGTGGGGCGGTCTGTACGCGGAGCGGCTGGGGCGGGGCTTCGCGGGTTTCTGGCACGACATGAACGAGCCGACGTCGTTCAGCGCCTTCGGGGAGCCGACCCTGCCGCGTTCGGCCCGCCACGATCTGGAGGGGCGCGGCGGGGATCATCGTGAGGCGCACAACGTGTACGCGCTGTGCATGGCCCGGGCGGGTTACGAGGGGCTGCGCGAGTTGGCTCCGCGGGAGCGGCCGTTCGTGTTCTCGCGCTCGGGCTGGGCGGGGCTGCAGCGCTACGGCGGCACCTGGTCGGGGGACGTGGCGACGGACTGGCCGGGGTTGCGGGCGTCGCTGTCGCTGGTGCTGGGGCTCGGGCTGTGCGGGGTGCCGTACTCGGGTCCGGATGTGGGCGGGTTCGACGGCAGTCCGTCTCCGGAGCTGTATCTGCGCTGGTTCCAGCTCGGCGCGTATCTGCCGTTGTTCCGTACGCACGCGGGCCTGCGGGCGGGGCGCAGGGAGCCCTGGGAGTTCGGGGCGGAGGTCTTGGAGCACGCGCGCGTGGCGTTGCTGGAGCGGCGGCGGCTGCTGCCGTACTGGGTGACGCTGGCGCATCTGGCCCGACGGACCGGCGCGCCGTATGTGCGGCCGGTGTGGTGGGGGTCTCCGGAGGACCGGGCGCTGCGCGGCTGTGAGGACACGTTTCTGCTGGGGGATGCCCTCCTGGTGGCACCGGTGCTGGATCCGGGTGTGAAGCGGCGTGCGGTGCAGCTGCCGCGGGGCCGCTGGTACGACACGGTGACGGAGGAGGCGTACGAGGGGCCGGGGCGGGTGTACGTGAACGCGCCGCTGTCGCGGATACCGGTGCTCGCGCGCGCGGGTGCGGTGATTCCCGTGCGCGGCGCCGATGGCGATGTGGAGCTGGAGGTGTGGGCGCCCGCGCGGGGCCGGACCGGGGGCGGTCTGGTCGTACCGTACGCGGGCGACGGTGCGGAGGAACCGGAGGCGGAGCGCTACGTCGCCCGTCGGCAGGGCCGTTCGGTGGTGGTCACCCGGGAGCGGGAGGACGGTTCGGCTGAGCCGCCCTGCCCGGTACGGGTGCGGGGGCTGGGCTGAGCGGACGGCTCAGACGTAGCGGCCCTCGAACCAGGCCCGCACGGCCACGGTGTGCAGCGGGAAGGCGAGTTCCTCCGGCCGGCGCAGCAGCTGCCAGCCCTCGGTCTCGTCGGTGGGGTCGGCCGGCGGCAGGCCGTCGACCGGGCGTTCGGGGAGGACACCGAACAGCAGCAGGTGGCCGTCGGGCGAGCTCATGGCGTCCACGAGCCGAACGTCCCGGGCGGCGGCCTCGATGCCGGTCTCCTCCTTGAGTTCGCGCACGACGGCCTGCTTCCAGTCCTCGCGGTCGTCGACGTAGCCGCCGGGCAGGGCGGTGCCTCCGCGCGCGGGGGCGATGGTGCGGGTGATGACGATCAGGGCCGTGCCCTGGGTGTCGTACACGGGCTGGAGTGCGATGGCGACCGGCAGCGGGTTGCGGTAGGCGACGTTTCCGCAGGACGGGCAGGTCCGCGGCCAGCCGGTGACGCCCTCTCCATAGGGCGCTCCGCAGCTCGAACAGTGCGAGCTCGGTGCGGAGTTGACAGTTAGGTGTTGAGTTTCGGACACGCGCGGACTGTATCCGATCGGCGGAGGGAGATCTTCCGATGGTCGCCTAATGGGCGCCGCGGAGCGACCTCCAGGAGACGGGGAAGTCGAAGTACGTGTCCGGGTAAGGCTCTGGCTGGTACGTGTAGTGCCACCATTCCTCGGCGAGGTTCACGAATCCGAGGCTTTCCATGGTGTTCTTGAGCAGCAGCCGGTTGGCGCGCTGTACGCCCTGGATGCGTGGGTCGAGCGTGTGCGCGAGGGTGTCGAAGCAGTCGAATCCGGTACCCATGTCGACGGAATTGTCGGGGAAGCGCTCGTTCTTGGGCACGAAGCAGGGCACCAACGGCTCTCCGGGGTGGTAGGGCCGGGTCGGCCGCGCGGGGAGCTTCACGATCGTCAGGTCCATGGTCGAGCCGCGGCTGTGTCCGGACTTCGCGGCGATGTAACCGTCCTCGAACAGCCGGGTCTTGTCGACGTTCGGGTAGAACTCGCCCTTCATCGACTGGGCGCCGAGGTCCTCGGCCCAGCGGACGAAGTCGTTCACGGCGCGCTGGGGCCGGTAGCAGTCGTAGACCTTGAGCGTGTAGCCCTTGCGCAGCAGTGTGCGCTGGGCCTTGTGGAGGGCTTCGGCGGCGGGGCGGGTGAGGATGCAGATGGGCTGCCGGTAGCCGTCGACGGGCTCGCCGACGAAGTTGTGCGGGGTGAAGTAGCGGATCTCCTGGATGATCGTCGGATCGACGGCGCTCAGGGCCACGAAGTCCCTGGGCGCCTTGGGCTCCGTCGCCGCCCCGGCCGTCGCGGTCGCGGGGGTGACGGCCACGGCCAGCAGGGTGGCGACGGCGGTGACGAGACCGCGGACCGCACCGGTGAGTCGTGTCATGTCTCCTGCATCTATCAGGTCCGGGCCCGGGCGGGGAAGCGATCGGAGGCGATTCCCCCGGACGCCCTGCCCATTTCCCGCTGCCGGTGGCACACTTCTGACGCATCGTCAGATTCGATGCTGGGGAGGAGCCTTGCCGCACACACGCACACCCGCGGTCGCCGGCTGGTTTGACGGAGAGGGGGAGGGCTTCCGACTGCTGGGCACGTGCTGCTCGTCCTGCGGGTCGGTGTTCTTCCCGCGCGAGGACGCCCACTGCCGCAACCCGCATTGCGCGGGCGGCGCACTGGAGGAGGTCCAGCTGTCACGAAAGGGGTATATCTGGTCGTACACGGACAGTCGCTATCGACCGCCGTCACCCTATGTGAGCAATCCGGAACTTCCGTGGGAGCCGTACGCGTTGATCGCTGTGGAGCTGGCCACCGAGCGGATCGTGGTGCTCGGACAGGCGGCTCCCGGGATCACCGTCGCCG
Organism: Streptomyces sp. NPDC025793; assembly: GCF_055558375.1. NCBI lineage: Bacteria > Bacillati > Actinomycetota > Actinomycetes > Kitasatosporales > Streptomycetaceae > Streptomyces > Streptomyces sp. NPDC025793. The sequence continues at coordinate 92,689 of NZ_JBVHMR010000029.1, read as the reverse complement.
ACCTGGCGGTGGGCATGGAGGTGGAGGCCGTCCCCGGCGTGCTCGACGAGGACGCGGAGACGGCCCGGACGATCTGGCACTGGCGGCCGACGGGGGTGCGCGCATGACGAGGGACGTGGCGGTGCTCGGCGCGGGCATGCACCCCTGGGGCAAGTGGGGGCGCTCCTTCGTGGAGTACGGGACGGCGGCGGCCCGCGCGGCACTCGCGGACGCCGGTGTCGACTGGCGGGACGTCGGCTCGATCGTGGGCGCGGACACGGTGCGTGGCGGCTATCCCGGGTACGTCGCGGGAGCGACCTTCGCCAAGGCCCTGGGGTGGCAGGGGGCGCGGGTCGCGAGTGTGTACGCGGCGTGTGCGTCCGGGGCGCAGGCGATCGCCGCCGCGCGGGCGCAGATCCTCGCCGGGCTGGCGGAGGTCGTCCTCGTCGTGGGGGCCGACTCCGCACCCAAAGGCTTCTTCCGGCCCGCGGGCGGGGACCGTCCCGACGACCCGGACTGGCTGCGTTTCCGGCTGCTGGGCGCGACGAATCCGGTGTACTTCGGGCTGTACGCGCGCCGGCGGATGGCGGTGCACGGGGACACGCCGGAGGACTTCGCGCTGGTCAAGGTGAAGAACGCCGCCCTGGGAGCGCTCAATCCGTACGCCCGGTACCGCAAGCGGGTCACCGCCGAGGAGGTCGCCGCGTCCGCGATGGTCGCCGATCCACTGCGGCTGCTCGACATCTGCGCCACCTCCGACGGCGCGGCGGCCCTGGTCCTCTCCAGCGTCGGCTTCGCGCACCGGCACGGCGCGCGGCATCCGGTGCGGATCCGCGCGGTGTCGACGGTGACCCCGAGCTTCCCGAACACCGTGCTGGACCTGCCGGACATCGCCACGGACTCCGCGGTCGCGGTGGAGCCCCCGGGCGAGACGTTCCGCGCGTCCATCGCGCGTGCCGCCTACGAGGAGGCGGGCATCGGCCCCGAGGACCTGTCCCTCGCCGAGGTCTACGACCTGTCCACCGCCCTGGAGTTGCAGTGGTACGAGGACCTGGGACTGTGCGGCGCGGGCGAGGGCGCGAAGCTGCTGCGCGAGGGCGTGACGGCTCCGGGCGGGCGCATACCCGTCAACGCCAGCGGTGGCCTCGCCTCCTTCGGGGAGGCGGTGCCGGCCCAGGCCATCGCCCAGGTCTGCGAACTGACCTGGCAGTTGAGGGGCACCGCGGGCGAGCGGCAGATCGCCGGGGCCCGCGTGGGGATCACCGCCAACCAGGGGCTGTTCGGGCACGGCTCGTCGGTGGTCGCGGTGCGGTGAAGGAGACGGAGACAGAGCGGCGCGTGAGGTGCGGGGGCACAGCGGTTTCCACGCTCTGTGATCACGCCGGAATCCTGTGTGAACGTCTCATGAACTGCGCCTGGGCACGCCCGGGCAGCGCAATCATGCTCCCGTGCACTCCTGGACGGACACTCTCCGCTTCGCCTTCCAGCCGGTGGTCAACCTGAGGACCGGCGCGGTCACCGCACTGGAGACGCTCGCCCGCCCGGAAACGGGTGACATCCTCGCCGAGGCTCGCCGGGATCCCGAACTTGACGGCAGGCTCACGGTGTTGGCCCTGCGGGCGGCGACGCTCAAGGAGACGCTGCTGCCGCTGCACCTGAACGTGTTCGCGGCCACCCTCGCCGACCTCGGCGGCCTCGTCCCGCTGCACGACGCCGTGCGCGCGAGGGGGCGCATGCCCTGGGAGGTGACGCTCGACATCGTCCCGCCGTACACGCACGTGCCGCAGCGGGCGCTGCTGGAGGCGGTGGCGTCCCTGCGCGAACAGGGGTTCCGGATCAGCGCGGACGGCATCGGCGACGGCGACGTACCGCTGCGGCTGCTCAACGACCTCTCCCCCGACCTGGTCAAGCTCGACGCCTCGCTGCTGGCCCGGCCCGCCGCGGTGCGGGCGATGCGGACGCTGTGCGAGGAACTGGGCGCCCTGGTCGCGGTGGAAGGGGTCGAGACCGAGCTCCAGTGTGCGGCGGCGCTCTCGGCCGGTGCCCAGCTGGCCCAGGGCGAGCTGTTCGCGCCGCCGGCGCGGATCCCGGCCGCGGACGTGTACGTTCCACCGCGCTCCCCCGGCACCGTGAGCGTGCCCCGGTCCGGGCCGTCCGCGCCGTCCGTGCGGGAGTTCGTGCGCCCGGCCGCCGTCCTGCCGGTGACCGCGTCGGCGGGGCAGGTGCGGGCGCTGCTGACCGGGTCGCCGGACGTCTCCGGCGTGCTGCTGGTGGACCAGGCCGGCCGGCCCGTCCGGTCGGTGCACCGCTCGCGCTTCCTGCTGTCGATGTCCGCCCGCTACGGCCACGCCCTGTACGCCGACCGGCCCGCGTTCAAGCTGGGCGACGTGCCCCGCACGGTCGGCGTGGACGCCACCGCCTGGGAGGTGCTGGACGTGGTCGCGATCGGCGGCCGGGACCGGACCTCCGACGACGTGGCGGTGGTCGACGCGCGCGAGCGCTGCGTGGGGGTCGTACGGCTCGCGGACCTGGTGCGGGCCCTGGCCGAGAGCAGGGTCGAGGAAGCGGCCGGGCTCAACCCGCTGACCCGGCTGCCCGGTTCGGACGCGATCACGGCCGAGGTCGACCGGTGGATCGCGGACGGGCGGACGTTCGCGCTCAGCTGGCTGGACATCGATCATTTCAAGCAGGTCAACGACGGCGCCGGGTTCGCCGCGGGCGACGAGCTGATCCGGTCCGTGGGCCGCGCGCTCCAGCAGGCGGTCGTGGGGCACGCACGCGTGGGACACATCGGCGGGGACGACTTCCTGGTGCTGGCGGACGAGGAAGCGCTCGGTCCGGTGGTCGCCGGCGTGCTCGACGCGCCGTGGTCTGCGGGCGGCCGCCCGGTCACGCTCTCCGTCGCGACCGTCGTGTGCGTCCCGGGCAGCGTGGGCGACCATCGCCAGGCCGCGGCCCATCTCGCGCCGCTGAAGAAGGAGGCCAAGGCGTTGCGCGGCGCGAGCTGGGTCCTCGGGCGCGCCGGGGCCGCCGGTCGCGAGGTGCGACGCGGCGGCACGGGGGCGACTGCGGCGCAGGCCGGGTACGCGGCCGTGGAGCCCGGGCTCTGAACGCCCGTTTCGTATACGGTCCTTGAGGCACCCATGTGACGGGTGCGCCGGTGTCACCGTCGCCGTCGGCAACCTTGACGCCCCCGGAGCGCCGGTGAACACTTCCCGGTGTCGGCCGACATCGCCGTACATTCTCGGCGTTATCAGGCGCTGTGCCATCGATCCGTCCTGCTCCCCGCCGTCGGCCGAAGTCGTCAAGGGAACCGTTCCTGCACGGAGGCCCGGGGCCACGCGCCCCCCAACCTGCGCCAAGGGAGCCGCCATGAGCAACGGGCACATTTTCGTCGGCGAGGTCATCGGCACCGCGATCCTGATCCTGTTCGGTGCCGGTGTCTGCGCCGCCGTCACCCTCAGACACTCCAAGGCGCGGGCCGCGGGCTGGGTCGTCATCGCGTTCGGCTGGGGCTTCGGCGTCCTCGCGGGCGCGTACACCGCCGCTCCCCTCTCCGGCGGCCAGCTCAACCCCGCGGTCACCCTCGGCATCGCGATCGACACCGGCAAGTGGGGCAAGGTCTGGGTGTATCTGCTGGGCCAGCTCGTCGGCGCGATGCTCGGCGCCGTACTCGCCTATCTGGTGTACCTCGCCCAGTTCCGGGCCAACGTGCGCGGGGAGGGCGACGGCGAGGCCGACGAGCCGGTGGCGACGCTCGGCATCTTCTCGACCATTCCGGAGATCCGGAACCCGGTCGCCAACCTGATCACCGAGATCATCGCGACCATGGCGCTGGTACTGCCCGTCCTCGCCTTCGGGCTGACGAAGGGGCTCGGCGAGTCCGGCACGACCGCGCTGGTCGTCTCGCTGCTCGTCGTCGGCATCGGACTCTCCCTCGGCGGCCCCACCGGATACGCCATCAACCCGGCCCGCGACCTCGGCCCGCGCATCGTGCACACCTTCCTGCCGATCCCTCACAAGGGCACGTCCGACTGGGGTTACGCCTGGGTTCCGGTCGTCGGCCCGCTGATCGGCGGCACGCTCGCCGGTCTTCTCTACAACGCGGCCTTCTGACCCCGTGCCGCACCATCCGGGTATGCGCCGATCCCGTATGTCCTGATTCCCGTACGCCGTTCTCCGATCCCCCGCACGCCTCAGCGACCCCACCCAGCGACCCAGCGACCCAGGGACTGCCATGACGGACACCGCCGAGAAGTACGTCGCCGCCATCGACCAGGGCACCACGTCCAGCCGCTGCATCGTCTTCGACCACAGCGGCGCGATCGTCGCCGTCGACCAGCGTGAGCACCGCCAGATCTTTCCCAAGCCGGGCTGGGTGGAGCACGACGCGACCGAGATCTGGGCCAAGGTGCAGGCCGTGGTGGCCGGGGCGCTGGCCAAGGCCGGGCTGCGCGCCGACCAGTTGAGCGCGCTCGGCATCACCAACCAGCGGGAGACCACGGTCCTGTGGGACCGCGCCACGGGCAAGCCCGTGCACAACGCCATCGTCTGGCAGGACACCCGTACCGCGCCGCTGTGCGCCCAACTCGGCGGCACGGACGGCCAGGACCGCTTCCGCGGGCAGACCGGGCTGCCGCTCGCCAGCTACTTCTCCGGGCCCAAGGCGGCCTGGCTGCTCGACCAGGTGCCGGGGCTGCGGGAGCGGGCCGAGCGCGGCGAGATCGCGTTCGGGACCATCGACTCGTGGCTGATCTGGAACCTGACCGGCGGCACGGACGGCGGCCGGCACGTCACCGACGTCACCAACGCCGGCCGCACCCTGCTCATGAACCTCGACACCCTCCAGTGGGATCCCGCCATCCTGTCCGCCATGGACCTCCCCGCGGCGCTACTGCCGGAGATCCGGTCCTCCGCCGAGGTGTACGGCACGGCGGTCGGACAACTCGCCGGGGTGCCCGTGGCCTCGGCGCTGGGCGATCAGCAGGCCGCCGTGTTCGGGCAGGCCTGCTACGACGTCGGCTCCGCGAAGAACACGTACGGGACCGGCAGCTTCCTGCTGTTGAACACCGGCAACCGGCCGGTGCCGTCCAAGAACGGGCTGCTGACGACGATGGGCTACAAGATCGGCGGGGAGGCGCCGGTGTACTGCCTGGAGGGGTCCATAGCGATAACGGGTGCGCTGGTCCAGTGGTTCCGCGACCAGCTCGGGATCATCCGCACCGCCGACGAGATCGAGACGCTGGCGGCGAGCGTCGAGGACAACGGCGGCGCCTACATCGTGCCCGCGTTCTCGGGCCTGTTCGCGCCGTACTGGCGCGCCGACGCGCGCGGGGTCGTCACCGGTCTCACCCGGTACGTCACGAAGGCACACCTCGCGCGCGCGGTGCTGGAGGCGACGAGCTGGCAGACGCGGGAGGTCGTGGACGCGATGTACCAGGACTCCGGGGTGCGGATCAGCACTCTGAAGGTCGACGGCGGCATGACGAGGAACAACCTGCTCATGCAGCACCAGGCGGACGTCCTCGGGGTGCCGGTGATCCGCCCGCGGGTGTCGGAGACGACCTGCCTGGGCGCCGCGTACGCGGCCGGTCTGGCGACGGGCGTCTGGAACGACCTGGACGAGCTGAAGTCGCACTGGCGCAAGGACGCGGAGTGGGCGCCCGCGATGGAGGCGTCGGCACGTGAGCGCGAGTACCGCAACTGGCGCCGGGCGGTGGAGAAGAGCCTCGGCTGGCTGGAGGCGGGCGCCGGGGACGGCGCGTAGAAGCCACGCGCGCGTACGGAGATCCGCACGCGCGCGTGCTTCGCACCGGACCACGGCCCGTGCCCCGGTCGGCGGGGGTACGGGCCGTGTCCGCGGTCAGCCGATGGCGGGTTCGCGGTGACCGGCCGCGTGGTGCATCGCGTGCTGGACGACGCCGATGAGCACCTCCTTGACCGACTCCCGGTCACGCGCGTCGCACAGGACGACGGGGACGCCGTCGTCCAGGTCGAGGGCCTGCCGGACCGCCTCACCGGGGTAACGGGCCGAGCTCTCGAAGCAGTTGACGCCGACGAGGAAGGGGATGGAACGCCGCTCGAAGTAGTCGACGGCGGCGAAGCAGTCCTCCAGCCGGCGCGTGTCGGCGAGCACGACGGCACCGAGCGCGCCCTCGGACAGCTCGTCCCACATGAACCAGAACCGCTCCTGCCCGGGCGTGCCGAACAGGTACAGCACCAGGTCCTCGCGCAGGGTGATGCGGCCGAAGTCCATGGCCACGGTGGTGGTGTGCTTGCCCTCCACGCCGCTGACGTCGTCGACCGGGCGTCCGGCCTCGGTGAGCAGTTCCTCGGTGCGCAGCGGCCTGATCTCGCTGACGGCGCCGACGAGGGTCGTCTTGCCCACGCCGAAGCCGCCGGCCACCAGGATCTTGAGCGTGACGGGTTCGACCGGGGGCTTGCCGCGCTCAGTACGCCCGAAGATCATCGGTCTCTTCTCCTGCTTGATGGGGTCGGGGGACGGTCACAGGGCCCGGAGACCGTTGATCACGTCGCGCAGAACGCTCTCGTCCGGCAGCTCGGCCGGGGGTATCGGGCGGGACACGTGGACGAGTTCCGCGTGCACGAGGTCGCCGATGAGCACCCGGATCACACCGATCGGCAGGTCGACCTCCGCGGCGAGTTCGGCCACCGACTGCGGCTCGTCCCGGCACAGTCCGACGATCGCCACATGCTCCGGCGAGAGCGTCGGGTCCGCCTCCGCGTCGCCCGCGTCCGGTTCCGTGACGACCACCGCGATCAGGTCGAGGCGGTGCTGGGCCGGACTGGTGGTCCGGCCGCGCGTCATGGCGTACGGGCGGACGACCGGTCCGGCCTCGTCGTCGAACCAGTGGCTTCTTCCCTGACCGTCTGTGCTCATGCCATCCCACTACCCGCCTGCGGGCAGATCGGTGCGCGGGGAGGTACCCAGATGCACACCGACCCGCTTGACCAGCAGGGTCATCTCGTAGGCGACCTGCCCGACGTCGGAGTCGGCGTCCGAGAGGACGGCGAGGCAGCTGCCGTCGCCGGCGGCGGTGACGAACAGGAAGGCGTCGTCCAGCTCGACCACCGTCTGGCGGACGCTGCCCGCGTCGAAGTGGCGCCCCACGCCCTTGGCAAGGCTGTGGAAGCCGGAGGCCACGGCGGCCAGATGCTCGCTGTCCTCCCTGGTCAGATCCTTCGACACACCCATGGGGAGGCCGTCGCCGGACAGGATGACGGCCTTGCGGATGCTGGCGACCCGGTCGACCAGGTCGTCCAGGAGCCAGTTCAGCTCTCCCTTGTCGGTCATCGTGTGGCCGGTGGCCTTCGGTGCGGTCATCGACCGTCCCCCTTAGTCGTTCCTGGTGCTGTGCCGTTGCCGGACCCGTCGCCCGCGGCGTTCTCCTCCCGGCCTCGCTGCCAGCCGCGCTGGAGCGAGGCCATCCGGCTGCGGACCTCCTCGGCGTCGCGGTCGGCGGGCGGTCCCGTCCGGTCGGCGCGTCGCGCGGTGTCCTGCTTGAGCTGGGGAGCCAGGCTGGCCTGGCGCACCCGCCGGGGCAACGGCCCGACGCCGTCCGGTGCCACGTCCGGCCGGGCGGCCGCGGCACCGGGGGTGAAGTCCGGGGTCCCGCCGCGCGGCGGGGCCGCGTCGGAGCGGGTGACGGCGCCTTCGCCGCTCGGCGGCGCTGCGTCGCCGGGGCGTGCGGCACGGCCGTCGTGTCCGGCCGTATCGCCGTCGGCGCCGCTGGCGTCGCCGGCGAGCGGGGCTGTGCCGCCCGGCCGCGTCGCGTCGCCGCCCGTGGGCAGGGGGGCGCCGGGGCCTCGCCGGGGTGCCGGGTCCGACGGGGCCGCGGCGCCGGGGCCGCCCGCGGCCGTGCGCTTCGTTCGGGTGCGCCGGGGCAGTGCGGGAATCCCTGGCGTCTCGTCGGCGGCGGCGCGGGCCGGTCCACCGTCCTCGACTCGCTCGGCACGCTCGGCGGTTTCGCCGGTGCGCCGCACGGTCGCGCCGCGCCGGCGGGTGGGCAGCGGAGCCGGCGCAGCCTGGTCGGGGCGGCGGGGGCCGGCGGCGGACTCCTGGTCGGAGTCGTCGCGGCGGGAGCGCGGGTCGGTGACGGGTTTGCCGTGCGAGCTGACCAGCTTGGGCGTCTGACGGCGCGGCGGCGGCACGGGACCGGGGTCGCCGGCCGGGTCACGCGGCAGGCGGTCGGCGGCCGGGGCGGGCGCCCGGTCCTCGTCGCGGGGGCGGGAGCGCCGGTGCCGGAACAGTCCGCCGCGCTCGCTGTCCTCGTCCCCGAGGGCGCCGGGGAAGTCGTCGAGGGCGTCGAGATCGACGGGCGCCTCCAGCTCGACGGGGCCGTCCAGCAGGGAGGTCTGGAGCCCGGGCAGCTGTGCCGGCGGCGCGGAGCGGCCCAACGCCTGTCCCGGCCCCCTCGCCGAGCGGTCCCGGTCCAGGCGGAAGCCGAGGCCGTTGGTGTCCGGTACGTCGTCGCTCAGCAGCGCGTCGGGGATGAACACGACGGCGGTGGTGCCGCCGTACGGCGAGGGCTGGAGGGAGACCCGGACGTTCTGCCGCTGCGCGAGGCGGCTGACCACGAAGAGGCCGAGCCGGTCGGTGTCGGACAGTTCGAACTCGGGGGTCTCGGCGAGGCGCAGGTTGGCGTCCAGGAGCGACTCGGCGGTCATGCCGAGCCCCCGGTCATGGATCTCCAGGGTGAATCCGTTGGCGACGCGCTCGCCGAGGACCTGGACGGCGGTGTGCGGGGGCGAGAACACCGTGGCGTTCTCCAGCAGTTCTGCCGCGAGGTGGGTGAGGTCGGCGACGGCCGGGCCGGTGACGGCGACCCGCGGCAGCCGCCGCACCTCGACGCGCTCGTAGTCCTCCACCTCGGCGACGGCGGCCCGGACGACGTCCATCAGCTGCACGGGGCGGCGCCACTGCCGCGAGGGCGCCGCGCCGGAGAGGATCACGAGGCCCTCGGCGTGCCGGCGCATGCGGGTCGTGAGGTGGTCCAGGCGGAAGAGGTCGGCGAGTTCGTCGGTGTCCTCGGTCCGGCGTTCCATGGTGTCGAGCAGGGTGAGCTGCTTGTGCAGCAGCACCTGGCTGCGGCGGGCGAGGTTGACGAACACCTCGGAGACACCGGCGCGCAGTTCGGCCTGTTTGACGGCGGCCTCGACTGCGGCGCGCTGGAGGGTGTTGAGGGCCTGGCCGACCTCGCCGACCTCGTTCTTGTCGTACTCCAGGCGCGGCGCCTCGGTCTCGATGTCGACCTGTTCACCGGCGGACAGGCGGCGCATCACGCTGGGCAGCCGGACGCCGGAGGCCTCGTGCGCCTCCAGGCGCAGCTGGCGCAGGTCACGGATGAGGCTGCGGCCGATCCGGACCGACGCGTAGAGGGAGAACAGCAGCGCGACCAGGCCGAGGACGCCCGGTACGGCCGCCTGGAAGATGATGGTCAGGGCGACGGGGCGGGTGCGGTGCTGGAAGCGGTCGCCCGCCTGGTCGTCCAGGGTGCCGAGTTCGTCCAGGACGCTCGCCGCGGCGGAGTCCCAGCTCTTGGCGGTGACGTCGCGGGGTGTGCCGGAGCCCGTGCCGATGACGGACTGTTCGGCCGTGCGCAGCGGGGCGGTGGTGGCGTCCTGCCAGAGGCGTTCGTAGCGTGCGCGCTCGGCGGCGGGCAGCAGCGGCAGGCTGATGTCGTACAGGAGGGTGCGCTGGGCGACCAGGTCGGAGATGTCCCGGGTCTCGTCGCGGGTGAGGGTGCCGACGACGAGCGAGGAGCCGAGCAGGGCGTCCTCGCGGGAGAGCAGTTCGCGCGCGCGGGTGACGTTGGTCAGCGCGCGGGACTGCTTGTCCAGCCCGACGTCGTCCACGCCGTCGAGGCCGTCGAGCAGCGTGTAGCAGGGGTCGACGAGGCGGTTGTAGAGGTCGAGGGCCTGGGCGCGTCTGACCGTGCCCTGCTCGACGTCGCGGCGCAGGGAGTCGAGGCCGTCGAAGGCGTCCAGGACGTTGGTGAGGCGTTCGTTCTCGGCCGCGTTCATGCCGTTGGCGCCGCCGTGCTCCCCGGCGTTCTTGCGGACCTCGGCGATCGCCCGGTCGGTGGCGGTGCGGGTGCGGTGCAGCGCGGCGAGCCCGTCGGCGGCACGGGGGTCGGCGAGGTAGACGAGGGTCTGGCGGCGCTCCTGCTGCAGTGCGCGGACGGTGTCCTCGGTGGGGTAGCCGATGTCCTTGACGACGTCGGTGGCGTGGAACAGCCGGGCGACCTCGCGCCCTGTGATCACCGTGGCAAAGGCCCAGACGGCGGCCAGGGACACCAGCGGCACGAGAAGCAGCGCCACGATCTTCCGGCGGATCGACTTCCCGCGAAAGCGCATGGCCTCCCCCAGCTCGACCCCCGCCGGCCGGGGGTGTACATGTGCGTCAACAAACGGCGCGAGCCTACTACCGCCTCACAGTTAACTCGAAGACATGTCCGGAGGGCGAACTTCCGCTCCGACGGCGAGAGATGGCGAGTTGTCCGGTCATTGCGGGAGATTGCACCCGCGATCGAGCGGCCGGCTCGGTACCGACCACGGGGTCACGGCCAGGTGGTTGGCTGGATTTTTTCGCTGGTGGGGAATCTTCCCGCGATCTCGTTCGTCCTTGTCTGTGGCAGGTCTTCGGGAAATGGGAGCGGAATGGGCCACAGGTGCCGCATCTGGCACCTCGGCGGCGTAAAACTGCGCAAGCCGGGCAGCCACTGGGGAGTCGGAGTCCTGGTACTCCGGGGCGAGCGGTGTGCCGGCGGTGGGGAGTGACAAGGGTGATGGGGACGGCGGAGGGGCGCGAGGCGCCCGCCGAGCGCGCGGCGGAGCGCCCGACGGAGCCACGGGGGCAGCGAGAGCCGGATCGCGACATTCCGGTGCGGGGGCGCGTCGGGCGGTCCGCCGGGGAGGAACGGCAGCCGGGGTACCGGCCGTTGTGGATCGAGGAGCCGGCCAAGCGGCACCCGCTGCCCGATCCGGTGCGGACGGCGGCGGTGCGGGCGGTCCTGATCATGGCGGTGACGCTGATCCAGGCGATGGTGGCCTTCCTGTGCACGATGGCCGGGTCCTGGCCGGCCTTCCCCATGGTCATCAGCAGCGTGGTGAGCACGGTGGTGGCCACGTGGGCGGTGGTCGACGTGTGGGTCACCCGCCAGGTGTGGAACCAGCGTTACGGCGTGGTCTCCGAGCCGAGCAGCACCGCCCGGGCCCTGCGCCGCGAGCGGCGTGCCCGCCGGCGCCGGGAGCGGGCGGCCCTGCGCGAGCAGGAGCGGATACGCAGGCGGGGCGGCGCCGGTCAGCTGTCCCACCCCTGACCCGGCGCGGCCCCGCCTCACCGCGTGACCGTCATGCCGGTTTCTTGTACATCCGCGTCGCCGTGATCTCGCTGTGCACCGCTTCTCCGGTCTGGGCCTGCTGGGGCAGCCCGGGCCGCAGGTGCTCCTCCACGCTGATGTACTTCAGGCCCGCCCTGAGGTCCGCGTCATTGCGCAGCCGGATGACCAGCGGGAACTCGGCGAGGGCGGTCGTGTCGAACAGGCCGGTGGTGTAGAGCAGCTGCACGCCCAGCGCGTCGGACACGGCCCGCTGGAGCTCCAGCAGGTACGTCGCGTTGGCGCGGCCGATCGGGTTGTCGAGGAACAGCGTGCCGGCGTGCCGGTGCTTCTCACGGCCCCGGTCGTTCGAACGCAGGGCGGCCATCGTGCAGTACAGCGCGATGGCGGCGGTGAGCAGCTGTCCGCCGGAGAACACGTCGCCCATCTGCCCGACGGGGACGCGCTCGGCGCGCAGCACGGCGTCGGGCTTGAGGATCTCGACGGCCACGCCCCTGGGCTGGAGGGCCGCCGCGACGCCCCGCAGCAGCAGGGACATGCCGTCGCGGCGCATGTCGGAGTTCTTCTTCACGGCCGCGCGGGTGGCGTCGTCGATGACCTCGCCGAGGCGTTCGGTGAGCGTGACCTGGTCCGGTTCCTCGAAGCGGATGCGGAGGAACTCCTGCCCGGACCACTCGCCGAGCCCTTCCGGCAGCCGGGAGAGCCGCTGGGCGGAGCGCAGCGTGGCGAGCGCGGACTCCACCAGCCCGCGCAACCGGTCCACGATCGAGTCGCGGTTGCGCTCCAGCTGGGCCAGTTCGTCGGTCAGGACGCGCAGCCGGGGGGCGAAGGCGTCGGCCCACTTCTGGGCGTGCTCGGGCAGCGCGGAGGCGGGCAGTTCGCGGATCTGCTGGCGGGCGGGGGTGCGGACCTGCTCGTAGCGCGTGGAGTTGGCGTGCCGGACGAGGACGTCGCTCGCCTCGCGCACGGCCGCCTCGGCGGCGGACAGGTCGCCGGCGCAGCCGCGCAGTGAGCGGCGCGTCTCGGCGGCGGAGTGCCGGGCGTCCTCCAGGCTTCCCGGGTAGGGCTCCGGCTCCTCCTGGTCCTCCTCCGGGGCGTGCTCGCGCAGCAGGTCGCGGAGCATCGCGGCGATCTCGTCGAAGCCGCCGGCCGCGTCCTCGGCGCCCCGGTGGGCGTCCAGCAGCTCGGCGTGCGCCTCGCGGGCCTGGGCCAACGCCTCGGTCCGGGAGGCGAGTTCGCCCGTCGCGGTGCGCAGGAGCGCCTGGGCGTGCTCGGCGTCGCGCGGGACGAGTTCCTCGGGCAGCTCGGTGTGTGCCTCGCCGTCCTCGGGGGCATGGCGCTCGGCCTCGCCGCGCAGCCGGCCGAGCTGCTCGCTCGCGGTGGACATGCGGGTCTCCAGGAGCTGCACCAGCTCCTCCGCGCGCGCGGCGGCCGCCTGCCGGGAGGGGCCGTCGGAACCGTCGGGCGACTGGAGCAGCTGCTCGGCGCGGGTGCGCACCTTGTTGGTGAGCCGGTCCAGTTCGGCGCGGGCCGCGCTCTCGTCGCTCTCCGCGCGGGCCTGCTCGGCCCGCAGGTCGGCGCCGACGCCGACCTTCTCGTACACCTGGGACGCGGCCCGGTAGGCCTCGCGGAGGGCGGGCAGGGACGCCTTCGGGGCGTCCACGTCCTCGACCGGTACGTCGTCGGGGGCGCCCGCGATCTCGGCGCGCTCGGCGCGCAGGGCGCGGGCGGTGCGGCGGGCGTCGTCGGCGGCGCGCTGGGCGGCGCGGCGGTCCTCGTCGGCGGCGCGGGCGCGGTCCAGGCAGGCCTGGGCGCGGGCCTCGGACTCGGCGGCCTCGTCGGCGAGTTCGCGGAGCTTGACCTGCCAGCCGGCGCGCTCACGGAGCCGGAAGGCGAGACCGGCGAGGGCGTCGGCGGCCCGGCGGGCCTTCTGCGCGGCCTCCTGACGCTCGTCGCGCAGCTGGGCGGCCTCGGCGGCGGCCTCCTCGGCCTCCGCGCGTACGGTGCGCGCCTCGGTCAGTTCCGCCTCGGCCTCCTCGGCGAACTCGCCCGCCTCCTGGGCGGCCCGGGCGAGTTCGGCGAGACGTCCGGCGGGGCAGCCGGTGCGCCAGGAGGCGAGCCGGGCGGCCAGCTCGCGGTCCTTGCCGAGCCGGGCGGCCAGGGTGCGGATCTCCTCGTCGCGCTCGGCGGCCCGGGCGCGCAGCGCGTGCCGTTCCTCGTCGGCGGCGAGTTCGTCGTGCATGGCCGGGTTCGGCGGCACGAGGAAGACGTCCTCGGAGGAGGCGTCGGTGGCGGGGGGCGGGGCGAGCAGGGCGGCGGCCGTGCCGACGGCGACGGTCGACCGGGGCAGCAGGGCGGCGTCGGCGAGGGCGTCGCGGGCGCGCGCGTGCGTGTCCGGATCGGTGATGATCACGCCGTCGACCAGTTCGGGCCGGGCGGTGAGCACGCGCGCGTGGTCGGCGGGGTCGACGGACTGGGCGAGATAGCGCCAGCCGGGGAGCGCGGGGATGCCGTGCTCCCCGAGGAACTCCACGGTGGCCAGCACGTCCGGGCCGGGCGGCAGCAGCCCGCCGTCGCCGAGCGCGCCGAGGATCCGGGCGTCGTCGGCGGCGGCGGTGCGCAGTTCGAACAGATGCCGTTCGGCGGTCGTCACGGCGGCGTCGAGGAGCGCGCGCAGCTCGTCCGCGAACCGGTCGAGTTGGTCGGGCCGCAGCGGGCCCTCGGCGGCGGGGGGCACCTCCGCGGCCGTCGTCGCGCGCATGTCGTCGGCGGTGTCGGTGCGCGGGCCGGGAACGCGCGCCCCGCTCGGGATGCCGGGCAGGCCCAGCAGTTCCGCGAGCCGCTCCTCGGCGGCCAGGGACTCGGCGAGGCGCTGCTCGGCCTCGTGGGCGCGCGCGGCCGCGGCCGCCGCGTCGGCCGCGCGGGCCGCCGTCAGCTCCGCACGGGACTCGGCGGCGGCCGCCTCGCGCGCGTGCTCGGTGACCTTGCGGGCGGCCTCGCGGGCCGCGTCCCAGGCGGCCACCGCGGTCTTCTCGGCGTCGCTGGCGGCGAGCGCGGCCCTGGCCGGGTCGGCGTCCGGGGCGCTGTCGTCGAGCCAGCCCGCGCGGACCGCCTCGGCGGTCTCCTGCTCGACCTCGGTGAGGCGCTGGCGCAGATGCCCGGCCTCGCTGCGGGCGCGCTGGGCCTCGGTCGCGCCGGTCGTGGAGTCGCGGTGGGCGCGGTCGCCGACCTCCTGGAGGGCGGCGGAGCGCTCCTCCTCCTCGTTGGCGAGACTCTCGGCGCTCTCGGCGGCGGCGTGCAGGGCCCGTACGAGGTCGACTGCGGCCTTGGCGCGGGCGGCGAGCGCGGGCGCCGCGTCCCGCTCGGCCTCCTGGATGGCGGCGGACACACGCGCGACGCGGTCGGCGGCGGCCCGGTGTCGCAGCACGGCCTCGGCGGCCTGCCAGGCGGAGTGCAGGGTGCGGGCGTCGGCCAGCTCGCGCTTCTGCGCGGCGGCGGACTTCTCGGCGGCGGCGAGCGCCAGGGAGGCGTGCCGGTAGGCGAGTTCGGCGGCGGTCAGGGCGCTGCGCTCCCGCGCGCCCTCGGAGTGCGTGACGGCGTAGGCGGCGGCCGTGACGCGCTGGGCGAAGTCGGCGGCCCGTACCCGCTCCCGCACGGCCCGCGCGGACAGCCGCCGGGCGAGGGTGCGGGTGCGGCGCTCGGCACCGGCGTGGACGTCACGCGCACGCGTGCGGGTCTCGGCGGCCTCGACGATGCGTCCGAGCAGGTCGACCGAGCCGGCGGTGAAGTCCCGTTCGGCGATCAGCTCGGCGCGCCGGCCCAGCTTGTCGCCGAAGCCGCTGACGAGGTCGGCAAGGCCGTCGGTGTCGCGGGTGTCGGTGACCGCGCGCAGCAGCAGGTCGGTGAAGTCGGAGTCCTTCTTGACCGCGAAGAGGCCGGCCGCCTCGCCCTCGTCGGCGTTCATCTCCCGCTGGTAGCGGAAGAGTTCGGGGTCGAGGCCGAGGTCGCCGAGGTGCTCGATCCAGCGGTCGTGGATCTCCTCCCAGTGCACCTCCAGATGTGGGTAGGCCTTGCCCGCCTCGGTCAGCGCGTCACGGAAGCCCTTCATGGTGCGGCGCCGGCCCTGGGCGCCCGAGGTGCCCTCGACGGGCGGCCGTACGGCGGTGGCCTCGGCGACCGGCAGGTTGTCCAGGCTCAGTCCGGGGCCGGGCCGGAAGGAGTACCAGGCCTCGGCGAACTTGCGCGGGTCGTTGGAGACCTGCCGGCCTCGCCACTCGCTGACCTTGCCGACGACGACGCACTCGCCGGTCTGCACGTGCTGCCACTCCAGCGCGACGTGTCCGCAGTCGTCTGCGAGCAGGAACTTGCGCAGCACGCCGGAGCTGGCGCCGCCGAGGGTGTTGCGGTGGCCCGGCAGCATCACCGAGAAGATCAGCTTGAGAAGGACGGACTTGCCGCCGCCGTTCTCCAGGAAGAGCACGCCTGCGGGCGCGGGGCGGCGCGGCGGCCCGGCCGGCTCCTCCTCGAAGAACTCCGCCTGCGTGGGCGCCGGGTCGGGCACGGGCTCGCCCACGCCCCGCAGGTCAAGCACGGTGTCGGCGTAGCGCGCACCGGCGGGCCCGATGGAGTAGAGGCGGACCCGGGACAGCTCGTACATGGCGGACTCTCGTAAGTCTGGTGAAAGGTGCGGTGGTTCAGGTCGTGGCGGGGCCCTGCGGCCCTCAGGAGTGGAACGGCAGCCCGGCGTCGGCCACCAGCTCCAGGTCCTCGGTGTCCTCGGCGGGCAGCAGGCTGGCCGTGCCGTCGGTCACCGGGACGACGCCCAGGTCGAGCAGTTCGGCCATCGCCGCGGCGCCGGCCATGTCACGGACCTGGAGTTGGTAGCGCGCCGTGGTGCGGTATGTGCCGCCCCCGTCGTCGCCGGTGCGCTGGAGGAAGCCCGAGTCGGTGAGGAAGGCGAGGGCCTTCGCGACGATGCCGGTGGTGGAGGCGGCGGGGCGGCGGGCGTCCTTGGTGGCGCCGGTGGCGCTGCGTCTGGCCCAGATCCGCCAGGCGGCTTCCAGGCCGGGTGCGCCGGTCGCCGGGTCGGTGTTCTCGCCCTGCTGCTCGGCCCGCTCCTCCAGGCGCCGGCAGGCCTGCCGTACGAAGGAGTCCACGCCGTTGACCGTGACGCGGCCGATGTAGGAGTCGTCGGCCAGGTCCTCGGGGCGCGGGAACGCCAGGGCGGCGGCGGCGAGATGGGCGAGGCCGTGCAGGAAGCGGTCGCCGGAGTCGGCGGCGGTGCGACGCGCGTAGTCGCCCATGCGGACGGCGAACACGGAGTCCTCGGCGGCCGTCACGGCCATCCCCGCGCGCGCGGACACTTCCAGCACGACGAGGCCGAGCCCGGCGGCGACGGCATCGGCGAGCCGCGCGAACGCCGGGTCGTCGCGGTAGCGGCGCAGCAGCTCCGTGTACTCCTGGTCGCGCGCGGGCTGCACCTTGGGCTGCAGTCCGAAGGCGACGAGCCGCGCCGCGTCGGCGGCGTCGGCGGGGGTGACGGCGGCACCGGCCGGCGCGGCGGCGGGCTCGGGCTCACTCCAGTCGACGTGCTCGGTCACGGCTTCGGCTCCTTGTCGCGTTCTTGCTCGGTCATGCTGCTTCCGTCCGGTCGGCCGCCATCCCGGCCGCGTCCAGCAGCGCGGTGCCCACGATCAGGTCCGCCCCGCCGAACTCGGGATCGTCCAGCTCGGTCCCGTCGTCCACGGCGAACAGCAGCTTCTCCTCGCCCTGGCGGTACGCGGTACCGACGGCCGGGCTGGCCGCGTGCACCGCCAACAGGGCCACCAGATACGCCAGATCGGGGTCGCCGCTGCGGCGGGCCTCGGCCAGCAGCCCGGACAGCCGGCGCGGCGCGTCGGCCGGGAGGTCCAGCAGCTCCGTCGCGGCGACCAGTTGCTCCTCGCTGAACCGGCTGTCGTCCGGCGTGGCGATCAGGTCGGGCTCGGGCATCTCCGCGCCCAGGTGCTCCCGTTCGACGGGCGGGGTCAGCAGTATGTCGACGAGGTCCGCCACGCGCACGGAGACCGGTGTGCGCAGACCCGTGCCCTGGGCGAAGAAGGCGTCCGTGACCCGGATCGCCTGCTCCACGGGCAGCGGCAGGACGGGGGCCACGAGATGGCCGTACAGGTCTGTTCCGGACGTCGTCGCCGGGGTGGCGAAGGCCTGCCGGTCCTGCTCGGCGCGGAAGAGCGGGCCGGCCTCCAGCAGGCGGGACTGGAGCTGGGTGTGCCGCCGGATGCAGTCCTTGACGATGTCGACGAGTTCGGCGGCGCGGCGCTTGTGCTCGGGCTCCTCGGTCTCGTCGCGGGCCTTGCGGATGTTGGTGAGGATCGCGTTCTCGTGGCGGTAGCGGTCCGCCACGTGGTCCAGGGCCTCGGCGATCATGTCCGGCACGGAGTTCAGCCAGTCGACCGCGCGGACGTTGCGCCGGGTGGCCTCCAGGGCGCGGCGCAGGGTCTCGGAGTACTGCACCGTGCGGTAGCGGGCCTGCTCGGCGGCGAGCTGGGCGTCCGCCAGCCGACCGCGGTTGATCAGCACTTCGAGCTTGACCTCGGCGGCGATCTGGGCGCTGGTGACGTCGGTGTCCAGGGCGCCGACCAGGACGTTGACCGCCTCGTCCGTGGTGCGCAGGTAGACCGTGCCGCCGGGGCCGGGGACCTCTTCGATCAGCTTGAAGTCGTAGTCCCGGCGGACGTACGTGCCGTCCGGGCCGAAGGTGCCGTACACGGCCCGGAAGCCGCGGTCGGCGCTGCCGACGTTGATCAGGTTCTCCACGACCCAGCGGGCCACGCGCTCGTGCTCGCCGGCGGGCCGCTGCGGGGCCTGGGCGGCGATGCGCGGGATCAGCCGGGCCACGATCTGCTCGTGGTCCGCGCCGGTGTCGAAGTCCATGTTGAGCGTGACGAGGTCGATGGCGGCCAGGGCCACCTCGGCCATTCCGTAGACCGAGTACTCACCGGCGAGGTTGGCCTTGCGCGCGTCGAGGTCGTGCAGCGGCGCTGTGCAGGCGAGGGCGCGCAGCCGCCGCGCCAGGCCCTCGTCGGCGGCCGGGCCCGGAGCCGGGCGCGCCGCGGCGCTGAGCTGGGGCGGAACACGGTCCGTCGGTGCGGGTGAAGTCACGGTGCACAGACTAGGTCCTCGGTCTGACATCGACCCAAACGACGCAGAAGCGACGGGCGTCACACAGGCTCAGGAGAGCCCGGCGCTCTCCTCGCCGACCCTGCGCCGGTACACCTCCACCACCCGCTCCAGCGAGTCGGTGAGGTAGGTCTCCAGCAGGTCCTCCGCCCCGAGCCGGTCACCGGCCTGGAGCGCCCGGAGGATCTGGTGGTTGCGGGCGAGGTACGGCTCGTGCAGCCGGCGCGGGTCGTCCACGACGTGGAAGGCGAGGCGCAGTTCGGCGAAGACGCTGCGCATCAGTTCGTCGGTGCGTTCGCTGCCGGCGAGGGCGACCAGTTCACGATGGAAGTGGATGTTGGCGGTGCCCAGCGCCTTCCAGTCGGTCGCGGCGGCCGCCGTCTCTCCCTCGGCGACCGCCGCGGCGAGCCCGTCCAGCGGGTACGGCGGCTCGCCGAGCGCGCGGACGACGGCACACTCGACCAGGGTGCGCGCGCGGTAGATGTCCTCGACGTCCTCGACGGTCAGGACCCGGACGAACACGCCCCGGTTCAGCTCGTGGACCAGCAGGCGTTCGTGCGTGAGCAGCCGGAAGGCCTCGCGCAGGGTGTTGCGGGAGACCCCGAGCGCCCCGCCGATGCCGTCCTCCGACAGCCGCGTGCCGGGCGGGAAGTAGCCGTCGGCGATACGGCTGCGGAGGATGTCCGACACGCGCTCGGCCGTGCTCGTACGCCCGAGGAGGGCCCGGTCGCCGGCCAGTCCCGTGAGCTGCTCTGCCATGCCGGGAATTCAATCGCAGACAGGCGGAACCAGACAACACGGGTATTGTCGGATCGTCGAACGATCCATCGTCCGTCCGCCTCGGCTAGCCGACCCCGTTCGCCGCCACCTCCGCGTCCTCCCGGTGGGACGCCGGCGCCTCCGCCTCCGCGCGGTGGCCCGCACCGCCGGGCGTCGCGGCGCGGTTCACGACGATACGGCGCAACTGTGCCCCGTCGGCGGCGCCGGTGCGCTCCGGCAGGGCGGCCAGGGCCGCGGACACCGCCGCCGACGCGCTCTGGTCGAGCCGGGCGCCGTTCCCGCGAGCCTGGTGGCGCATCTCGTCGGCGGC
Organism: Streptomyces sp. NPDC025793; assembly: GCF_055558375.1. Classification (NCBI taxonomy): domain Bacteria; kingdom Bacillati; phylum Actinomycetota; class Actinomycetes; order Kitasatosporales; family Streptomycetaceae; genus Streptomyces; species Streptomyces sp. NPDC025793. The sequence goes on along the minus strand of NZ_JBVHMR010000029.1, from coordinate 73,081 downwards.
GAGACGCAGCAGCTGGGGCAGCAGGTCCTTGCACCGCCGCACCACCCACCCGGTGCCGGCGGTGGCCAGCCACAGCAGGCTCGCCGTACGGGTCGGCGGGGGGAACTCCGGCTCGGGCGAGGGAGGTTGGCCGCTCGCCCGGCCCGCCTCGGCGAGCAGGGCGTGGAAGTGGGCGGCCAGCTGCCGGTGTCCGCGCTCGCTCGGGTGCAGCCGGTCCGCGCTCCACAGGGCCCGGTCCGTGATCCAGGTACCGCCCGTCGCGTGCAGATGGACGGCGCCGTACCGCTCGGACAGCGTGTGCACGACGGTGTTGACCGCGCGCTGCCGGCGGGCCAGCGGGCGGGCGAGGGCGCCGGGGAGCCCCAGCATCGCGCCGGGGTCGGGCAGGCAGGCGGTGAGCAGGGTGGCGCCCTGCCGGGTGAGGGCGGCGTACGCCTCGTCGAGGCGGGCGGCCACCGTGCGGATGTCGAAGGTGTGGCGCAGGGTGTCGTTGACGCCGATGACCACGCAGGCCACGTCCGGGCGCAGGGCGAGGGCGGCCGGGAGCTGCCGCTCCCCCACGTCCCGGGTCTGCGCCCCGCTGACGGCGAGGTTGGTGAACTCCACGTCCCCCGCGAGGGACGGCGCCAGCAGCGCGGCCCAGCCCCGCCAGCCGGTGCCGACGGGGTCGCCCACGCCCTCGGTCAGCGAGTCACCGAGGGCGACGAAGCGGACGGCTCTCATGCCACGCCCTCCGGGACGGCGCCACGCCGGAGCGCGGTCACCGGGGCGTCGTGCGCGGCGAGGAACGCCTCCACGGCCGTACCCCACCCGAAGCACTCGGCACGCGCGCGTGCCGTCTCGCGGCGCTCGCGCTCGCCGCGTTCCAGGAGCATGTCGACGGCGTCCGCGAAGGCCTCACCGTGGTCGGCCGCGGTCGCGCCCGCGGACCCGATCACCTCGGGCAGCGCCGAGGAGGCGCTCGCCACGACGGGCGTGCCGCAGGCCATGGCCTCCAGCGCGGCCAGCCCGAAGGTCTCGGCGGGCCCGGGGGCGAGGGCTATGTCGGCGGACGCCTGGAGCGCCCCGAGCACGGCCCGGTCGGAGACGTGCCCCAGGAAGGTCACCGGCAGCCCGCGCTCCCGCGCGCGCTGCTCCAGCCGGGCCTTGAGCGGTCCGTCCCCGGCGACCACGAGCACGGTCTTCCGGCCGCGCCGCAGCAGCGCCTCCAGGGCGTCGAGGGCGGTGCCGGGACGCTTCTCGACGGAGAGCCGCGAGCACATCACGAGCAGCGCCTCGTCCTCGCGCGCGTGGCGCTCGCGCAGGGCGGGGTCGCGCAGCGCGGGGTGGCGTTGCATCAGGTCGACACCCAGGGGGGCGCGTACGACGTTGCGCGCGCCGATGCGGATGAACTCGCGCTCGGCGAACTCCGTGGTGCACACCACCCGTGAGTAGACGTGCGCGGTGCGGGTGTTGAGGGCGTCGGCGGCCTTGCGGGAGAGGTTCTCGGACAGGCCCCAGGTGCGCAGCACGCCGTCGGCGGTCTCGTGGGAGACCATCACGGCGGGCACGCGCGCGCGTCGGGCCCAGCGGCCGGTCCAGCGCAGGGTGGTCCGGTCGGAGACCTCCAGCCGGTCCGGGGCCAGCTCCTCCAGGAGGGCGGCCACGCGCCGCTTGTCGGTGAGGACGCGGTAGCCGCCGGTGCCGGGCAGCAGCGGGCCGGGCAGGGTGATGACGCGGCCCTGCTCGGTGTCCTGGTCGGTGTGCCGTTCGCCGGGCACGACCAGCACCGGTTCGTGGCCGGCCGCGCGGAAGCCCTTGCCGAGTTCGCGCAGGGCGGTGCGCAGGCCGCCGGAGGCGGGGGCGACGAAGTTGGCGAGGCGGACGATGCGCAGGGAGGAGCCGGTGCCGCTCATGCCGCCACCGCCGTCCTGCGGGCCGCGAGGACGTCGCCGTAGTGCCCGATCAGCCGGTCGCCGACGGCGGCCCAGGTGCGGCCCTCGACCATGGTGCGGGCGGCGAGGCCGTACGCGATCCGGCGGTCGGGGTCGGTGACCAGGGTGCGCACGGCCTCCGTCACGGCGGCGGCGTCGAGCGCCGGGACGAGCAGTCCGGTGCGCTCGTGGGCGACCAGGTCGAGCGGGCCGCCCGCGGCGGGCGCGACGACCGGGACGCCGCTGGCCATGGCCTCCTGGACGGTCTGGCAGAACGTCTCGAAGGGGCCGGTGTGCGCGAACACGTCCAGCGAGGCGAAGATCCGCGCGAGGTCGTGGCCGGTGCGGCGGCCGAGGAAGGCGGCGCCGGGCAGCGCCTCGGCGAGGTGGGCGTGGCTGGGCCCGTCACCGACGACCACGACCTTCACGCCCTCCAGTCCGCAGACTCCGGCGAGGAGTTCGACGTGCTTCTCGGGGGCGAGCCGGCCGACATAGCCGACGATCAGCTCGCCGTTCGGGGCGAGTTCGCGGCGCAGGGCCTCATCACGGTGTTCTGGCTTGAAACGTACGGTGTCCACGCCGCGCGGCCACAGCCGGACCCGGGGCACGCCGTGGGCCTCCAGGTCGGTGAGGGCGGCGCTGGAGGGGGCCAGGGTGCGGTCGGCCGCGGAGTGCACGGAGCGGATCCGCCGCCAGGCGGCCGCTTCCCCGGCGCCCATGTACGTACGCGCGTACCCGGCGAGATCGGTCTGGTAGACGGCGACGGCGGGGATGCCGAGCCGGGCGGCGGCGGCCATGCCGCGGACGCCGAGGACGAAGGGGCTGGCGAGATGGACAAGGTCGGCGCGGTGGTCGAGGAGGGCCGCGGCGAGGCGCCGGCTCGGGAGGGCGACGCGGACCTGGGGGTAGCCGGGCAGGGGGAGGGAAGGGACGCGGACGACCGGGCACGGGGCGTCCGTGTCCGGTGCGCTGCCGGGAGCGGGGGCCGGCGCGACGACGAGCGGGGAGTGACCGCGATCAACGAGGTGCCGGGCGGTCTGGAGCGCGCAGTGGGCCACGCCGTTCACATCGGGGGGAAAGGATTCGGTCACGATGACGACACGCATACGGGTGTTGTCGCCGCGCTGGACGTGGCCGCGTCAACGTCGATCTTTCCGCCCGGGGAACGTCCTGTGAGCGTTGGGCTGCACACCCGAGCGGGTCAGACGGCCGTCATGGCCGCCTGACCCGCCGGTCATCCGGTGTTCACCCGGCGGGCGGTCGTCCGCGTGTTCCGTACGCGTGCGTGGGGGGTCAGCCGCCGGCGGTGTCGGGGCCGAAGCGGCTGCGGACGGCCGTCTGCACCTCTGCCTCCTCGGCCGGATCGGCGGCCAGGCGGCGCAGGCGCTCCACGACCCGGGTGTCACCGGTCTCGGCGTGCCGGGCGGCGATCTCGCGGGTGGTCTCCTCGCAGTCCCACAGGCATTCGACGGCGAAGCCGGCGGCGAAGGAGGGGTCGGTGGCGGCCAGGGCGTGGGCGGCGCGGCCGCGCAGGTGGGACGAGGCCGTCTCACGGTAGACGTGCCGCAGGACGGGGGCGGCGCAGGCGATGCCGAGGCGTCCGGCGCCGTCCACGAGGGTCCACAGGGTGGGTGCGTCGGGGCCCTCGCCGCGTACGGCCTCGCGCAGGGCGCCGAGGACCAGGTCCTTGTCGCGCGCGCCGCCCCGGCAGGCGAGCATGCGGCCCGCGGCGGCGCCGAGGGGGTCGGGGCGCTGGGCCCAGCGGCGGGCGCGGTCGACGGCGGCGACGCTGCGCATCCGTTCGAAGGCGTCGACGGCGGCCTCCACGACGACGGTGGTGCCGTCGGCGACCGCGGCCTCGATCAGGTCGAGGGCTTCGGCGTCGTTGCCGTCGGCGAGATAGCGCAGGGCGGTGCAGCGGGCGCCGTCGGTGCCGGTCCGGGCGGCCTGGACGATCTCCGCGCGGTCCTCGGGACCGGCCACGGCGACCAGACAGCGGGCGGCCGGCACATGGAGTGCGGCGCCGCGGTCCATGCCCGCCTGCGCCCACTCGAAGACGGCGCGCACGCTCCAGCCCGGCCGGGGACCGGTCGGCTGCATCTGCCGCTGCCAGCGGTCGAAACAGCCGGTCTCCTGCGCGGCACGCACACGCGTGGCGATCGATTCGCGCGGATCCTCCGTCCACAGCCGCCAGGGCCGGGGCTCGAAGGCGTCCCGGACGGCGGCGGCCAGCTCGGCCTCGCCCTCGGGGTCGGTGCCGAAGCGGGCCAGGACGGGGGCGGCGAGGGCGCGCAGGCCCGCGTCGTCGTCCCGCAGGGCCAGCTCGTCCAGGGCCCACGCCCAGTTGCTGCCCGTGGCGGCGTACCGCCGCAGCAGTTCGAGCGCGTCGAGCCTGCCGTAGGAGGCGAGGTGCCCGAGCACGGCGAGGGCGAGACCGGTGCGGGACTCGTCGGTGTCGAGAACGTCCTCGGGGCCGAAGAGATGGGCCGCGATTTCGTCCAGCTCGCCATTCAGGTCGAGGTACAGGCGTGCGTAGTAGAGAGAGCGGTTCTCCACCTGCCAGTCCTGGCGGGGGTCGCGCAGCACGCACTGGTTCAGCGCCGCGAGCGCTTCCGCGCGCGGGGCGGTGAGCGCGTGCAGCGTGCCGTCGCCGCGGCCCCGCTGCAACAGGCCGAGCAGCGTACCGCTCGGCGCTATGAACGGATCGAACATGGGAAACAGCCTCACATCAAGCGTCGACGCAACCGGAGAACACGCACTACCTGGCCGCGTGACACAACGTCGGAGCGCCCGCCGTCTCTTGCTTGCTGTAGACCATTTCTCTCTGCCTCTCGTCGGTGGCCCATGCGGACCGCATCACGGCCCGCGCGGTGCGGCAACACCTGCCCAGCCATCGCGTCCGTGAATCACGTCGTCATGATGACCCGCGGTGTGTGCTGCCGCGACCGTATTTCCGGCGGCCTTGTACCGCCTCCCCCGTTTTGTGTGTCGTACCTAGTCAGGACATGTGCGTCAGTGTGCGCCGAACAGTTCCAGGAGTTCCGTCTTGCCGAACATCCGCGCGGTGTCGACGGCGGAGGGCGTGCCCGCGGCGGGATCGGCCCCGCCCGCCAGGAGCGCCTTGATGACCTCGGCCTCACCCTTGAAGACGGCTCCCGCGAGCGGCGTCTGGCCTCGGTCGTTGACGTGGTCCGCCGCCGCGCCGCGCGCGAGCAGTTCGCGCACCGTCGCCGCGTGGCCGTGGTAGGCGGCGAGCATCACGAGGGAGTCGCCGCGGTCATTGGTGAGGTTGGCCGGAACACCCGCGTCGACGTACGCCACGAGCGCCTCGGTCTGCCCCTGCCGGGCCAGATCGAAGATCTTGGTCGCCAGCTCCACGACCTCGGGGTCGGGGGCTTCGCTCATCGGCCGGACCGCCTCTCCTGGAAACTTCGGGGACTTGCAGGGAGCGTACGGCAGCGAGCGGAACACGGCCGTACGAGTGAATCGTCAGCGTACTGGCTCGCGGGGCACATGACCCGATGTGCCCAAGGTAAAGATCACGCCCGCCCCTGTTCGGGGCATCAGCCCTGGCCAACCGGGCGGAACGCGCTCCGCCGACCGAGGGACAGCAGTCAGATTTCACCCATTTGCACCTTTTATCGTATGGACACATCCTGTGATCCTGGAAGAACTCATGGTGACTGTCCCCCTCGACACCAGGAGGCCTCAAATGGTCTTTTCCATGTCCGGCGTGATCATTCTCGGCGTCATCGTCTTCCTGTTCTTCCGCAAGGACGGACTCAAGGGCTCGCACGCGACCGTGACAGCCCTGTTCGGCTTCTATCTCGCCAGCACGGGCATCGCCCCGAGCATCAAGGCCGGCGGCGAGAGCCTGGCGAGCCTCCTCGGCGGCATCAAGTTCTGACCCAGCCCGTCCCGCCCGCACGCACCATCAGGAGACAGCAGTGGCCCGGCGCCCTCTCCCCCGCATTCTGAGCAAGGACAGCGCCCAGATCGCCCGGACGCAGCTCGCCCGGAGCCGGGAGCTGGCCCGGACGGCGGCCGACAGTGCCACCGACGTCCTCCATCCGCTGATCGCCGTCACGCGCGGGATGCGCCGGCTGGCCTCGGCCGGGCGGCGCAAGTGGGCGGACACGCCCGAGGACAAGCGCGGGCCGCTGCTGTTCCTGGTGGCCGCCATGGTCCTGGTCGTGGCGCTGACGCCGTACGGCCCGTTGCTCGCCGTCCTGTCCGTGATGGCGGCAGCGGCCTGGCACGGCCGCGACCGCACCGAGCCGGCCCCCGAAGGGCCGGACGAGAGCCAGATCGAGCGGCTCCAGTCCCTCTACGAGGCCCTGGTGCCGTACTTCACCGACCCCGAGGACCCGGCGCCCCTGTACACGCACGGCGGGGAGTGGGAGAAGGCCTTCGCGACGCACGAGTTCGACGACGACGGCCGCGTCGGCCACCTCGTGATCCGCTACCCGGCCTACTTCCCGGACGGCGAGTCCGAGGCCCGCGCGCGGATCGAGCACCTGCTCACCGCGAAGGCCGGACGCGGCCGCGAATACCACTTCGGGTGGGACGAGGAGGGCAACCAGCTCACCGTCACCGTCCTCGCCCCGCTGCCCACCGACATCGCCGCCCAGCACTTCGTCACCGCGCCGGGCGAGACCGTCCTCGGCTTCACCGACCCGGGTGAGGTGCAGCGCACGCTCCCCCTCGCCTACGGCGAGGAACAGATCGACGTCCCGCCGGTCGTCTGGCGCACCGGCGTGCGCTCCACCGAGCCGCACCTGTTGGCCGTGGGCCAGCCGGGCGGCGGCGCGTCGACCCTGCTGCGCTCCCTCGCCCTCCAGGCGCTGCGGTACGGCGACGTCCTGATCGTCGACGGCGGCGGCACCGGCGAGTACGCGTGCCTGACCGGCCGGGACGGCGTCCTGGCCGTGGAGTGCGCGCTGCCCGGCGCCCTGGCGAGCCTGGAGTGGGCCGCGCAGGAGACCGAACGCCGGCTCATCGCCATCAACCTGGCCCGGCAGGCGGGCGACCCACCGCCGGCGGACACCCGCCGCCCGCTGTGGATCCTCCTCGACCGACCCGCCGTCTTCGCGCACCTCGCCGGCTCGGAGGGCCGCCAGGACCCGCAGGCCCTGCTCCAGGTCCCGCTGCGGCACGGCCGCGCGGCGAACGTGACCGTCGTGGTGGCCGAGCAGTTCGACGGCGCGGAGGCGCTGAGCGACGTCGTCCGCCAGCACACACGCGCGCGTGTCGTCCTCGGCTCCACCACGCCTCGCCAGGTGGAGGCGGTCCTCGGCGCCGCGCCGCACACCACACCGCCGGGCCAGGTCCCGCCCGGACGCGGCTACGCCCGCCTGGGCTCCGGCCCGGTGCACCGCCTCCAGGTGCCGCGTACCCCGGACCCGTACGACGACGCCACGAGCGACGCCGACAGCGCGGCGGTGCTGGACCTGCTGCCGCCCCGGAGCGCGGTGGTGGAGGCCCAGCCGCCGGAGCCGGCGGATCTGACGAAACCCTCGGTGAGCGCGGAGACGGTGCGTGCGGAGACGGTGGGGGCGGAGACCACGTAAGGGCGCGCGCACCGCATCCCGCTACCGGCGCCCCGCAAAGCCGCGCAGGAGGCGTCAGGCCACGAACGTCCGCGGCGGCTCCACGCCCCCCGTCGCCCCCGTCTCCACCAGCCGGGCCGCGGCCGCCAGCCGTACCGCCGCCTCCTCCGCCACCGCTCCCCCGACGGTGAACGGCAGCCGTACATAGCCCTCGAACGCGCCGTCCACGCCGAAGCGGGGGCCGGAGGGGACGCGAACGCCGGTGCGTTCGCCCGCCTCGGCGAGCCGGGACCCGGACAGGCCGCCGGCGCGGACCCACAGGGTCAGACCGCCCCGCGGCACCTCGAACTCCCAGGTGGGCAGTTCACGGCGGAGCACCGACACCAGCGCGTCCCGGTTCTCCCGGGCCTGAGCGCGGCGCAGTTCCACCGCCTGCTCCCAACCCCCTGTACTGAAGAGCCAGTTGACGGCGAGCTGTTCCAGCACCGGGGTGCCGAGATCGGCGTACGCGCGCGCGGCGACCAGGCTGCGGATCACGTCCGGCGCCGCCCGCACCCAGCCGATGCGCATGCCCGCCCAAAACGCCTTGCTGGCCGAGCCGACCGTGATCACCGTGGAACCCGCCGGGTCGAACCCGCACACCGGGCGGGGCATGTCCGCCGCGTCCAGGTCCTCGTCCAGCCACAGCTCCGTCATCGTCTCGTCCGCGACGAGCACGGTGCCGGCCGAGCGCGCCGCGTCCACCAGCCGGCGCCGCTGGTCCTCGTCGGCGAGCGCGCCGGTGGGGTTGTGGAAGTCGGCGACCACGTAGGCGATGCGCGGCGCGGCCTCGCGCAGCACCTGGCGCCAGCGGTCCATGTCCCAGCCCGACAGGCCTTCGGCCATGGCGACCGGGACCAGGCGGGCGCCGGCCTCGCGCATCAGCTGGAGGATGTTGGCGTAGGACGGGGATTCCACCGCGATGCGCTCGCCACGGCCCGCGAAGAGGTGGCAGATCGCGTCGATGGCGCCCATCGCCCCCGTCGTCACCATGATCTGCTCGGGCATGGTGGGGATCCCGCGCGCGGTGTAGCGCTCGGCGATCATCTCGCGCAGCGCGGGCAGCCCGGCCGGATAGTCGCCGTGCGTGTGGGCGTACGGCGGCAGTTCCTCCAGGGCGCCCTGCACGGCCCGGGTCAGCCAGGGCTCGGGGGCCGGGAGCGAGGCGCAGCCCAGGTCGATCACCGAGCCCAGCGCCTCCGGGGGCAGGGGTTCGAGGCCGCGGGCCGGGATCGGGTTCCCGGCCGGCACCGCGGTCCAGCTGCCGGCGCCGCGCCGGGACTCCAGGAAGCCCTCGCTGCGCAGCGCCTCGTACGCGGCCGCGACGGTGGTGCGGCTCACGGACAGGGAGAGGGCGAGTTCGCGTTCGGCGGGGAGGCGGGCGGCGACCGGCACGCGCCCTTCGAGCACCAGGAGCCGGATGCCGTCCGCCAGTGCGCGGTACGCGGGCGGGCGGCGGGTGCCCGGACCGGCCGGACGCTCCTGCTGGGAGTTGAGGAGCCGGGCGAGTTGCGCGGCGCCCATCGCAGAGGTCCACTGCGCCATGACGATCAGTCCACCTTCCCCGAATTGGCCATGGATGACTCTTCATCCCAAGCCACAGAGTGACATGTGTCAGGCCACTGCCACCACCCAGGGGGGTATTTCATGTCCACTCCCGACCGTCTCGTACGGCGGCTGATCCAGCTGTACGCCGGCCTCGCGCTCTACGGCGCGAGTGCCGCGCTGCTCGTGGCGGCGGGCCTCGGGCTGGAGCCCTGGGGCGTGCTGCACCAAGGGCTCGCGAAGCTGACCGGGCTGACCATCGGCGTGGTGTCGATCGTCGTGGGCGCGGCGGTGCTGCTGCTGTGGATCCCGCTGCGCCAGCGCCCGGGACTCGGCACGGTCTCCAACGTCTTCGCCGTCGGCCTCGCCATGGACGGCACGCTCGCACTGGTCCCCGACCCGCGCTCCCTCGCCGTACGGATCCCGCTGATGCTCGCGGGGATCGTGCTGAACGGCGCCGCGACCGGCCTGTACATCTCGGCGCGCTTCGGCCCCGGCCCCCGCGACGGGCTGATGACCGGGCTGCACCGGCGCACCGGCCGCTCGATCCGGCTGGTGCGCACGACGATCGAGGTGGCGGTGGTGGTCACCGGCTTCGCGCTGGGCGGCACGGTCGGCGTGGGCACCGTGCTGTACGCGGTGTGCATCGGCCCGCTCGCCCAGCTCTTCCTCCGGGTGTTCGCCATCCCGGCGGAATCGGCCCGCAGCACGGTCGTTGCCGAAGCGACACCGGAACGAGTGATACTGCGTCCGTGACCCTCACGACACCGGCCAAGCGCCACCCGTACCTCGACCACCCCGGCCCCATCCCCTTCGCCCACCGGGGCGGGGCCGCCGACGGCATCGAGAACACCGTGGCACAGTTCCGCCACGCGGTGGAGATGGGCTACCGGTACATCGAGACCGATGTGCACGCCACGGCGGACGGCCGGCTCGTCGCCTTCCACGACTCGACCCTGGACCGGGTGTCCGACGGGGCGGGCCGGATCGCGGACCTGCCGTGGGAGGACGTACGGCACGCGCGCGTGGGCGGGCGTGAACCGGTGCCGCTGTTCGAGGAGTTGCTGGAGACCTTCCCCGGGGTCCGCTGGAACGTCGACGTCAAGGCGGAGCCCGCCCTGCGGCCGCTGCTGGACCTGATCGAGCGCACGGACGCCTGGGACCGGGTCTGCGTGGGCTCCTTCTCCGAGGCGCGGGTGCTGCGCGCCCAGCGGCTGGCCGGGCCGCGCCTCGCGACCTCCTTCGGCACGCGCGGGGTGCTCAGCCTGCGGCTGCGCTCGTGGGGTCTGCCGGCCGCCGTGCGCCGCTCCGCCGTCGCCGCCCAGGTGCCCGAGGCGCAGTCGGGCGTGCCGGTGGTCGACCAGCGCTTCGTTCGCGCCGCCCACGCGCGCGGGCTGCACGTGCACGTGTGGACGATCAACGAACCGGAACGCATGCACCGGCTCCTGGACCTGGGTGTCGATGGCATCATGACCGATCACATCGACACATTGCGCAAGGTCATGGAGGACCGCGGCGTCTGGGCCTGACCGGCCCGGCGGCGGCCCGAGCCTTCGCAGTTCAGCGGGGAAAGCGAGGGCACGGGTGGGAATCGACACCGTGCGCACAGGGGCTGCGGACGAGACCGCCGCTCTCCGGCGCGAGCAACGCGGCTGGTACTTCTACGACTGGGCCTGCTCGGTCTACTCGACGAGCGTCCTCACGGTGTTCCTGGGGCCCTACCTCACCTCGGTCGCCGAGCGGGCCGCGGACTCCGGCGGCTATGTGCATCCGCTGGGCGTGCCGGTCCGGGCGGGCTCCTTCTTCGCCTACTCGGTGTCCCTCTCGGTGATCGTGGCCGTGGTGCTGATGCCGCTGGTCGGCAGCGCGGCCGACCGCACGGGCCGCAAGAAGCCCCTGCTCGCGGCGGCGGCGTACACCGGGGCGGCCGCGACCACCGGCATGTTCTTCCTCGACGGCGACCGGTATCTGCTCGGCGGGGTGCTCCTCGTCGTGGCCAACGCGGCGCAGTCCGTCGGGATGATGCTCTACAACTCCTACCTGCCGCAGATCGCCCCGCCCGAGGAACGCGACGCGATCTCCTCGCGGGGCTGGGCCTTCGGCTACGCGGCGGGCTCCACGGTCCTCGTCGCCAACCTGGTGCTGTACTCGGCGCACGGCTCCTTCGGGCTGTCCCAGACGGAGGCGGTGCGGATCTGCCTGGCCGCGGCGGGCCTGTGGTGGGGCGCCTTCACGCTCGTACCGCTGAGCCGGCTGCGCGACCGGCACGCGCGCGCGGAGCGCGCCACGGCGCCCGGGCTGCGCCAGCTCGCGGCGACGGTCCGGGACATGCGCCGGCATCCGCTGACGCTGTCGTTCCTGCTGGCGTACCTGATCTACAACGACGGCATCCAGACGGTGATCTCCCAGGCCTCGGTCTACGGCTCGCAGGAGCTGGGGCTCGGTCAGTCGACGCTCATCGTGGCGGTGCTGCTGGTGCAGGTGCTGGCGGTGGCCGGGGCGCTGGCGATGGGGCGGCTGGCCCGGACGCACGGCGCGCAGCGCACGATCCTGGGCTCGCTGGTGGCCTGGACGCTCACCCTGGCGGCAGGCTACTTCCTGCCCGCGAAGGCGCCGGTGTTCTTCTTCGTGCTGGCCTCCGGGATCGGCCTGGTCCTCGGCGGCAGCCAGGCGCTGTCCCGGTCGCTGTTCTCCCATCTCGTGCCGCCCGGCAAGGAGGCCGAGTACTTCTCGGCGTACGAGATGAGCGACCGCGGGATGAGCTGGCTCGGGCCGCTGCTGTTCGGCGTGACGTACCAGCTGACCGGCAGCTATCGTTCCGCGATCATCTCGCTGGTGGCCTTCTTCGTGATCGGTTTCGCCCTGCTCGCCCGGGTTCCGGTGCGGCGGGCGATCGCCGAGGCGGGGAACCCCGTCCCGGAAAAGATCTAACGCGGATTTAGCGTTCAAGGCGAAAGGGCGGTAGTGTACGCGTTTGGCCTGCCAGGCGTACCGTTACTGCGCGTCAAAGATGCCGAAACGCTGGGTGACATCTGCTAGCAGATGTGACAAACCGGGCGCTGGTGGGTACAACAAGGGGCGGCTACGACGGCGACGCATGACCCGGAACGGGACTCGGAACGGGAATCTTTACCGCCGACCGGACGTTGACCGGATGACGACGACAGCGACACCTGTCCTGTGGGCGACAAGCCCGGGAGGCACGATTCATGAGTGAGCGAGCTCTTCGCGGTACGCGCCTCGTGGTGACCAGCTACGAGACGGACCGCGGTATCGACCTGGCCCCGCGCCAGGCCGTGGAGTACGCATGTGAGAAGGGGCATCGTTTCGAGATGCCCTTCTCGGTCGAGGCGGAGATCCCGCCGGAGTGGGAGTGCAAGGTCTGCGGGGCCCAGGCACTCCTCGTCGACGGCGACGGCCCTGAGGAGAAGAAGGCCAAGCCCGCGCGTACCCACTGGGACATGCTGATGGAGCGGCGTACCCGTGAGGAACTCGAAGAGGTCCTTGAGGAGCGCCTGGCGGTTCTGCGCTCGGGGGCGATGAACATCGCGGTTCACCCTCGGGACAGCCGTAAGTCCGCATAACGCCGCAGACGAACACACCGCGGGCGCCGTACGTGAATCTCACGTACGGCGCCCGCGGTTTTCGTATGAGTACGGGACGCTCAGCGCGTCAGGGGCGGGTACTGCTCCCCCGGCTCCGGACGGTGTCCCGCGCCGTCCTCGCGGATGACCTCGCCCTGCACCACCTTGCCGTCGGGCCGGTGCATACGGGCCTGCTGGAAGGCGTCACCCAGACTCCCCGGGGCCGCGGCACGCAGCCGCTTCTCCAGGGTGTTCTCGGCGAAGCGGCTCACGGCCTTCTGGACCGGCGGCAGGAGCAGCAGGAGGCCCGCCGCGTCGGAGAGGAGGCCGGGGATCATCAGCAGCAGGCCGCCGAGCATCATCAGGCCGTTGCCACCGCCGCGCGCCGGGGAACCGCCCTGCTGCAAGGCCTCGTTGAGGCTCTGGAAGGCACGGCGGCCCGCCCGCTTGATGACCACGGAGCCGCCGACGAGGCCCGCGACGAGCAACAGGAAGACGGCGAGACCGCCGGCCGCGCCCGCGACCAGGGTCAGCAGCCAGATCTCCAGCACCAGCCACGCGGCGACCCCCAGCGGCAGATACCTGCGCAGCCGGGAGCGCCGGGGCCGGGTGGAGTACGCGGAGGTGGGAACACCAGTCGTCATGCTCCCAGTGTGCCTGGCGGCCCCTCAGCACGGGATAAGGGGGCGATCGGCCCCGACCGTGCGACGAGCGTCAGGCCCGCTTGCCCTTGAGCTTGGCGACACGGTCCCCGGCGCCCCAGGCGGTGACCCGCCACAGCGCCTCGATGAGGATGTTCTTGCTCATCTTGGAGTCGCCGAGTTCGCGCTCGACGAACGTGATCGGGACCTCGACCACGTGGTAGCCGGCCCTGACCGCGCGGCGGGCGAGGTCGACCTGGAAGCAGTAGCCCTGCGAGGCGACCTCGTCCAGGCCCAGGCCCTCCAGCGTCTCGCGCCGGAAGGCCCGGTAGCCGCCGGTGATGTCGCGCAGCGGCAGGTCGAGGGCGATGCGCGAGTAGAGGCTGCCGCCGCGCGAGATGAACTCACGGGACTTGGGCCAGTTGACCACCCGGCCGCCGGGCACCCAGCGGGAGCCGAGCACCAGGTCGGCGCTCTTGAGGGCGGTGAGCAGCCGGGGCAGCTCCTCGGGCTGGTGGGAGCCGTCGGCGTCCATCTCGATCAGCACGCCGTAGTCGTGCTCCATGCCCCAGCGGAAGCCCGCGAGGTAGGCGGCGCCGAGGCCTTCCTTGCCCTTGCGGTGCATCACCTGGACGTGCGTGTCCTCGGCGGCCAGTTCGTCGGCGAGCTTTCCCGTGCCGTCGGGACTGTTGTCGTCCGCGATCAGCACGTGCGCCTCGGGGACGGCCTTGCGTACCCGGCCGACGATGGTCTTGATGTTCTCCGCCTCGTTGTAGGTCGGAATGATCACCAAGGCTGTGCCGAGCGGACCGAACTGCCTCCCCTGGTTTTTGGCGTCCAGGGTCCCGTCGCCGTCGTTCACTGCTGCCCCTTCTGGTCGTACGCAGGGGTCCAACCATAGTGGCCGGGGCCTGGCCGGTCGCACCGACATCGTTCGTATCGTGGTGTCGATTCCACAAGAGTGGGGTAAGAACGCGTTTTTCGGCACCTTGGTGGTGGGCATTGAGTATCTTTCCGCCACCTGTGACCCCGACGCCACCTGTGGCCCCTGCGGATGGAGGCCCGGCGCCCTTCGGGCCGACCTGGGACCCGCTGGCTGCGGATCGACCGAAAGCCGTTGTCTACTGAGCGCCGGGCCCCACCCGGGTCACACCTTGCCGACCGGCCGGAACGTTCCCTCGTCGGCGCGGGCGCTGAGCCTGGCTCCCAGTGGCGGTGCCCGGTGCGGCACACCGTCCCTGACCCAGCGGCGCTGCGACGAGTCGCGTGAACGCTCCCCGGTCGGACGTCCGGTGGTGGACTCGGACGAACCTACCGGCCCGTGGGCGCCGACTGTCAAACACCCCCCGGACCGGCCACGACGGCCGGGGCGCCGGGCCGGCCCGGGAGGATGCGCAGGTCGGGCGGCGCGGCGACGGCGACCGGCCGGCGCCGCGCCACCCCGGCAGATCACTCGCCCGGCCGTACGAACACTGTTCGTCCGCCCACCACCGTACGCAGGCAGACCGGCAGGTCGCGGCCCGGGGTGAGGTCGGGAAGGCCCGGTGTGCCGGAGCGCGGGTCGGTCGACCAGCGGGCCACCCGGTCGTCGGGGGCCTGGACGACCAGCTCGTCGGTGCGCCAGACGGCGTAGTCGGCGGGGGCGCCCGGCACCAGGATCCCCGCGTCGTCCCATCCCACGGCCCGCCAGCCGCCGCGCGTGTGGGCCGTGAACGCGGCGCGCACGGAGACCCGGTGCTCGGGCGTGTGGTGGAACGCGGCGGCGCGCACGGTGCCCCACGGGTCGAGTGGGGTGACCGGGCTGTCGGAGCCGAAGGCGAGCGGCACGCCGGCGCGCAGCAGGGCCGCGAACGGGTTGAGGGTGCGGGCCCGCGCCGCTCCCAGCCGCCGCGCGTACATGCCGTCCCCGCCGCCCCACAGCGCGTCGAAGGCGGGCTGCACGGAGGCGATCAGGCCCAGCTCGGCGAAGCCGGCGACCGTCTCCGGGGTGAGCATCTCGGCGTGTTCGACGCGGTGGCGGGCGGCGCGGACGCGGGCGAGGCCCAGCTTCTCGGCGGCGGCGCGCACCCCCTCCACGACGGCGCTCACGGCGGCGTCGCCGATGGCGTGGAAGCCGGCCTGCAGGCCCGCCTCGGTGCAGGCGACGACATGCGCGGCGACGTCCTCGGCGTCCAGGTAGGCGGTGCCGGTGTGGGCGGCGTCGGCGTACGGCTCGTGGAGGCAGGCGGTGTGCGAGCCGAGGGCGCCGTCGGCGAAGAGGTCACCGGCCGCTCCCGCGGCGCCCAGTTCGCGCGCCCTGGCCACGCCTTCGTCGGCCCGCTCGGCCCAGTAGCCGACGACCCTCGGGCCGGACTCCTCGGCGGCGAGCGCGAGCAGGCCGGTGAAATCGTCCTCGGAGGAGATCTGCGGCCCGCCGCACTCGTGCACCGTGCCGATGCCGAGCGAGGCGGCGTGCGCCAGGGCGGTGCGCTGGGCCTCGGCACGCTGGGCCGGGGTGACGGCGGCGTACGCGGCCCGGCGTACGGCGTGGTGGTCGTCCTTCGTGAGCGGGGCGTCCGTGCGCGGGAGGTCACCGGGCACCAGGTCGAGCAGGGCGGTGGTGACGACCGCGGAGTGGACGTCGATGCGGGAGAGGTACAGCGGACGGCCGCCGGCGGCCTCGTCCAGCTCGGCGCGGGTCGGCGGGCGGCCGCCGGGCCAGCGGGCGGCGTCCCAGCCGTGGCCCAGCAGGACGCGGTCGTCCGGGCGGGCGGCGGCGAACTCGCGGACCCGGGCGAGGGCCGCGTCCAGCGAGGGGGCCGCGGACAGGTCGAGGCCGGTCAGGGCGAGGCCGGTGGACGTGGTGTGCACATGGGCGTCGGTGAAGGCGGGGGTGACGAGGGCGCCGTCGAGGTCGACGACCTCGTCCACACCCTCGGCGAAGGCGTCGGCGGCGCCCTCGGAGCCGACCCAGGCGACATGGCCGGCCTCCACGACCATCGCCGTCGCGAAGGGGTCCGCGGGGCTGTGCACCTCGCCGCGGCGCAGGAGGACGGTCTGGGGGGGCTCGGCGGTGCGCTCACTCATAGCCGACAGTTTCTCTCGCCGCGGCGGTGCCGCCGCACCAGGGGCACCGCTCAGCGCGCCCGCCGCCGAAGGGTCAGATCTTCGGCGGTCTCGCCTCGTACGGCGTCGACAGCACCACGGTCGTCCGGGTCGAGACGCCCGCCAGGCTGCGCAGCCTGGCCAGCAGCTCCTCCAGTTCGTGCGGGGTGGCCACGCGGACCTTGAGGATGTAGTTCTCGTCGCCGGCGACGCTGTGGCAGGCCTCGATCTCGGGGACGCCGGCGAGGCGGTCCGCGATGTCGTCGGGGGCGCTGGGGTCGAACGGTTTCACCGAGATGAAGGCGGTGAGCGGCAGCCCGACGGCCTCGGGGTCGACCACCGCGGCATAGCCGCGGATGACACCCCGCTGTTCGAGCCGCCGCACCCGCTGGTGCACGGCCGACGTGGACAGGCCCGTGGCCTTGCCCAGGTCGGTGTAGCTCATCCGCCCGTCCTTGACGAGCAGCTGCACGATCTGTCGGTCCAGCTCCTCCATGGCGCCAAAACCTACCCTGCGCCTGATCTCCCGGGGTAGCCGAGAGTGCAGGTCATGGCCGGTTCGCGACGAAAAGCACCGCGAATCGCCCAGCGCACGCACCTGCACGCGGCATGTGACGAACGACACACGCCCCGAACGGTCTCCGTGATGTTCTCGTGATTACCCCCGGGACCGGACGGGAAGTGCTTGCTGTGGTCGAGGCCGCAGCGCCTTCACGGCCCAGCCTTAGGGGGAGAATCCCATGCAGAGTGTCCATCGCCCTGGTCGCACCACGTCCAAGCGACAGCAGCCGGTCGTCGAGCCCGAGCCGGAGTACGCCGAACCCGACGCCCTCGACGACGAACCGGACGCCTACGACACCTTCGAGATGTACCGGGTGATCTGCCCGGACTGCGCGCAGCCGATCGCGCTGCTGGCGGGCGAGGAGATCCTGCCGGAACACGCGCTGTGCGTCTCGCCGTGGAACCCGTTCGGGCTCACGGTCTGTGCGGGTACGGGCCGCGCGGCGGCCGACGCCCGCTCGGCGGACGAGTCCGCCGAGCCGCAGGAGCAGGACACCGCCCTGCTGCTCACGCTCCCCCAGGGTCTGAACTGGCGGACGCAGCCCTTCTCGCACGTCGGCGGCCCGGGCTCGCGCCCGATGCGCGTGCCGGAGATGCGCCACCAGGCCGCCTGAGCCACCGCGACTCCCGCCGGCCGGCCGGCTCAACTCCCGTACGTGCCCCGCACCATGGCGCGCAGGTCGGCGTGGTGCAGGATCAGCGTGTCCGGGTCCGCCGGCACGGCGGCCTCTCCGAAGTGCACCTGGCGATAGGCGACGCGCAGCATGACGATCGCGTGCCGCAGGGCGGCGTAGAGAAGGTAGAAGTCCATGTCGCGCGGGGTGTGCCCGGTCAGGCGTGCGTAGCGCGCCTCGACCCGGTCGCGGCGCAGGAGTTCGGGCAGGCCGCGCTGTCCGGAGCCGACCGTGAGGTCGTGGAAGAAGCGGTGCAGATAGACCGTCCAGCCGAGGTCGACCTCGCGCGGGGCGAGCGCCGCCATCTCCCAGTCGAGCACGGCGACGGGGTCGAAGCCGTCGTAGACCACGTTCCCGATGCGCGCGTCGCCCCAGGTGAGGACGGGTGCGCCGGGCTCGCCCGGCCAGATGCGGGCCAGCCGGTCGAAGGCGGCCTCGATCAGCGGCGAGCGGGGCAGTCCGTCGATCACCCAGGCGTAGTAGGCGCGTTGGGCCGACACATGGCGGTGCAGCGCGTCGCCGTCGCCGGGCAGGGACAGGAAGTCGGCCTCTGCGGCGGGGACTTGGTCGTGCAGCCGGGCCAGCAGCCCGATGGTCGCCGCCTCCAGGTGCTCGCGCTCCGCCTCGCTCGCCGCGTGCAGCCAACTGCCCTCGTACGTGTACGGCATGACGTCCGGCGGCACCCGGCCCGCCACGCGTTCCATGACGAAGAACGGCGCCCCGAGCGGCTCCGGGTCCTCCTCCAGCCACAGCACTTGGGGCACGGGCACGTCGGTGCGCTCGGCCACGAGGCGCAGGGTGCGGTACTGGCGGGCCATGTCGTACTCCGGGAAGACGGTGTACGCCGACGGGTCCGCGGCCAGCCGCAACGCGCAGGAGCGCAGCGGTGGTCGGGGGTGCTCGATGTCGAACAGCAGGGTCTCGCTGGACATGCCGTTGGAGGCCGGGACGGTGATCCCGGTGGCCTTGGCGCCGGGCAGCCGGGTGCCGAGCCAGGCCGTGAGGCGGCGGCCGACTTCCTCGGGGTCGCGGGTGCTGGTGCGGGGGCGCATGCGGGGCTCCTCCCTCAGGGCGCGACCGAGTCGAAGCCGGTGAAGCCGCTCGGGTCGTGCCGGCCGAACGAGCCGTGTTCGAAGATGCCGTACCCGGTGCGTCCGTCGAGCCGGAAGCGGGCGGAGTGGTCGGTGACGCCGTAGGCGGCGAGGGGGTGCGGCGCCGTCATGTCGTACGTGCGGCGGTCGGTCCAGCCCGGTCCGCGCCAGGTGCCGTGCTGCCAGTCGTCGGCGGGCGGGTAGCCGGCACCGACGGCGAGCGGCGAGGAGGCGAGGATCTCGACGTCGAGTTGGCGGGAGCTGCGGGCATCGCCCAGGTGGACGACCGCCCGCCGCGGGTGGCGGGTGCCGGAGCGGTAGCTGATCTCGGCCTGGGGCCAGCCCAGTTGGCGGTCGCGGTGGCCGGGGCGGACGAGGGTCGCGTCGTTCAGGGAGCGGTGGCCGTCGGCGTCCTCCTGGGTGACGACCATCAGGAAGCGGTCTTCGAAGCGGACCGGGCACCAGATCCAGTGGAAGCCCTCGGTGGGGTGGTTCTCGGCGAGCGGTCCGCCGTCCTCGCCCGGGACCGGTCGCACGCCCCAGCTGCGGTCCCGGGTGCCGGTCCAGTCCGCGGCGGTGACCCGGAACTCCTCTCCCCCGGCCCGGATCACGCCCTCGGCGGTGCCGGCCTGCACGAAGCGGCGGCCCTCCAGGGTGAGCCGGTCGCCCCGGCGCTGGAGGTGGTGCGGCTCCCAGAGCGCGGGGAAGGCGGCCGTCCAGGTGAGGTCGTACGAGAGCTGCTCGTCCGCGCAGATCAGGCGCAGCCGGCGCAGCGGCTCGGCGACCTCGATGCGCAGCGGACCGACGGCGAGCCGCATGCGGTCCTCGCCGAGGGCGTCGCAGGCGCGGACGGCGTGCAGGGTGTCGCCGCTGCGCAGGGTGGCGTAGGCGTCGATCACGCCGAGGTTGGGGTAGACGCCGAGGCCCAGGACGAGCAGGGCGCGTCCGGCGTGGTCGAAGACGTGGAAGATGCAGCGGTCGTAGGCGTTGCGGTCCCCGGTGGCCACGTGCTTCATGGACAGCGGCACCTGGTGCACGGGGTACTCGTCGAGCGGTACGGGACGGTCGTCGGCCACGGACACCCCCTGGTGGACGGTTCGCTGACGGTACGTCAGTTAGGCGGGAGGTGGCCAGAGCGGGAACCGGACGTGCGTGAACTGACGCCCGATTCCGCGGGGCGGTGACCTGTCCGGCCTGGACGGCGTTGCCCGGGTATGACCCTCATGTACGAGGACACCGGGCGTCAGCGCCGACTCTTCGTCCCGCGCCCCGCGGAATCGGTTCCGCCGGCGCCGCAGGATCCGCCCATCTACCGCGCGCTCATGCGGGCGTGGGCCGACCGGGGCCGCACCCTGCCGGGCCGCCACGACCCGGAGTGGCTCAGGCTGGCGGCCCCGACGGTCCGTAGGGGGCAGTTCAGCGACCCTCGGGTCCCGCCACATGGCGGGCGATGACCATCCGCTGGATCTGGTTGGTGCCCTCCACGATCTGGAGGACCTTGGCCTCGCGCATATAGCGCTCGGCCGGGAAGTCGGCGGTGTAGCCGTAGCCGCCGAGTATCTGCACGGCGTCCGTGGTGACCTTCATGGCCGTGTCGCTGCAGTGCAGCTTGGCCATGGCGGCCTGCCGGGCGAACGGCTTGCCCGCGTCGCGCAGCCGGGCCGCCGCGAGGTAGAGCGCGCGGCCGGCCTCGATCTGGGTGGCCATGTCGGCGATCATGAAGCGCAGCCCCTGGAAGTCGGCGATGGGGCGGCCGAACTGGCGGCGCTCGCCGGCGTAGGCGACCGCCTGGTCCAGGGCGGCCTGGGCGAGGCCGATCGCGCAGGCCGCGATGCCGAGCCGGCCGGAGTCGAGGGCGGACAGGGCGATGGAGAAGCCCTGGCCCTCCTCGCCGATCCGCCGGTCGTCCCCGATGCGGACGCCGTCGAGGTGGACCTGTGCGGTGGGTGAGCCCTTCAGGCCCATCTTCTTCTCGGGCACGGCCGCGCCGAGGCCGGGGGCGTCGCCGGGGACCAGGAAGGCGGTGATGCCGCGCGGGCCGTCCTCGCCGGTGCGGGCCATCACGGTGTAGAAGTCGGCGATCCCGCCGTGGGTGATCCAGGCCTTGGTGCCGTTCAGCACCCACTCCTCGCCCTCCCGCACGGCCTTCGTGCGCAGGGACGCGGCGTCCGAGCCGGAGGACGGCTCGGAGAGGCAGTAGGCGCCGAGCAGACCGCCGCCGAGCATCGCGGGCAGGTGCTCGACCTGCTGCTGCTTGGTGCCGTAGGTGGCGAGGGCGTAGGAGGCGAGCGTGTGCACGCTGACGCCCATGCCCACGGTGAGCCGGGCCATGGCCAGTTCCTCCAGGACCTGGAGGTAGACCTCGTAGGGCTGGTCGCCGCCGCCGTACTCGGCGCCGTACGGCAGGCCGAGCAGTCCCGACTCGGAGAGCAGGGTGAAGACCTCGCGCGGGAAGCGGCCCGCTTCCTCCTCCTCGGCGGCCGTCGGCGCGATCTCGCGCTGGGCGATCTCACGGACGAGCGCGAGCAGGTCCCTCGCCTCTTCCGTGGGCAGTTGACGCTCCACCGGCTGCGGGTCGCGGTCGGACATGGCGTCGGTCTCCTCCCTGTCGGGCACAGGCGGGTGGCCCGTGGGGTGGGAGCTGCTCCGCCTGATCGTTCTGGATGGCCGCGGGCGCCCGCTCCTGGGTCTCAGGAGTTGCTGACCAGCGGCTCTGCGCTGTGAGTATGCCCGATCAGGGACCTCCCGTCACCAGTTAACGACCGCTTACTTCAAGAAAGCATCACTACTCGGAGCATGCAACTTTCAACAGAAAGTGACGGAGGTTCCCGCGCCGGACGTACGCGGGACGACCGGCTCTCAGGTGTCGCGGCGGGCCGGCTGCGGGGCCGGGTGGGCCGGATCCAGCTCCTCGACGGCGCGCAGGACGCCGCCCAGCGTCTTCACCAGCAGCTCGCGCATCAGGTCGCGGGACAGCCCGGGGCGGTCGATCCAGTCCAGGGTCGCGCCCTCGACGCTGCACACCCAGGACAGCAGGCCCATCCGGGCCGGAGCGGAGATGTCCCGGCGGCCGTAGGCGCCCTCGGCGATGGTGTCGATGATCGCCTCGCGCACGCCGTCCCGTATGGCGTGCACCTCGGCGTCGAAGCCGACGCCGCCGCTGACGATCGTGCGGTACGCGGCCTGGTGATACTCGGCGTAGCGCAGATAGCTGTCGATGGTGCGGTGGACGCGGTCGACGGCGGCCAGGTCGAGCCCGCTCGCCGCGAAGGTGACCAGGTCGGCCACGGAGTCCTGGATGATCGCCAGGTAGTAGCCCCGCTTGGACTGGAAGTAGTAGTAGATCAGCCCCTTGGCGACATGCGCCTGGCGGGCGATGTCGTCCATGGACAGCGCGTCGTAGGATGTGTCGGCGAACAACTTCCGCCCGATGGCGATGAGTTCGGCGCGACGCGCGACCGAGCGCTCGGTGCCGCGCATCCGGGGACGGACGGCGGCACGCTGGTGCGGCATGTTCAATTTCGACCCTGTTCCAGGCGGTCGGCGGGACATCCGCAGTATGTCAGAACAAGCCGCACGCGTGAGCGGGTCGGATCAGAGCAGACCGAGCTGGGTCACGAGCATCGCGACGACGGCCACGAGGACCCATCCCATGACGTGCTCGACGATCTTCGGGCCGTCGTCGCGGGGCCCTCCGGTGCGGGCGCGGGTGGCGGTGGCCGGGTGTGCGGTCATGGAGTTACTCGCAGAGGTCGGACGTACAGAGCAGGTTCCCCACCCATTTGTCCACCTTGCCACCCGCGACGGCTTGTGCGGTGATGAGCTTGCTCACACGGTCAGCGCACGCCCACCGCCGCGAGCGCCTCGCGCCGGCGCGGGTCCGGACGCGCCGGGAAGTAGAGGTAGCAGACTCCCCCGCTGCCGGAGACGACCTTGCCGGCGGCGTTGTACCGCTTGGTCCGCAGCCAGATGTTCTCGAACTCCCGTCTGCGATAGACCCGTCGGACCGCTGCGTCGTCCGGCGAGGCCGGGTCGTTGGCGATGACGTCGCCCTCCGCGGTGAAGCCGATGACGGTCATCAGATGGCCGGAGGTGCCGTAGCCCGCGCCGGTCAGCTCGCTCGCCAGGAAGGACTGGGATGTTATGACCGGGATGCCGGCCGCGACCAGCGTCTCCACGTCGGTGAGCGAGGCGAGCCGGGTGACCACGCCCTGGATGCCGTCGAAGGTGGCCGCGTAGGCGGCGTTGAACGGCCAGTTGCCGCAGCCCTCGTACTGGTAGTCGTAGGTGAACCGGGCCGCGTTGTCGACCTGCGGGTCGGCGTAGGACGGGTCCACCCAGGCCAGTTGCTCGGGGGTGAGCCGGCCGCCCCAGTACTCGACGATCATCTGCGAGGAGGTGGGGCTGCACCAGGCCTCGCCGCCGTTGTCGTACTGCGGGTACTGGCCCTTGTGGATCTCCTGCGAGTAGCGCGGGACGGTCAGTTCGTGGGTGAGGCCGGGGGCGGAGGCCGGGACCGTGAAGCGGTCGGGGACGTCGGAGCCCATGGCGCCGAGCCGCCAGACGGTCGGGGTCAGCTCGGTGCCGGGCCTGCGGTAGAGGGTCAGGCGCAGCCGGTACGAGACCAGGCGCAGACCGGTGCTCGCGTCGGCGATGGCGAAGGTGTCGGTCGAGATGGCGCTCCTGCCGTCGCCCTGGCCGTCCACCGAGGTCCGCCTGATGTCCTGGTCGCCGGCGGCCCAGCGGCCCATCACGTACCAGGGGGTGGCGGTGCCGTCGGAGTACGTGCCCCGCAGTTCGACCTGGAGCCAGGTGCCCTCGGGGGTGTGGGCGTTCCAGGAGGCGACGACCTCGGTGGCCGGGACGGCGAGGAGGTGGACCGGACCGGTCCACACGGCGTACTCCCAGGTGGCGGTCGTGCCGGTGTGCGGGTCGGTGTAGTCGGTGCGGCCGGCGGGGATGCCGATCACGACGCCGGGGCGCACGCCGGAGACGGCCCGGACGCCCTCGGCGGCGCCGAGGCGCCACTGGCGGTACGTGGTCCAGGCCCGGTAGTCGATGGGGCGGGCCTGCGCCCGGGCGGGCCGGCCGGCCCCGGCGGACGTCCGCTGCGCGGCGGCGGCAGCGGGGGGCGCGGCGCCGGCCGCGGCTGCGGCGACCACTGCGGCGGCGGTGAGGACGGTTCTGCGGGACGGCTGCTGGGCTCTGCTCATGGGCGCGGTTACCCCCAGGTGTCCGGGTCGGGGCTGGTCCGGTAGGTGGTCTGCGCCAACTATGAGGCAGGCGCCATGCCCCTGCCAGCGCTTCGGCGCATGCCGCGCGATGAATATTGGTCTGCGCCTCTGGCCCCGTGCCCCGCGCCCCTGGGATCGCGGGGTGCGGGGCACGGGCGGTCACACGAGGTCCATCGCCGCCACCTCGTCGGGGCCGCCGTAGCTGACCGGCCCCTGGAAGCGGCGGCGGGCGGTGGCGAACCACCACACCGTCGCGACGAGCAGGACGGCGGCGAGCGCGATCGGCGCGTAGTTGAAGGAGTCGACGGTGAGCGGCGAGGCCTGCGGCAGCATGAACAGCACGCTGCTGAGCAGGATCCAGATCACCGCGAGCCAGCCGACCGGCCGGCCCCAGCGGCCCAGGTGCCAGGGGCCCGGTTCGAACCCGTCCCCGAGCCGCAGCCGCAGGAAGATCGGCACGGCGTAGGCGAGGAAGAGACCGACCACGTTGACGCTGACGATCGCGGTGAACGCCGTGTGGGACCACCAGCCGGGCACGACGAGGGCCAGCGAGCAGACGACCGCGAGCCAGACCGCCTTCACGGGCGTACGGGTGCGCGTCGAGACCGAGTGCCACCAGCGCGAGCCGGGCATCGCGCCGTCCCGGGAGAAGGCGAAGATCTGCCGGGTGTTACTGGTGAGGTTGGCGAGACCGCAGAAGAGCATCGCGCCGATGACGATGAGGAGCATGACCTTGGCGGTGCCGAGGCCGAGTGCGTCGATGAGGATCTGCACGGGTGGTGCGCCCGCGCCGGCTTCCTTGGCGTAGTCGCCAATGCTATAGACCAATGCGAGCATCAGGATCAGGCCGGTGATCGCCGAATAGCCGATGGCGCGGGTGATCCCCCTCGGCGCGTTGACCGTCGCGCGGACCGTTTCCTCCGACATGTGGAAGCTGCCGTCGAAGCCGGTGAAGGTCCAGCTGGTCACCAGCAGACCGAGCATGCCGCCGTAAAGTCCGCTCGTGAAGCCGGTGTTGTTCTCGAAATGCGTCACGAACGAAGCCGGTTGATGGTGATCCGGGATCACTATGAGTGCGCCCACGATCACGACCAGTCCGATCAGCAGCCACCACACGGAAATGCGGTTCAGTACGGCGACGAGCTGCACGGTGTAGGTGTTGGCGAGCCCCTGCACCACGATGACCAGCGCTGTGATCAGCACCGTTTGATGCGTGGTCGGCTGGTAGGACGGCCACTGGAGGCTCACGAAGGCCTGGATGAAGGTGGCGGCCGCATAGCCCGTGGCGGCGGTGCCGCCGATCTGGCCGACGAAGTTCAGCCAGCCCGTGAACCAGGACCAGGCCCCTTTGTGCCGCTTGGCGAGTTTACCGGCGGAGAAATACAGGGCGCCGCTCGTCGGATAGGCCGAGGCGACTTCCGCCATGGCCGCGCCGATGAGCAGCACCATCACGGACACGCCGATCCAGCCGAAAACGAGAATGCGGGGGCCGCCCGCACCCATTCCGAATCCGAAGGAGGAGAAAATGCCCGAGAGGATATTGATGATGGTGAAGGAGATCGCAAAATTGTCGAACGCCTGGAAGCGCCGGGTGAGCTTGCGCGGATAGCCCATCGCATGCAGGGTCGCGTCGTCGTCGAGCGCGACCGCCTCTTCGCCCGCACGGGCCTTCGCCCGTGGAGCCGACATCCGTTCCGACACTGTTCGCCTTTCTCTCGGTGGGGGCGGAGCACGCGTCTCCCGGGGGCGGAGACCGTGCGGGGTCAGGCGGGCCCCGGGACGGGCAGGCCGCAGGCGCGCCGGGCCCGGGAGAGCTGCTCGGCGGGGTCGCCGAAGGCGCTCCAGGGCATGCGCGAGGCGTACGGGCCCATCGCCGTGAACACCGCCCGGGCCTCGAACTCGCGCTGGCCCATGACCAGCGCGTGCGCGAGGTAGGCCAGGTCGAGCACCGGGGTGAAGCGGTATCCGGCCACCGCGGGCAGCCAGTTCTGGTAGATCGCGAGCGCGGTGGCACGCCACTGCGGCTGCTCCCAGACCTGGTCGGCGAGCAACTGGGTCGGGTTGTAGCTCTCCACCAGGGCCACCAGGGGCAGCAGCCGCAGGGCGGAGTCGGCGGGCGCCCGCTGGCTGAGGAAGGCGGCCACGTCCCAGGCGGCGTTGACGGAGCCGCCGTGGCGCGTGAAGAAGAAGGAGAGGAAGCGGTGGTGGGCCTCGCGGTGCCAGGGGTCCAGCGAGAGGACGTGGGCGAACAGCCGCCAGGGGCCGGGCGGGGCGGTGAGCAGGCCGTGCGGGGCCGGGTCGCGCAGCCGGTGCAGCCGGGCCATAGCGAGCTTGGCCGCCCAGGGGGTGGGGTCCGCGGGGGCCAGGGCGGCGGCGCGGTCGCAGGCGGTCAGGGCGATCCGCTCCAGCGCCTCGGCGCGCTCGTCGTGGGCGTCCGCGGCCCGCAGCGCGCGCTGCACCGCGACCCGGGCCCACATCAGCGCGGCCTCGGGGGTCGGCTCCTCGTCGAGCCAGCGCTCGACCAGATCGGTGCCGGCGGCCTCGGAGGCGATAACCAGCGAGCGATGGGCGCGCAGGCCGAAGTCGGAACGCGTCTCGGCGAGCGCCTCGTACGCGTATCGATAACGACCGGCACGCACGTCGACGCATACACTCGCCAGCACACGGTCGTCGGCGGCCGGATGCCACACATACTGCCCTTCGAATAACTCCGCGGCCATGTTCCCCTACCAGTCCCCGTACGACGCATGGTCAGTTGCGCTGGAGGCACCCTACTCACGGGCGGGCACCCCCGGAACGCCGAATTCGACATATCGGTCAGGTGATTTCCCGAATGTTTTTCCGGGCCATTGACTGGCCGCCAGCCGATGGTTCAAGCCTCGACTAGACTGTTTCCGGAAATCCACCCACACCACCGCACACCTCGGGAACCGTCATTCGCGACCTCGCCGCCCGGCTGCGCCGGCTCCCGCCCTCCCTCGGGCCGGTCCGGCTGATCGGCGTCGACGGGCACGCCGGCTCCGGAAAGTCCACGTTCGCCGGGCAGTTGGCCGCCGCGCTGGACGGGGCGCCGGTGCTGCACCTCGACGACGTCGCGAGCCACGAGCAGCTCTTCGACTGGACGGACCGGCTCATGGCCCAGGTGGTCGGCCCGCTCGCCCGCGGCGAGAGCGGGCACTACACCCCCTACGACTGGCGGGCCCGTGCCTTCGGCGCGACGCGGCCGCTGCCCGCCGCGCCGGTGATCCTGCTGGAGGGCGTCGGCGCCGGCCGCCGGGAGCTGCGGCCGCATCTGGCGCGGCTGCTGTGGATGGAGCTGCCCCGGGAGGAGTCCTGGGCGCGCGGCCGGCTGCGGGACGGGGCGGAGCAGCGGGAGTTCTGGGACGGCTGGGTCGAGGCGGAGCGCGCGCACTTCGCCGCCGACCCCTCGTACCCCCATGCCGATCTCCTGGTGACACAGACACCGATGGGGTACGAGGTGCTGCCGGGACCCGGGTCAACCCCTGGACCGGACCAGGCCGTGACCCTGAGTGACGGGACATCGGCAATGTGGTGAAGCCGTGAAGGCCCCTGCGGGTGAACTTCTCCGAGTGCCTCAACTCTGCTTGACCGGGGTCCCGTACAGGTCTTACGTTCTCAATGTGCGGTCAATCGGAACCGCCCACCAACGCGAAGCCCCCGGTTGTTCCCCCGTGACCGGGGGCTTCGTACTGCCCTAATGCCGCTTTCCGGGCGCTCCGCGCATCGAGCCGCTCACCCTCGGTCACGAAGTCTGTCCGCCCCGTCCGCTCCCACCTCGTCAAACGGCCCCTACGGCACCCTTCGGCAGGCGGTCCCGGCGCGGGTACGATGCCATCGGTGCGAGCGACGAGCGGCTGCCTCGCACACTGCAACTCCGGTCCGCGGCACGGCGGTTCGACCGCGGCGGCCCCGGGCGTCCGCCCGGTGGTGAACCACGGGGGCACGGTCTGTGGGGGGACGGATGGACTTCGGCACGCAGGGCCCCGACGCTCCGGCCGACCTCGCCTGGCTGCGAGGTGTCGACGCGTACACGATGGGAGCCTATCCGCAGGCGGAGGAGGAGTTCCGCACCGCGGTGCGGATGGACCCGGGCATGGCGGACGGCTGGCTCGGGCTGCACGCGCTCCGGGTCGACACGACGACCGCGCTGCTCAGAATGTTCCGGCACCGCGACCGCTTCGGCGAGCAGCGCACCCGGCACCGCAGGCCCCTCAACTCGTGGTACTGGCTGGGCTGGTGGGTGCAGCCGGTGCTGGAGAGCCCGCGCGATCTGCTGCTGGCGCACGCCTCGCACTGGCTGGACGGCCGGCACGTGCCCGAGCTGGACCGGGCGCTCGCCGGACTGCCCCCCGTCGACACCGACCCCCAGGTGCGCTTCCTGCACGCCTGCCGGGCCTATCTGGTCAAGGACTGGGAGCAGTTGGTCCGGCACACCGACCCGCTGCTGGACGATCCCCTGCTCGGCATCGAGGCGGGCCTGTTCGGCGGCATGGCCCGGGTCCGGCTGGAGATGTACGGCCAGGCCGAGCCGCTGCTGTCGGCGGCGCTGATGCGCTGCCGCAGCGAGCAGCCGCAGCGCAAGGAGCTGCGCTACTGGCTGGCGCGGGCGCACGAGGGCACGGGCCGCTCGGCGGCGGCGCTCCCCCTGTACCGGGCCGTGCACCGCGTCGACCCCGCGTTCATGGACACCTCGGCGCGCCTCGCGGCGATCGCCGAGGGGGACGGGTACGACGACGCCGCCGACCTGGCCGCGATCAGCCTGACCGGCGCCGGGCAGGACAGCGTCGACGGACCGGACGGCTTCGACGCCCTCTTCGGCACCGAGGGCCGTGATCTGCGCCTGCCGGAGCCGGATCTGCCGACCGGGCCCCTGCCCTCGGTGGCCGACCCGGCGGTGCGCGCGAAGACAGGGGTCTCCTCCTCCCCGATCCCGGCCGGGCCGACGGATCCCGCCCTGCTGGAGGAGGCGCTCGCCGAGCTGGAGCGCATGGTGGGGCTGGAGCCGGTCAAGCGCCAGGTGAAGGCGTTGTCCGCGCAGCTGAACATGGCCCGGCTGCGGGCCGGGCAGGGGCTGCCGGTGCAGCCGCCGAAGCGGCACTTCGTCTTCTCCGGCCCGTCGGGGACCGGCAAGACCACGGTGGCCCGGATCCTCGGCCGGGTCTTCTACGCGCTCGGCCTGCTCGGCGGGGACCACCTGGTGGAGGCCCAACGGGCGGATCTCGTCGGCGAGTACCTCGGGCAGACGGCCGTGAAGGCCAACGAGCTGATCGACTCCGCGATCGGCGGTGTCCTGTTCGTGGACGAGGCGTACTCGCTGTCGAACTCCGGGTACGGCAAGGGGGACGCGTACGGCGACGAGGCCCTGCAAGTGCTGCTGAAGCGGGCCGAGGACAACCGGGACCACCTGGTGGTGATCCTGGCCGGCTATCCCGAGGGCATGGACCGGCTCCTGGCCGCGAACCCCGGGCTGTCCTCGCGCTTCACGACCCGTGTCGACTTCCCCTCCTACCGGCCCCAGGAACTCACCGAGATCGGCAAGGTGCTGGCGGCGGAGAACGGGGACGTGTGGGACGAGGAGGCGCTGGAGGAGCTGCGCTCGATCGCCGGGCACGTGGTCGATCAGGGGTGGATCGACGAGCTGGGCAACGGCCGCTTCCTGCGGACGCTGTACGAGAAGAGCTGCGCGTACCGGGACCTGCGGCTCTCCGCCTACCTGGGCGCGCTCTCCCGGGACGACCTGGCGACGCTGCGGCTGCCCGACCTGATGCAGGCGTACGGAGAGGTGCTGTCGGGGCGGGGCCCACAGGATCCGCCGGGCATGTGAGCGCCCTCCCCCGAACGGACGCGGGGAACCGGAACGGACTCGGGGAACTACGTGACGGCCGGCCACCGGCCCGCCGTCACGCGGCTCCCCGCCGTCCGGGCTAGTTGGCGAGCGCCCCCTCCGGCTCGTCGCTGACTCTCGGCTCGGGCATCTCGCGGTGGGCCGGGTCCCGTACCTCTCCCACCAGCAGCTCCAGTACGTCCTCCAGGGCCACCAGACCCAGCACCTTGCCGGAGGCGTCGGCCACCTGGGCCAGGTGCGTGGCCGCGCGGCGCATGACCGTGAGGGCGTCGTCGAGCGGCAGCTCGGCCCGCAGGGTGGTCATGGGGCGCCAGACGTGCTGCGGGACGGCACGGTCGGAGCTCTCCAGGTCCAGGACGTCCTTGACGTGGACGTAGCCCATGAAGGCGCCCTTGTCCGTCGCCGCGACCGGGAAGCGGGAGTAGCCGGTGCGGGCCGTCAGGTCGACGATCTCGCCCGGGGTGACCGCCGGCGCCACGACGACCAGGGACTCCCGGCGCAGCAGGACGTCCGTCACCGGGCGGGAGCCCAGCTCCAGGGCGTCCTCCAGGCGCTCCCGCTCCTCGGGGCCGAGCAGGCCCGCCTGGCCGGAGTCCTCCAGCAGGCGGTTGAGCTGCTCGGTGGTGACGACCGCCTCCACCTCGTCCTTCGGCTCGACCCGGAACAGGCGCAGGATGGCCTGGGCGCAGGCGCCGAGGGCGACCGTGATCGGCTTGCACACGCGGGCGAACGCCACAAGGCCCGGGCTGAGCCAGAGCGCCGCCTTCTCAGGGGCCGCCATCGCGAGGTTCTTCGGCACCATCTCGCCGATCACCAGGTGGAAGAAGACGACCGCCATCAGCGCGATCACATAACCCAGCGGGTGGATCATGCCGTCCGGCAGCCGGACCGCCGCGAACACCGGCTCCAGCAGATGCGCCACCGTCGGCTCGGCGACCGCGCCGAGGGTCAGGGAGCAGACCGTGATGCCGAACTGGGCGGCGGCCATCATCTGCGGCAGGCGCTGCAGGCCGTAGAGCACCTGGCGGGCGCGCGCCGTGCCGAGCGGCTCGATCTGGCTGCGGCGCACGGAGACGAGCGCGAACTCGGCACCGACGAAGAAGCCGTTGGCGAGCACGAGCAGCGCGGCGAAGGCCAGTTGGAGGAGGCTCATCGGGCGGCCTCCATCACGTTCGCCGCCGGGGCCGTCCTGACCAGGCGGACCCGTTCGGCGCGGTAGTGGCCGACGCGGCGCACCGAGAGCCGCCAGCCGGGCAGTTCGGCCCGGTCGCCGGGGGCCGGGATCCTGCCGAGCAGGTCCGCGACCAGTCCGGCGACCGTCTCGTACGGCCCCTCGGGCACGTCGAGTCCTATGCGCTGGAGGATGTCGACGCGGACGCTGCCGTCGACGTCCCAGGCGGGCTTGCCGTCC
Organism: Streptomyces sp. NPDC025793; assembly: GCF_055558375.1. Lineage (NCBI taxonomy): Bacteria > Bacillati > Actinomycetota > Actinomycetes > Kitasatosporales > Streptomycetaceae > Streptomyces > Streptomyces sp. NPDC025793. The sequence goes on along the minus strand of NZ_JBVHMR010000029.1, from coordinate 41,889 downwards.
TGCGGCGGGGCGACGGCGAATTCCGGCGTGTCCGGGCGGTCGTGCTCGTCGCGGACCTCGCCGACGAGTTCCTCGACGATGTCCTCCAGGGTGACGACGCCGGCCGTGCCGCCGTACTCGTCGACGACGACCGCGATGGGCTGCTCGGAGCGAAGCCGGGCGAGGAGGGGCTGGACCGGCAGGGTCTCGGGGACGAGCAGCGCCTTGCGGGCGATGCGGCTCACCGGGGTGCGCAGCCGGTCGTGGACCGGGACGGCCAGGGCGTCCTTGAGGTGGGCCATGCCGACGATCTCGTCGATCTTCTCCCGGTAGACGGGGAAACGGGACAGGCCGGTGGCCCGGGTGAGGTTCACGACGTCCTCGGCGCTGGCCGAGTCCTGGAGGGCGCTGACCTTCACGCGCGGGGTCATGACGTGCTGTGCGGTCAGCTCGCCCAGGGACAGGGTGCGCACGAACAGGTCGGCGGTGTCCTGCTCCAGGGCGCCGGCCTGGGCGGAGTGCCGGGCCAGGGAGACGAGCTCGCCCGGGGTGCGGGCGGAGGCCAGTTCCTCGGCCGGCTCGACGCCGAGGGCCCGGACGAGCCGGTTGGCCACGGTGTTGAGCGCGGCGATCACCGGGCGGAACAGCCGCGAGAAGTGGGCCTGCGGGCCGACGACGAAGCGCGCGACCTGGAGCGGCTTGGACACCGCCCAGTTCTTGGGCACGAGTTCGCCGATGACCATCTGGATCGCGGAGGCCAGCAGCATGCCGACGACCGCGGCGATACCGGAGACGGCACCGCCCGGCAGGCCGAGTGCGGCGAACGGGCCGTGCAGCAGCCGGGCCAGGGCCGGTTCGGCGAGCATACCGACGACCAGGGAGGTGATGGTGATGCCGAGCTGGGTGCCGGAGAGCTGGAAGGACAGCTCCTTCAGCGACTCGACGACCGTACGAGCGCGTCGGTCGCCGTCGGCGGCGGCCTTCTCGGCCTCCGGGCGCTCGACCGTCACGAGGCCGAACTCGGCCGCCACGAAGAATCCGTTGGCGAGAATCAGCAGGAGGGCGGCTGCCAGGAGCAGCAGAGAGGTGGTCACGATGCCGCCGCCTTCCCGGTATGTCGGGTCGGGGCGGCGCAGGTACTACAGGACGATCCGTCCATCGCTGGAGGGAGTCACTCCTCGGGTAGCAGGAACCCCTGGGCACCGGGGCGGCGCGCAGGGGCGGAGGCGCAGCGAAAAGGCCTCCGCCACCAGATTAATCAAGACAAGGGCCGCTCGGGCAGGGTGGGCGCCCCGGAGTCGTCCCCGATCTGCCCCCGAGTGAGCCCGGAGCCGACCTCGAGGAGGCCGCGACGCGCCCCCTGAGTGGCCGTGCTCGGCCGCCGGGTCAGCCCCGGTCGTGGGCGGCGTCGACCGTCGAGCGGGCCTCGGCGAGCGCCCGCAGAGTCCGCGCGTCGGCGATGGCACGCTCCTTGGCGAGGCCCGGCTGGATGCCGAGCGCCGGCAGGCTGGTGCCGTCGCTGAGGTTGAGGAACACCCACGGGTCGCCCGGGCGGAGGTTCACCTGAACGATCTCCGCCCATTCCAGGCGCCGCTTACTGGCGATGTTGACCACGGTGACGCCGGAGTCGTCGGCGACCACCCTGATCCGGGCCAGCAGGGCGAGCACCCAGAAGATGAGCCCTCCGGTGACGACGAAGCTGAGCCGCTCGCCCGGGCCCAGCTGCTCCAGCAGCAGGCCGACCGCCGTGATGGTCAGGAAGATCGCCACGCCGGCGGTGAGCAGGATGGCCCGGGTGTGGCCCGGCCGGAAGGTGACGGGGAGGTCGGGAAGGGAGGTCGGGTCGGACATCGGTCGGCGTACCCCTCTACAGGCGGCAGGCGTGGATGGCCGTGGTGAGGATGGCGCGGGCGCCGATGGCGTAGAGGTCGTCCATGATCCGCTGCGCCTCCTTGGCGGGGACCATGGCGCGGACCGCGACCCAGCCCTCGTTGTGCAGCGGCGAGACGGTCGGGGACTCCAGGCCGGGGGTGAGTGCGACGGCCTTCTCCAGCTGCTCGACGCGGCAGTCGTAGTCCATCATCACGTACGTCCGCGCGACCAGGACGCCCTGGAGGCGGCGCAGGAACTGCTGGACCTTCGGCTCGGCGGCCTCCGCGGCGTCGGCGCCGGTGCGGCGGATGACGATCGCCTCGGACTTCATGATCGGCTCGCCGAACACCTCCAGGCCGGCGTTGCGCAGGCTGGTGCCGGTCTCGACGACGTCGGCGATCACCTCGGCGACGCCCAGCTCGATCGCGGTCTCGACGGCGCCGTCGAGGTGGACGACGGAGGCGTCGACGCCGCTGTCCGCGAGGTGCCCCGCGACGATGCCCTCGTAGGAGGTGGCGACCGTCCTGCCCTTGAGGTCCGCGATGCCGTTCGCCGTGCCGGGCTTGGCGGCGAAGCGGAAGGTGGAGCGGGCGAAGCCGAGCGGGAGGATCTCCTCGGCGCCGGCGCCGGAGTCGATCAGCAGGTCGCGGCCGGTGATGCCGATGTCGAGGCGGCCGGAGGAGACGTAGATCGCGATGTCGCGGGGACGGAGGTAGAAGAACTCGACCTCGTTCTCCGGGTCGACGATCCGCAGCTCCTTGGACTCGCGGCGCTGCTGGTAGCCGGCCTCATGCAGCATCTCCGCCGCAGGGCCGGACAGGGAACCCTTGTTGGGGACGGCGATGCGCAGCATGAGGTCGGCTTCCTTTGCGTGAAGGGGTTTTACGGCTGGTACGGCAGGCTGTTCACAGGTGGGCGTAGACGTCGTCCAGGGAGATCCCGCGGGCGACCATCATCACCTGGACGTGGTAGAGCAGCTGCGAGATCTCCTCGGCGGCCGCTTCCTTGCCCTCGTACTCGGCGGCCATCCAGACCTCGGCGGCCTCCTCGACGACCTTCTTGCCGATGGCATGGACGCCTTTGCCGACCAGCTCTGCGGTGCGGGAGGTGGCGGGATCGCCGTGGGCGGCCTTGTGCTGGAGCTCGGTGAAGAGCTCCTCGAACGTCTTCTTGGACATGGTGTGCCCCACCCTAGCCGCTGTGGTGGCCGACCTAGTGCCAGGGTTCGGATACCGAGCGCAGCGTGGCCGCCGTCGCCACCGCCGCCGTCACCGCCTCGTGCCCCTTGTCCTCGTTGGAGCCCTCGATGCCGGCCCGGTCCAGGGCCTGCTCCTCGGTGTCGCAGGTGAGCACGCCGAAGCCGACGGGGACGCCGGTCTCGATGCTGACCTGGGTGAGGCCCTGGGTGACGCCCTGGCACACGTAGTCGAAGTGGGGCGTGCCACCGCGGATGACGACGCCGAGGGCGACCACCGCGTCGTAGCCGCGGCCCGCGAGGACCTTGGCGGCGACCGGGAGCTCGAAGCTGCCGGGGACCCGGATCAGGGTCGGCTCGTCGATCCCCAGGTCGTGCAGGGCGCGCAGGGCGCCGTTCACCAGACCGTCCATCACCTTCTCGTGCCACTGCGCCGCGATGACGGCGACCCTGAGGTCGCTCGCGCCCCGTACGGACAGCTCCGGTGCACCCTTGCCGCTCACGTTTCTCCCTTGAATGCTTGCTTACTGGTTGCCGCAGGCCGCCACGGCGGGCGTGTCGAGCCAGGGCAGGTCGTGGCCCATCCGGTCGCGCTTGGTGCGCAGGTACCGCAGATTGTGCTCCCCGGCCTGGACCGGCATCGGCTCGCGGTCGGTGACCTTGATGCCGCGGCTACGCAACGCGTCCGTCTTGTCCGGATTGTTGGTCATGAGCCGGACGCTGCGCACGCCGAGGTCGGTCAGGATCTGCGCACCCGCGCCGTAGTCCCGGGCGTCGGCCGGCAGGCCGAGTTCGAGGTTGGCGTCGAGCGTGTCGCGGCCCTGCTCCTGGAGTTCGTACGCCCGGAGCTTGGACAGCAGGCCGATGCCGCGGCCCTCGTGGCCGCGCAGGTAGACCACGACGCCCCGGCCCTCCTTCTGGATGCGCTCCAGCGAGGTGTCCAGCTGGGGGCCGCAGTCGCAGCGCAGGGAGCCGAAGACGTCGCCGGTGAGGCACTCGGAGTGGACGCGGACCAGGACGTCCTCCCCGTCGCCGATCTCGCCGTGCACGAGGGCGACGTGCTCGACGCCGTCGGCGACGGCCCGGTAGCCGTAGGCGGTGAAGGTGCCGTGGGCGGTGGGCAGCCGGGTCTCGGCCTCGCGGCGGACGGTGGGCTCGCTGCTGCGGCGGTAGGCGATCAGGTCCTCGATGGAGATGATCGTGAGGCCGTGCTTGCGGGCGAACGGGACCAGCTCGGGCAGCCGGAGCATCCGGCCGTCCTCGCCGGCGATCTCCACGATGGCGCCGGCCGGGCGCAGGCCCGCGAGCCGGGCGAGGTCGACGGCGGCCTCGGTGTGGCCGTCGCGCACGAGGACACCGCCGGGCCTGGCGCGCAGCGGGAAGACATGGCCGGGGCGGACGAAGTCCGTCGGCTCGGCGGTGCCGCTCGCCAACAGCTGGAGCGTGGTGGCGCGGTCGGCGCCGGAGATGCCGGTGGTCACGCCGTGTGCGGCGGAGGCGTCCACGGAGACGGTGAAGGCGGTCTTCATCGACTCGGTGTTGTCCTCGACCATCTGCGGCAGCCGCAGCCGGTCGAGTTCCTCGCCCTCCATGGGGGCGCAGATCAGGCCCCGGCACTCGCTCATCATGAAGGCGACGATCTCGGGGGTCGCCTTCTCGGCGGCGATGACGAGGTCGCCCTCGTTCTCCCGGTCCTCGTCGTCCACGACCACGACCGGGCGGCCCGCGGCGATGTCGGCGATGGCCTGTTCGACGGGGTCGAGCAGGAAGTCCTCAAGGGGATCGATGTCGTGGAGCAGAGGTGCCGCGGTCATGCCGGAGCTCCTTCCAGGACGGGCTGCGGACGCCTGCGGGAGCGCAGCCACCAGTCGCGCATGCCCCACAGGACGAGCGCGCCGTAGATGACGTAGACGAAACCGGAGAAGGCGTAGCCGTTGGTGAAGTTGAGGGGAACGCCGACGACGTCGACGAGGAGCCAGGCGATCCAGAACTCGACCATGCCCTTGGCCTGGGCGTACATCGCGACGACGGTGCCGACGAATATGTACGCGTCCGGCCAGGGGTCCCAGGACAGGCTCGGGTACGCCTGGAAGAACAGGGCGACGGCGACCGTGCCCACGGCGGCCGCGGCGAGCATGGCCGCGCGCTCGCGCCAGGTGGCGAAGCGGGGCGTGATGTGGCCGTCGCCGGCGCGGTCCTTGGTGCGCTGCCACTGCCACCAGCCGTACAGGGCAACGGCCATGACGACGGCCTGCTTGCCGGCGCTGCCTGCCAGATGGCCGTAGAAGGCGGCGAAGAGGACGAGGCCGGAGAGGAACTGCACGGGCCAGGTCCACAGGGAGCGGCGCCAGCCGAGGGCGAGGGTGATCAGGCCGAGGATGTTGCCGACCATGTCCGACCAGATGATGCGCTGGCCGAAGAGGGTGAAGGCCTCGGAGTTCAGCCAGTTCACTTGCCGGCTCCCTCGGCGCGGTCGCCGAGGAGGCGCTCGACGTACTTGGCGATGACGTCGACCTCCAGGTTGACCGGGTCGCCGGCCTGCTTCACGCCGAGCGTGGTCAGGTCGAGGGTGGTCGGGATGAGGCTGACCGTGAAGTAGTCCGGGCCGGCCTCGACGACGGTGAGGCTGATGCCGTCGACGGTGACGGAGCCCTTCTCGACCACGTAGCGGGCGAGGTCCGCGGGGAGGGAGATCTTCACGATCTCCCAGTTCTCGGAGGGCGTGCGGGCGAGCACCTGGCCCGTGCCGTCGACGTGGCCCTGCACGATGTGGCCGCCCAGGCGGGCGCCCACGGCGGTGGGGCGTTCGAGGTTGACGCGGGAGCCGACGGTGAGCGCGCCGAGGCTGGAGCGCTTCAGGGTCTCGGCCATGACGTCGGCCGTGAACTCGTCGCCCTCGTGCTCGACGACGGTGAGACAGACGCCGTTCACGGCGATGGAGTCGCCGTGCTGCGCGCCCTTGGTCACGACGGGGCCACGGAGCTTGAAGCGGGAGGCGTCGCCGAGGTTCTCGACGGCGGTGACCTCACCCAGCTCTTCGACGATTCCGGTGAACACTTCCCGGGTCCTCCTGCCTCTTCGGGCACGGACTCCGGGGCCTGTCGATGACGACAGCAGGTACGAGTGAGCACGAAGGGACGACGCCGACAAGGACCCGTCCGGGTACGGACGAGCCCAGATACGACGGCGCACACGAAAGACGTGCCCGCTCGCCGCGCACTGCCTCCCATCCGGACTTTAACCGTCGGTCCAGGAATTTCACCTGGTCAACCGGCCGCTGGAAGCGACCGGGTCGCGGACTGTAACCGCCGGTTCGGACTTTCACCGACCCCGGAGTGCGCTGCTTCTGGTACAGGGCCAGTGTGCCACGCCGGACCGGCATCCAGACAGGCGAGGCGTGTGGCCTCCCTCACAGCGCGTGCCGGCACCCTTGCGCGGCGCAGCCGCACGGGACAACTGCCCTTCGGGGACGTCCGGTTGACGGTGCCCCGGATGGCGGCCCGGACCATTGACCGTACTGGTCTAGTCCTTTTAGGGTGCGGACGGGTCCGGTGGCGGTGACGACGGCCCTTGCCCGCCGCCGGACCGCCAGGGCCCGCGAAGTCCGTCGCCGCGATGTCACGATTCCCGCGGCCGTCCGGTTTCCACCGGCGAGGGGTGCTCCGACCGGGGGCACCCGGAGTCCGGAGGAACGGGAACAGCATGACCACGATCCTGGTGACCGGCGGGACCGGCACACTCGGCCGCCGTGTGACGGAACGGCTGCGGGCGGACGGGCAGGTGGTGCGGGTGCTCAGCCGGCACGCGCAGCCGTACGCCGTCGATCTGCGCGCGGGCGGAGCGGGTCTGGACGCCGCGTTGGCGGGTGTGGGGACGGTGGTGCACTGCGCGAGCAGCCCGCGCGGCGGCGACGAGCGGGCGGCCGGCCGTCTCGTCTCGGCGGCGCGGCGGGCCGGGGTGCCCCACCTGGTGCACATCTCGATCGTCGGGGTCGACCGGGTGCCGCTCGGCTACTACAGGTCCAAGCTGGCCGTGGAACGGCTGATCGAGGAGTCGGGGCTCGGCTTCACGCTGCTGCGCGCCACCCAGTTCCACGACCTGGTGGCGACGGTGCTGGGCGCACTGGCCAGGTCGCCCGTCCTGCCGCTCCCGGCCGGGGTGCCGGACCAGCCGGTGGAGGTGACCGAAGTCGCCGACCGGCTGGCCGAGTTGGCACTCGCCGCACCGGCCGGACGGGTCCCGGACATGGGCGGCCCCGAGGTCCGCTCCTTCGACTCCCTGGCCCGCGCCTATCTGAAGGCGACCGGCCGCCGCCGAGGCGTGGTCCGGGTACCGCTGCCCGGCCGGACGTACCGCGCCTTCCGCGCGGGCGGGCACCTGGCACCGGAGCGGGCGGTGGGCAAGGTGACGTTCGAGGAGTACCTGGAGCGCCGCTTCGGCAACTGACGAAGAAGCGGGGGCCGTTCGGGAGGGGGTGCGGCACGCGGGGCCGTATCCGGTCGGGGAGGGGTCAGGTCAGGCCCGGGGGTCCGAACAGGTCGTCCTGGGCGCGGTCCCGGGCCGTCAGGAGCGCACCGCGCAGGACGGCCGTGCCGCCGAGGGTGCCGGCCCGGACCTCCGTGCGCAGCGGTGACATCCCGCGCAGCCGCTCCGCCACCAGCCCCGCGAGCACCGCACCCCCGGCCCGCCCGACCTCCCCGCCGAGCACCACGCAGCCGGGGTCCAGGACGGCCACGACGGAGGCGGCCCCGACCGCGATCCGATCGGCGAGCGCGTGCAGGAAGCGGGTGGCGGGCGGAACGGCACCCGTATCGACCGCTGCCTCGCGCCCCGCTGCCCCCACCGCCGCCCGCACCGTCTCGGCCGCGCCCGGGCCGTCCGGGCGGGACGGTGCCGGCAGGCCGCAGGACGTCGCCAGGGCGCCGATCGCCGCCGCTCCGGCCAGGGAGTGGAAGCCGCCGTCGCAGTCCTGCGCCGAGGGCAGTGCGCCGGTGCCCGGGACGGGCAGGAAGCCGATCTCGCCGGTGCCGCCCGAGGCGCCGCGGCGCAGGGTGCCGTCGAGGACGACCGCCGCGCCGACGCCGTGGCCCAGCCAGAGCAGGACGAAGGTGTCCCGGTCCCGGGCGGCTCCCTCGCGCTGCTCGGCCAGGGCGGCGAGGTTGGTCTCGTTCTCCACGGTGACGCGGGCGCCCGGGAGGCGTTCCTGGAGGGCGGCGGACAGGCTGCGGTGCCACTCGGGCAGCCCGCCGGAGTCGCGCAGGTCGCCGGTGGCCGGGTCGACGAGGCCCGGCGCGCCGATGCCGACGGTGTGCAGCCGGTCCGCACCGGCCTCCTTGGCGGCGCGCTCCACCGCGGCCACCGCCTGCTCCACGGCGGACCCGGTGCCGGTGTCCCCGCCGATCGGCACGGACGCCTCGGCGAGCACCCGCCCGACCAGGTCCGACACCAGCACGAAGACGCCCTCGGTACGGACGTCCAGCGCGGCCAGGTGGGCGCGGTCGGCGACGATGCCGTAGAGCCGGGCGTTCGGGCCGCGGCGCTGCTCCCCCGACTCGCCGACCACGGTGATCAGCCCGGCGTCGGCGAGCCGGTCCACGAGGTCGGCGACCGTCGGCCGGGACAGCCCGGTCAGCTGTTTCAACTGCCCTGCCGTCAGCGGGCCTTCCTGCTGGAGCAGCCGCAGGGCGAGGCGGTCGTTGATGGCCCGGGCGGTGCTGGGCGATGCGGGCATGACGGGAATCCTAGAACCGTCTATCTATCAGGAAGGGTCCCTGATAGTTTACGCCGCGTGCCGCAGGGGCGCCCACCGGAGGTGAGACCGGACCGGGGAGGGACGGGAACATGAGTGACGTGGGACACGCACCCGGCGGGGTGAGGCGCGCCCGGTACGCCGTGGCGGCGGTGTTCGCCGTGCACGGCGCCGTGACCGGCTCCTTCGCCACCCGGGTGCCGTGGATCCGGGACCATGCCTCGCTCGGCGCGGGCCAGTTGGGCTTCGCGCTGGCGTTCACGGCGCTCGGCGCCTCGTGCGCGATGCCGCTCGCGGGCCGGATCAGCCACCGCTTCGGCAGCCGTACGGCGCTGCGCGGCCTGCTCGCGCTGTGGACGATGTCGCTGGTCCTGCCGTCGCTGGCACCGAACCTGTACACCCTGTGCCTGGCGATGTTCGTCTACGGCGCGAGCGCGGGGACGGCCGACGTCGCGATGAACGCGCTCGGCGTCGAGGTCGAGCGGCTGCTGGGCAAGTCGATCATGTCGGGGCTGCACGGCATGTGGAGCGCGGGGGCGCTGACCGGCTCCGCGGCCGGCACGCTCGCCGCGCATCTGGGGGCGGACGCCCGCGTGCACTTCCTGCTGGCCGCCGCCGTGCTCACCGTGCTCGGAGCGGTGGTCTGCTCCTGGGTGCCGGACCTCCAGCCGGCCGCGGACGAGGAGCCGCCGCCGCGGTTCGCGCTGCCGCCGCGCTCGGCGCTGCTGATCGGCACGGTCGGCTTCTGCGCGGTGTTCGCGGAGGGCGCGAGTCTGGACTGGTCGGCGGTCTTCCTGCGGGACCGGCTGGACAGCTCGGCCGGGGTGGCGGCGGCCTGTACGACCGGGTTCATGCTGACCATGGCGGTGGCGCGGATCGCCGGGGACGCGGTGGTGAACCGGTACGGCGCGGTCCGTACCGTCCGGGCCGGCGGAGTGCTGGCCGTACTGGGCGGACTGCTGATCGTCGCCGCCGGGCAACAGGCGGTGGCGATGGCCGGGTTCGGGCTGATGGGGCTCGGTATCGCGGTGGTCGTACCGCTGTGCTTCGCGGCGGCCGGGCACGCGGGGCCGAATCCCAGCCAGGCCATAGCGGGCGTGGCGACGATCACCTACACCTCGGGGCTGATCGCGCCGAGCCTGATCGGCGGGGTGGCCCAGGCGACCAGCCTGGTGGTGTCGTTCGCCGTGGTGACGGCGCTGGCGTGCGGGCTCGCGGTGTGCGCGGGGGTGCTGCGCACCGCCGAGCGCGGCGGCCGCCCGAAGGCCGGCGTGCGTCCCGCCGCCGTACCCGACCCGCGCCCCTGAAAGACGCCTCGGCAGACGCCCCCGCGGAACGTCAGCCCGCCGGGCGCAGCAGTCCCCGGCCGACGGCCCGGAAGGCGTCCGTCCAGGGCGTGGGGCGCAGGGTGCCGGCGTCGAGCCGGACCAGCACCCGGGCGCCCTCGGCGTACGTCCGCGTGCCGTCGGCCGAGCAGAAGCGGAAGCCGTAGGTCAGGCCGGTGGTGCCGAGCCGGTCCAGCCAGAGGTGGACGGCGTACACACCGGGGCTGGTCACGGGTGCCTCGTAGCTGATGCGCAGTTCGCGCACCGCGTTGCAGGCGTCGCCCGCCGCGTGCCAGTCGCCGTCGAAGCGGACGCCGTGCTCGTTCCACAACTCGGTCCAGGCGCGCTCGACCAGCAGCGGGTAGCGGGCGTTGTGCAGGAGTCCGAGGGCGTCGAGGTCGTCGAAGTGGACGGTGACGGGGATCAGCCGACCGTAGGAGAGGGCGGGCGCGCTCGGGGCTTCGGCGGTCACGGGAGGGGCTCCTGAACATGGTTGCAAGGACAATCACATACTAAGCGACCGCTCAGGAACCCTGCCCGTAACCCGTCGGGCAGCGGTCAGCCCGCGATGGAGTCCAGTTGCTCGGCCGCGGGACGCAGCGCCCACAGATCGCCGCCGGGCGGCGCCTCCAGTGCGGCGACGGCCTTCGCGGCCGCCCGGTCCCCCGCGTCGGCCGCCGCGTGGACGACGTCGGTGGCCGCGTACCGGTGGAACTCCAGCTCCGGATGCGACCAGCCGGCGGCGCCCGTCGCCGCCGGGAGCAGGTAGTCGACCGCCTTGGCCAGGCCCTGCCCGTCAGGACCCCGGTACGACCAGAGGTCCACGCCCACGTGCCGGCCGATGGCCGCGAGCCGGGTGTGGGCGACGAGGTCGAAGGCCGAGTAGTGCCAGCTGCGGGTGCGGGCGAGTTCCTGGGGCTGGCTGCCGTCGGCCGCGATCTGCGGGTCGATCCGCCGTGCGCGCGCGTCCAGCACGGTCCGCCGGGCCAGCGCGGTGTCGCCGGTGGCGAGTGCGAGGGCGGCGAGCTGCATGTCGTAGAAGGTGCCGTGGTTGTTGGCGGCGGCGCCCTCCTCCTTGCCGAAGGCGCTGTTCTTCAGCCAGTCCAGGAAACCGGCGTTCCACGCGCCCATCGCCGTGCGGTCCCGCGCGCTCCAGCCGGGCGCGCCGGTGGCCAGGATCGCCTGGGCGTCGAGGACGCTGGTGTACGACTGGGAGAAGTCGATGATGCCGATGGCCCGGCCGTCGTAGGTGCACGGGATGAACTGGGCGTGGTCCAGGTCGGGATTCATCCGGGTGGCCGGGGCGAGGAACCAGGTGCGCAGGATCTGCCCGGCCTTCTCGGCGTAGATCCGCCTGCCGGTGTAGTACCAGGCGAGCGCGAGGTCGTACGTCGAGTCGAAGACCTTCTCGGCGTCCTGCCGGTCGGTGCCGCTGTCGACCTCCGGATTGCGCTGCCCGTCGCGCTGGACGTAGGGGCAGCCCCAGGGGTTGTCGGCGGTGGGGGTCGTCGTGGGCCACCAGTAGGGGGCCTGGCTCAGATACTCGTGCACGTCGCCGCCGGGCGCGGGCCTCGGCTTGTCGACGACCGTCCAGGGGCCCTGGTCCAGCCAGGTGTCGGCACGGGTGGTCAACTCCCCGAGCACGCGCCGGAGTCGGGGGTCGTGGCCCAGGCGGGCCCGGGTCTGCAGGAGGCGGGCGCCGTCGAGCACGACGGTGCGCGGGGCCTTCGGCGCGGCGTGCGCGGCCGGGACGAGCACCGCGCCGAACGCCACCACGGCGGCGAGCAGCACGGCCGCACGGGATCTTCCACTCATCGGGGGCTCCCATCCGAGCCAGTCGAACCGGTCAGATACATGAACATGGTTCATGAGTAGGACCGTGTGAGCGTAGGACCGCTCGTCACCCGTGACAATGGTGCGGACCGTCTTCATGTACGTAAGAAAGCGAAACCCCACCATGGACCTCGGCGTGCGCTGGAAACTGCACGGTGACGGGCGCACGCCCGCGCCCGGAGCGGTGGTACGCCCCGACGAACGGCTCACCTGGCCCCGGACCGTGGGCCTCGGCGCCCAGCACGTGGTCGCGATGTTCGGCGCCTCCTTCGTGGCCCCCGTGCTCATGGGCCTGGACCCGAACCTCGCGATCATGATGTCGGGCGTGGCGACCGTGATCTTCCTGCTGGCCACGCGCGGCCGGGTGCCGAGCTACCTCGGCTGCTCCCTGTCGTTCGTGGGGGTGGCCGCCGTCATCCGCGCCCAGGGCGGGACCAGCGCCACGGTGACCGGCGCGGTGTTCGTCGTCGGCGTGGTGCTGTTCCTGGTCGGGCTCGCGGTGCAGCGCTTCGGCGCGCGGATCATCCACGCGGCCATGCCGCCCATCGTCACCGGCGCGGTCGTCATGCTGATCGGCTTCAACCTCGCCCCGGTCACCGCCGCCACCTACTGGCCGCAGGACCAGTGGACCGCCCTGCTCGTCATGCTGTTCACCGGGCTGGCCGTGGTCTGTCTGCGCGGTTTCTGGTCCCGGATCGCGATCTTCCTCGGGCTGGTCTTCGGGTACGGCATCTCCTGGGCGTTCGACCGGATCTTCGGCAGGATCCACTCGGTGAGCGCGAGCGGCACGGTCACCGATCACTGGCGACTGGACCTCTCCGGCGTCTCCAAGGCCGACTGGATCGGCCTGCCGCACTTCCACGGGCCGTCCTTCCAGTGGTCCGCGATCCTGGTCGCGCTGCCGGTCGTCATCGCCCTGGTCGCGGAGAACGCGGGCCACGTCAAGGCGGTCGGCGAGATGACCGGCGACCCGCTGGACGACAAGCTCGGCACGGCGATCTCGGCGGACGGCGTCGCCTCCATGCTGTCCACGGCCGTCGGCGGCCCGCCGAACACCACGTACTCCGAGAACATCGGCGTCATGGCCGCCACCCGCGTCTACTCCACCGCCGCCTACTGGGCCGCCGCCGGCTTCGCCCTGCTCTTCGGCCTCTGCCCGAAGTTCGGCGCGATCGTGGCCGCGATCCCGGGCGGTGTCCTCGGCGGCATCACCGTCATCCTCTACGGCATGATCGGCCTGCTGGGCGCCCAGATCTGGCTCAACGCCAAGGTGGACCTGCGCAACCCGCTGAACCTGGTGCCGGCCGCCGCGGGCATCATCATCGGCGTCGGCAACGTCAGCATGAAGTTCACCAGCAACTTCTCGCTCAGCGGCATCGCCCTCGGCACCCTGGTCGTCATCACCGGCTACCACGCCCTGCGCGCCTTCGCCCCGGCCCATCTCAAGACGCAGCGTCCTCTGCTGGACGAGGGCACCTCCCGCTACGACGCGGACGGGCCGCGCGCCACGTCGTAGGCGTGGGACGGGCCCGGGAGCCGGCGCGCGGCCGGCGGTCCGCGAGGCGCCTGGCACCGTGCCGTTCCCCCGTTCCGGCGAAGCGCCGGGCCGGTCGGCTCGCCGCCCGGCTCAGGACTGGGACCCTTCCCCCATGGCGCAGTTGGAACACTTCACCACTCCCGTCGACGCGGTGATCGCCCGGATGCGCGCGATCGACGCGGCCCTGCCCGAGCGCGACGGGGTCGCCGTGTTCAACCGCGTCTACCTCACCGTCACCGAGGAGGTCGAACGGCGTCTGGACGCCGGGGAGTTCGAGGACCCGCGGGCGGCGGTCACGCTGGACGTGCGGTTCGCGCGGCGCTATCTGGCTGCGGTCGACGCGGCGTCGGCGGACCGCCGTCCGCCCGCCTGCTGGCGCCCGCTGTTCCAGCTCCGCGGCCATCCCGGGGTGCGGCCGCTGCAGTTCGCCCTTGCGGGCATCAACGCGCACATCGGGCACGACCTGGCGCTCGCCGTGGTGGACGCCTGTGGTGCGCTCGGCTGCGAACCGGCCGATCTGGAGGACGAGTTCGACCGCGTGGGCGAACTCCTCGTATCGCTGGAGGAGCGTGTCCGCGAGGATCTGATGCCGGGCCCCGATCTGCTCCAGGTCGCCGATCCGCTCACCCATCTGCTGGGTTCCTGGAGTCTGGAGAGAGCCCGGGACGCGACCTGGGTGGCGGCGCGGGCGCTGTGGGCACTGCGCCACTGCGGCGACGTCGCCGACGCGTTCACCGAACGGCTCGACGCGGCCGTGGGGTTCGCGGGCCGGATGCTGCTCACCCCGCTCCCCGAGCTGATCTGACCCACGCCGATCCGACGGCCGACTGCCCGGCGGAACTGGCCGGATCCGAACCCTCGCGCGAGCCGCCGTGGAACAGCCGTGTCGGCTCCGTACGTTGTCGTCCGGTACCCCCGGTCATCCGTCACAAGGAGCGGTCATGGCAGCACGGCTCGGTCTCGGTCTTCCCCAGATGCGGCAGTTCTCCCTCGGCTCGGACGTGCCCGACGTGGCCCGCGCCGCCGAACGGACCGGTTACGAGAGCCTGTGGGTCTTCGAGCGGGCCCTGTTCCCCGAGCCCGCCACCCAGGGGCTGTACGGCATGGACGGCGTGCCCTGGCCGGACGAGTACCGCAATGTGGCCGACCCGCTGGTCACCCTCACCCTGGCCGCGGCGGCCACCGAGCGGGCGGAGCTGGGCTCCAGCGTCCTGGTGGCGCCGCTGCACGTGCCGTTCCAGCTCGCCAAGGCCCTCGCCTCGCTGGACGCCGCGAGCGGCGGCCGGGTCCTCGCGGGCCTCGGCACCGGCTGGTCCCTCGACGAGTACGCGGCCTCCTCGGTGCGGCCCTTCGCGGAGCGCGGCAAGGCGCTGGACGAGATCATCGAGGTGAGCCGGGCGGTGTGGGGCCCGGATCCGGTCGTCTACGACGGCTCTCTCACGAAGATCGCCTCCGCGGTGGTCGGGCCCAAGCCCGTGCGCCCGATTCCGATTCTGCTGGCCGCGAGCAACCAGCGGGCGTTCCGGCGTCTGGTCGACCACGCCGACGGCTGGCTGCCTGCGGGCTTCAGCGTCGAGCAGGTCGCGGCCCAGTGGCGGCAGCTGCGGGAGCTGGCCGAGGAGCGGGGCCGTACGAAGCCGATCCGGACGGTGCTGCGGGTGAACACCGCCCTGGAGGCGAAGCCCCACGAGGGCGCCGACCGCAGGACCTTCCAGGGCAGCGTCGACCAGATCGTGGCGGACCTCGTGCCGTTCACCGAGATGGGCATGGACGAGTTCCTGATCGACGTGCAGAGCGGCGCGCGGGACGCGGAGGAGCTGAAGGACGTCGCCGCCGAGGTGTTCGAAAAGGCGCGGGCGGCCGGAGTCTGAGGCCGGCCGGCCGCGCCTTGGTCACTGCTCCCGCCGGACCCGGTCAGTCCTCGGGAAGCTCCACCGGGGCGATCTCGTCGTAGACGTCGCCCGGGCCGGGGTTCGCCGCGTCGGTCGTGCCGCCGAAGTGGTGCATGACGCCCCAGACCGCGTTCAGCGCGGTCTGGACGGCGCCCTCGGCCCAGCCGGCCGTCCAGGAGATGTCGTCGCCGGCGAGGAAGATGCCCCGCTTGTCCGCGGGCAGCCGGTCCTGCATGAAGTGCGTGAACAGGCGCCGCTGGTAGCGGTAGTGGCCGGGCAGGTTGGCCTTGAACGCGCCCATGAAGTAGGGCTCGTTCTCCCAGGAGACGGTCACCGGGTTGCCGATGACGTGCTTGCGGATGTCGACCTTCGGGTAGATCTCGCCGAGCGACTTCAGCATGACCTCCATCCGCTCGTTCGCGGACAGCGGCAGCCACTTCAGACTGTCGTCGCACCAGGTGTAGGACAGGCAGATCACGGCCGGCTTGTCCGGGCCGTCGTCCAGCAGGTACGTCCCGCGGGTCATGCGGTCGGTGAGCGTCATCGACATGACGTCCCGGCCGGTGTCCTCGTCCTTGTCCAGCCAGAAGGGCCGGTCGACGGGGACGAAGAGCTTGCTGGACTCCATGTAGTGGGTGCGCTCGATGGCGGTCCAGTGGTCGATCGGGAAGAGCGAGTCGTCACAGGCGATCTTGGACAGCAGCATCCAGGACTGGGCGGTGAAGACGGCCGCCCGGTAGGTGCGGATGTCACCGTTCGCGTCGGTCACGGTGATCCGGCCGCCCGCGGTGCGGTGCAGCCGGGTCACGGCCGGGTGCGGCTCGCCGTCCGGGTGCAGGGACTTCAGCGAGGTGCCGTAGGGCCAGTGGACGATCTTCTCCGGCTCGCGCTCCCACAGGCGCAGCGGCAGCTGCTGGGAGCCGCCGACGATGCCGCGGTGGTGGTCGTCGGCCTCGGTGTAGACGACGCGCAGGATCTCCAGGATGGAGTTCGGGAAGTCGGTGTCCCAGCCGCCGGTGCCGAAGCCGACCTGGCCGAAGATCTCGCGGTGCCGGAAGGACTTGAACGCCTCGGAGTCGCAGAGGAAGCCGTAGAAGGTCTGGTTGTCGAGCTTCTCGACCAGCTTCGCCCAGATCTCACGGATGCGCGGCACGTCCCGCTCGCGCATGGCGCGGTTCATGTCGGAGAAGTCGGCGCCGTCTTCGAGGCACTTGTTCCAGGCCTCGGCGACGTCCCGGTACACCTGGGGCAGGTCGTCGATCGTCTCGGCGTAGTGCGACTCGCCCTTGAGGTCGACGACGGTCGACGGCGTCGCCTCGGCAAGGGGGTTGGGGAAGGGCCGGGTCTCCAGACCCACCAGGTCGATGTAGTGCTGGAGGGCGGTCGAGGACGGCGGGAAGCGCATCGCGCCCATCTCCGCCGTCAGGGACTCGTCGCAGCCCTCGAAGCCGACGGTGCGCAGCCGCCCGCCGATCCGGTCGGCCTCGTAGACGACGGGCTTGAGGCCCATCTTCATCAGCTCATAGGCGGCCACGATGCCGGACAGCCCGCCGCCGATGACCGCGACCTCGGTGCCGTGTTCGGTCGCGGGTATCTGGCCGAGGCCCGCCGGGTGGGCGAGGAAGTCGTCGTAGGCGTACGGGAAGTCCGGGCCGAACATGGTGATCGGCGGCTGCTGCCCGTCGGTGTGCTCGACGGCGTTGGGCACCGTGGACGTCATGGGGTACGGACTCCTTGCGCGAAAGAACTCGGGGGAAGTTCAGAAGTTCGGGGGAAGCTCAGGGGGAAGGCTCAGGGGGATGTCAGGTCAGGGACCCGTACAGACCGGGGCGGCGGTCCTCCAGGTACGGGTTGGCCTCGCGGGAGGCGGCCAGGAGGGCGGGGTCGGCGTCGGCGAACACCAGCTCCTCGCCGCGGCCGGCCCGGGTGCGGGCGACCCCGTCGGGACCGGCGAGGACGGACAGCCCGACGAACTCGAACTCCCCTTCCCGGCCGACCCGGTTGACGTACGCGACGTACATCTGGTTCTCCCAGGCGCGCACCGGCACGAGGGACTCGGCGACGAACTGGAAGGGGTGCATCTGCGCGGTCGGGACGACCAGGAGGTCGGTGCCGGCCAGGGCGTGGGCGCGGACGTTCTCCGGGAACTCGACGTCGTAGCAGATCATCAGGCCCACGGTGAGGCCGTTCAGCTCGGCCTGGACGACCGGCTGGTCGCCGGGCGTGAAGTGGTCCCGCTCGAAGCAGCCGAAGAGGTGGGTCTTGCGGTAGTTCGCGAGGCGGGTGCCGTCGGCGGAGATCAGCTGGGCGGAGTTGAAGACGCTCTCGCCGTCGCGCTCCGGGTAGCCGTAGACGATCGCGATGCCGTGCCGGGCGGCGGTCTCGGCGATCGCGTCGGCGCTGTCGCCGTCGGCGGGCTCGGCGAGGCGGCCGATGTCGTCGCCGATCGCGTAGCCGGTCAGGAACATCTCCGGGGCGGCGAGCAGCGCGGCGCCCGCGGCGGCGGCCCGGCCCGCGGCGGCGTCGAGGACCTTCAGGTTCTCGACGGTCGAGCCGGGGCGGCCGGAGCTCTGGAGCAGGGCGGTGCGCATGCGTGATCCTCACCGGAGAGGGACTTTGGGGGGCCACGAAGACGGTACGGTCGGCGCGCTCGGCCGGACAAGAAGGAGCCGTTGCGCGCCTGTGCGCGGTTCGTTGCGTGCGACGGGGGCGATACGGCGATTCGTTGCGCGCCCGTACGACGGTGCCCCGTCCCCTGCGGCGCAGGTGGTGGACGGGGCACCGGTGACGTCAGGTACTACTTCCCGGTGCCGACCGGGTCGACGGTGATCGCGCCGCCGGCGCCGTCCGTGACGGGGACGTTGACGCCGACCGGCAGGCTGTGGGAGTGGGTCTCGCCCGGAGGGGTGACCACGAGGGTGGTGAAGGTCTCGCCGGTGCCGCCGGAGTTGTTCGGCGGGTAGTGCAGCGTGAACCGGGTCTCCTCGCCGGGCTTGACGCGCACCGGCACGGGGGCGACCGAGCTGCGCCTGGCGCTGATGCTGCCGTCCTTGCTCTTCAGGTCGGCGCCGGGGAAGCCCTTGAGGGAGCAGGTGGCGGAGCCGGTGTTCTTCAGGTTCACGATCAGCTCGCCCTCGGCCATGCCGCCGGAGGTGCTGAACGCGAGCTGGGAGGTCTTGCAGGCCCCCGCGCCGCCGCCCACGGCCGCACCGCCGTTCGTACCCGCCTGGCCGGTGCCGGTGCTGGTCCCCTTGCCGGAGGCCGCGCCGCTGCCGCCGGTGCTCTGCGTGCCGGAGTCCTGGGCGCCGGAGCCCTGGGAGGCGGCGCTCCGGCCCGGGGCGGAGGAGTCGCTCGTGCCGGAGGAGCCGCTGTCACTTCCCGAGCAGGCGGTGAGCGACAGCCCCGCGACGGCGGCGACGGCGAGCAGCGAGAGCTTCTGGACGCGCATGGTTCCCCTTCGAGGCGTTGTCCCCTCACGCAACGAGCGTGAGCGGCACTGGTCACGTGCCACCCGGTGAGACCGTCGCGGGCACCCGTGCCGTTCCGCTCGCCACCCGCCTCGTACATGCCTGTTACATGCGTCCCCGGACCTGCTCATATCTCACGCAACCGTGCCACGATCTCGCGCAGCAGCCCCGGGTCGGCGCCCGGAGCGCCCGCCGGGGCGCGGCGGGGCGCGTCGATGCGGATCAGGCCCGCCTCGGCCAGGTCGCCGAGCAGGACCCGCAGCACGGTCAGGGGCAGGTCGGCGTCCGCGGCCAGCTCCACGACGGGGCGCCGGCCGCGCCGGACCAGGTCGAGCAGGGCGGCACCGGCGTGGTCGATGTCCGGTCCCGGCCCCTCGGTCTCCACCGCGCTGACCTGGGACATCAGGTCGATGGCGTGCGCGCCGGAGGGCCGGGTGCGGCCCCGGGTCACGGTGTAGGGGCGCACCATCTGCCCGGTCTCGTCCTCGTACCAGTGCTCGTCGCTCACGGTGGGATCAGGAGCCCGTGCGGGCGGCCGTGTCCAGGTGGCGGCCGAGACGGCGGACGAGCAGGGCCATCTCGTGGGCGAGCTGGCCGACGTCGGTGCGGGCCTCGCTGAGGACGGCGAGCCGGGTGCCGTGGCCGGCCGGGGTGATGAAGAGGTAGGCGTCGTCGAGCATCACCATGGTCTGGCGCACCGCGCCGGCGGCGAACCGCTCGCCCGCCGAGCGGGCGAGGCCGTGGAAGCCGGAGCAGATGGCGGCCAGATGCTCGATGTCGCGCCGGCGCATGCCGTCGGAGCTGCTGAGCGGCAGTCCGTCGGCGGTGAGCAGCACGGCCTGCCGGACGTCCCCGGTGCGCGCCACGAGGTCGTCCAGCAGCCAGCCGAGATCCGTGCCGACCGCTCCGCCGGGCGCGGCGGACCGCTCGGGCCCGTGGTCGTCACCGGGCTGTTCGTCACCGGTCATCGTCGGTCTCCGTCCCTTCGTGGGCGTCGGTCGTTGCTTCGCCTGCGTGGGGGGTGGTGCCTTCGGTGCCGGGGGTCTCCCGGCCGGGGGTCGTCTCGTGGTGCGCGGGCAGGCCCTTGCGGCCGCGGTCGAGCCCTCGCTGGAAGGCGCCGAAGATCGCCCGCATCTCCTCGGCGTCCATCGGTCGCTCGGGCGTGTCCGGGCGCGCCGGCGGGTCGTCCCGCAGCCCGGGGGCGAGGGCGGCCTGCCGGGTACGGGTGGGGAGGGCGGGGGCGGGGCCTTGTTCCGGCCGGGCCGAGGCTTCCGGCGCGGCGGCGGATTCCGCGGCCAGTTCGGCGGCGGACGGCTCCCGCGCCGGTGCCGGGCGCCCGGCGGCCGAGGTTCCGGTCCGCTTCCTGGCCGGCAGCGCGGGTACGGCCGCGTACCCGGAGGGCAGTCCCCGTGCGCTCCCGTCCCCGGACGGCAGCCGCCGCACGTCGCCGTCGCTGTCCCCGTCCCCGTCCCCGTCCCCAGGAGGAAGTCCCCGCAGGGCCGGGCCCCTGGCGGGCAGTTCCTGCACGACCGTGTCCTCGGCCGACCGGCCGCGTGCCGTGGCGTTCCTGACCGGCAGTTCCCGTACCGCGCCCAGCGTTCCCGCGGCCCGCCGGCCGCCCGCCGGCACCGGCGCGTCCGCGGCCACGGCGGGCTCCGCCGTGGCGGCCTTCGCCGTGGTGACCTCGGCGAGCAGCGCCGAAGGCAACCGCACCAGCGCCGTCGTCCCCCCGTAGGGCGAGTCCCGGAGGCTGACCTCGATGCCGTGGCGGGCGGCGAGGCGGCCGACGACGTAGAGGCCCAGCCGGTCGTGGCGGGTGGGGTCGAAGGCGTCGGGGGCGGTGAGGGTGGCGTACGCCCCGTCGCGGGCGTCGGCGTCGAGGCCGAGCCCGCGGTCGTCGATCTCCAGGACGAACCCGCTGCCGACCCGCCCGCTGCGCAGGGTGACCTGGGTGTGCGGCGGCGAGAACACCGTGGCGTTCTCCAGGAGTTCGGCGACGAGGTGGACGACGTCGGCGACGGCTTCCGCGGCCACCCCCACCTCGGGCATCGGCGGCACCACCACGCGCGCGTAATCCTCGATCTCCCCGACCGCCGAGGCGACGACGTCGGCGAGCGGCACCGGCCGGCGCCAGCGGCGGCCGGGTGCGGCGCCGGAGAGGATGATCAGGCTCTCCGCGTGCCGTCGCATGCGGGTGGTGAGGTGGTCGATGCGGAACAGCTCGCGCAGCACGTCCGGGTCCTCGGTGCGCCGCTCCAGCGTGTCGACGAGCTTGAGCTGCCGGTGCACGAGCGCCTGGTTGCGGCGCGCGATGGTGAGCAGCACCGCGAACTGCCCGCGCCGCAGCCCTGCCTGCTGGACGGCGGCCTCGACGGCGGCGAGCCGGGCGGCGTTGAAGGAGCGGCCGACCTGCCCGATCTCGTCGTCGTGGAGCGCGTCGGCGGCCAGCGGTGGCGCCGCCGCCCCCGCGTCCACGTCCTCCCCGGCGCTCAGCCTCCGCATGACGTCGGGAAGTTGGTCGCGGGTGAGGACGTCGGCCGCGTCCCGCAGGGTCTCCAGGCGCCGCGAGATGCGCCGGGCGCCGCGCACCGCGAACCACAGCGAGACCCCGGCGGCGGCCAGCCCGACCCCGCCGACCACCGCCGCCTTGATCAGCTCCCGGTAGGCGAAGGAGCGCCCGCGCGCGGCGGAGTTCTCGGCGGAGCCGGTGCACAGCTCGCGGTAGCGGACGACGGCCCGGTCGACGGTCGAGCGCCAGGTGTTCGCGGCGACCGCCTTCCCGGCACCGGCGGCACCGGCCCGCAGCAGGGCGTCCTCGCCCCGGGTCAGCGAGCGGTACAGGTCGCCGCGCTGGAAGTCCTCGAACAGGCCGCGCGAGTCGGCGGGCAGGTCCGGTACGTACGTCCGCTCGAAGACGCGCCGGTCCTCGATGGTCGCGGTCAGCGTGTCGTACTGCCCGCCGGTCAGCGTGCCGGCCGCCCGCGCCCCGGCGACGAGCGCGTCCTCGCGGGAGACGAACTCCCGCACCCGCACCAGCTCGATGACGACCTGGGCCTCGCGGGCGAGCTGGCCGGCCTGGAGGGCGGTGAGCGTGGACTGCACGTCGAAGCCGGGCTCGACGAGCGCGCTGTACCGGGTGACGGCCTGGTCCCAGGTGATCTGCCGGTTCAGCACGCGCTCGCGCAGCGCCTCCAGCCGGCCGGTGGCCGCGACCACGGAGTCCAGGGCCTGCCGCTGCCGAGCCGTGAGCCGGCTCCGGTCCCCGCCCTGGACCGCCCGCTTCATGGCCTCGACGGCCTGGTCGGTACGGCGCTGCTGGCCGAGCAACTGCCCGGCGGCGGCCGTGTCGAGGCGGCTGCCCAGGTAGGCGGCGGACATCCGGCGCTCGATCTGGAGCTGCCCGATCGCGGTGTCCACGGGGGTGCCGAAGTCGTCGTACACCCCCTGGACCCGGACCAGCGCGCGCAGTTCGCCGGTGACGGACCACATGGCGAAGCTCCACAGCGCCATCAGCGCGACGGCCGGGGCGAGCGCGAGCGCCACGATCCGCGTGCGGACGGTGGTGGGGCGGCGGAGTGGCCAGCGCATGAAGTACCTGCCGGTGTTACCAGTCAGTAGAGAGCGCGGCAGACCCTACGGGATCGATCTCCGTGCCGCAATGGTGACCTGCGGTAACCCCGAGTCACCTCGTGGCCGGGGCAAAGGTCGTGACGACCGCCGCGTGGTCCGAGGGCCAGTCGTTGTCCGCCACGTCCGGCCAGGGACGCGGGCTGCCGGTGACGAGCGTGCGCGCGTCCCGCACGGTCAGGCCGCGGTGCAGGACGTAGTCGATCCGGTCCTGCGGCTCGGGCCGCCCGCTGCCGTCCTCGTGCACGGCGTGGATCGGCGACCAGGTGTGCCCGGGCGCGGCCGCGGGGTCCGGGTGGGCCTCGCGGTAGGAGTCGGCGAAGCCCGCCTCCTCGGCCGCCTTCGTGACCGGCCAGACCACGTCCGTCCGGTCCAGGTGCGAGGGGCAGTTGAAGTCGCCGACGAGGACGACCGGGACGCCGTCGGCGCACGACTCGGCGATCCGGCGCAGGGTGTCCCGCATCTGTGTGAGCCGGACCCCCTCGTGGGCGATCAGCTCGGCCGCCGGCAGCCCGTCGAAGGCGGACTCGTAGGGCCCGTACGGCGTGTAGTGCAGATGCGCGGTCCACACGTCGACCTCGCGGCCGGGCGCGACGGCGATGCGGACGCCGGCCGCGCCGTAGAAGCCGACGTCGGGGTCGCCGAGGCGGGCGGTGATCGGGTGGCGGCTGAGGACGCCGAGGTTCTCGCCGGCGCGGTGGTGGTGCCAGCCGAGCGCCTCGGCCAGCTCCTGGGCGGCCGTGCCGCCGGTCTCCTGGAGCCCGACGACGTCGGCGCCGCTCTCCAGGATGACCTTGAGCTGCTTGGCCCGGTGGTCGTCGACCATGATGCCGCCGAGCCACAGGTTCCAGCTCATCACCCGCAGTTCGGGCGCCACCATCCGCCCCAGCTCCTCGACCGTGACCCCCGCGAGGCTCTCCCGCACGGTCCGGCCGGGTGCCGCACCGATCGGGGCGAGCGACGGTACGGCGAGTACGGCGCAGCCGGCGGCCTCGGCGGAGGCGACCCCGGTCTCGGTGTCCTCGACGGCCACACAGGCGGTGGGCTCGACGCCCAGCGCACGGCAGGCGGCCAGATACGGGTCCGGGGCGGGCTTGGTGCGGGGTGTGTCGTCGGCGGTGACGGAGGCCGCGAACCGCCCGGCGCCCAGCGCGTCGAGGACGACGTCGGCGACCGCGCGCGGGGACGCGGTGACCAGGGCGGTGGGGACGCCGGCGGCGGCCAGCGCGGCCAGCAGGTCCAGGGCGCCGGGGCGGGGCACGATGCCGGTGCGGACGCGGTCGGCGAACTCGCGGTGCAGGTCGGCGGCGAGGTCCCGGGCGGACCGGCCGGTGGCCGCGCCGAGCCACTCGGCGGTGTGCTCGACAGGGCGGCCGAGGACCTCGGGCTGGTCGGCCTCGGTCAGCGGCCGTCCGGCGACCTGCTCGACCGCCTCCCACCACAGCCGCTCGGTGTCGACGAGCGTGCCGTCCATGTCGAACAGGACTGCCTGCGGAGGGAGTTGGGGGGTGTGGGGGGTCACGTTCGGGTCATTCCTCACTTCTGGATACGTTCGGCCACCAGCACGGCCCGCTCGGGCAGCGACACGGTGACGGCGGCCCCGGCGCCGAGTCCGGCGGCCTCGTGGGCGGGCAGGTCGGCCTTGGCCTCGGTGCCGTCGGCGAGCCGTACGGTGACCCGGACGACCGCGCCGAGGAAGGCGGTGGCGACGACGCGGGCGGCGCCCTGCTCGTCGGCCGAGACGTGGACGGCCTCGGGGCGCACCAGCACGTCGACCGGACCGTCCGGCACGTCGCCGTTGCCGTCGGCGGGCAGCCGCTGCCCGAGCACCTGGACGGTGCCGTCGGCCAGCTCGCCCGGGATCCGGCTCATCGTGCCGACGAACTCGGCGACGAAGGCGGTGGCGGGACGGCCGTACAACTCCGCGGGTTCGGCGCACTGTTCGAGGCGCCCGGCGCGCATCACGGCGACCCGGTCGGCGACGGACAGGGCCTCCTCCTGGTCGTGCGTCACGAAGAGAGTGGTGATGCCGAGTTCCTGCTGGAGCCGGCGGATCTCCTCGCGCAGGGTGAGCCGCACCTTGGCGTCGAGCGCGGACAGCGGCTCGTCCAGGAGCAGCACGCGCGGGCGCAGCGCGAGGGCGCGGGCCAGCGCGATGCGCTGCTGCTGGCCGCCGGAGAGCTGGTGCGGATAGCGCTCGCCCTTGTCGCCGAGGCCGACCAGGTCCAGCAACTCGGCGGCGCGGGAACGCCGTTCGCCCGTGCGGACGCCGCGCATGCGCAGTCCGAAGGCGACGTTGTCGACGGCGTTCAGGTGCGGGAAGAGGCTGTACGACTGGAAGACCATCCCGGCGTCGCGGCGGTGCGCCGGGACGTGGGTCACGTCCTCGCCGTCCACCAGCACGGCGCCGGAGTCGGGGTGTTCGAACCCGGCGAGCATGCGCAGTGCGGTGGTCTTGCCGCAGCCGGAGGGGCCGAGGAGGGCGAGGAACTCCCCCGGGCGGACGGTGAGGTCGAGTCCGTCGAGGGCGACGGTGGCCCCGAACTCCCGCCGCAGGGAACGGAATTCGACGGTCGCGGCCTTCTCGGCCGTGGCCTTCTCAAGAGTGGTGGCGGTCATGGTCGGTGTCATCCCCGGGAGTTCGCGGTTCGGTTGCGTCCGCCGCCGACGCCGGCGAGCGCGAGGAGCAGGGCCCAGGTGACGAGCAGGCTGAGCACGGAGACGGCGACGGACATCTGGGCCTGCGAGCCGCCGACGTTGTAGATCCACACGGCGAAGGGCTGGTAGCCGAGCAGCTGGGCGACGGTGAACTCGCCGAGCACCAGGGCCAGCGTGAGGAAGCCCGCGTTGAGGAGCGCGCCACGGATGTTGGGCAGCACGGCCCGGACCAGTGCCTGCGGCCAGGAGGCGCCGCAGCTGCGGGCGGCCTCGACCAGGGTGCGCACGTCGATGGCGCGCAGGCCCGCGTCCAGCGCCCGGTACACGAAGGGCAGCGCCATCACGACGTAGGCGAGGACGAGCACGACCGGGAAGCTCGGGTTCTGGATCGCGACGAACGTCTCGAACAGCGGGGTGCGCGACAGATGGTCGGGGCCCCACTTCAGCACGCTGACGATGCCCGCCACGAACGCGATCGGCGGCACCACCAGCGGCAGCGAGCAGACGATCTCCACCACCGGCCGCAGCCGGGGCGCGCCGAGCCGCAGGGCGACCATGGCGGGCACCATCAGCAGCAGGACGGCCGCGATGGTGGCCAGGGCCAGCTCCAGCGAGAGCAGCAGGCTGGAGACGAAGCCGTCGGTGGACAGGATCTTGGTGTAGGCGTCGAAGGAGACGCCCCGGCCGGGCTCGTCGACGGTGAAGACGACGGACGCGCCGAGCGGCACCAGGAAGTACAGGGCGGCGAGGCCGAGGACGGCCCAGCGCCAGGGGGTCAGGCATCGAGCCATCGGGCGCTCCGGCGTTGCAGGGGCAGGTACACGGCCATCACCAGGCCGGCCACCAGGACCATGTCGAGGCTGAGGGCGAGCGCGATGTTCTCCTGGCCGACCAGCACGTTGCCCGACAGCGCGTCGGCGATCTGGAGGGTGACCAGCGGGACCGCGCTGCCGACCATGGCGGCGGCGGTGGCGTAGGCGGCGAAGGCGCTGCCGAAGAGCAGCACGAGTCCGCCGAGCAGCGAGGGCGCGAGGACGGGCAGGGCGACATGGCGCCAGTACTGCACGCCCGTGGCGCCGTTGTTCAGCGCGGCCTCGCGCCACTGGGTGCGCAGGCCGTCCAGCGCGGGGGTGATGGTGAGGACCATGAGCGGGATGAGGAAGTACAGGTAGACGAGGACCAGACCCCAGAAGCTGTAGAGGTTCCAGCCGCTGTCCTTCAGGCCGAGGTGCACGGTCAGGACGCCCGCGTTGCCGAGGGTGGCGACGAAGGCGAAGGCCAGCGGGACGCCGCCGAAGTTGGCGAGCACGCCGGAGGCGGTCAGCACGGCCTCGCGCAGCCAGCGGGAGCGGGAGCCGACCACGGCCTGGGCGAGCGGCAGCCCGAGCAGCACGCCGAGCGCGGCGGCGAGGGCGGACAGCTTGACGCTGCCGAGCAGGGAGGTGAGGTACGGCCCCTGGAGCGAGTCGGTCAGGTTCTTCGTCCCGTAGTGCCCCTCGACCGTGAAGGCGCCGTCGAGGATGGCGAAGGCGGGCAGGCCGAAGGCGATGGCCGCGAAGACCAGCAGCGGTACGACGGCGAGCCAGCCGGGAGCGCGGCGCCGTCGCTTCGCCGAAGCGACGGGCGCCACGTCCGCACGCGTGAGAGCGGCGGTCATCCGGAGACGGCCTTCCCCCAGCCCTGAGCGATGACCGTCTTGGCCTTGCTCTGCTGGGTCTCGGTCGGGAAGGAGGGCGTGCCGCTGACCTTGGGCAGCTTGGCGGCGGCCGTCTTGTCCAGCGTGCCGGCCTTCTCCAGGGCGGCCATCAGGGCCGGGCGGGCGTAGCCCTTGAGCCACAGGTTCTGGCCCTCGGCGCTGTAGAGGTACTCCTGCCACAGGCGGGCGGCCGCCGGGTGCGGGGCGTCCTTGTTGATGGCCTGGGAGTAGTACTGGGCGTACTGGCCGTCGGTGGGGATGTTCACCTTCCAGTCCAGGCCCTTGGACCTGAACTCGTCGGCGTACCCGGCGTTGAGGTAGTCCCAGTCGATGGAGATGGGCGTCTCGCCCTTCTCGACGGTGGCCGGGGTGGACTCGACGGGCGTGTAGTTGCCGTTCTGCTTCAGCTTGGCGAAGAAGTCCAGGCCGGGCTGGATGTTGTCGAACGAGCCGCCGCTCGCGAGGGCGGCCGCGTAGACGCCGCCGAAGGCGGAGCCGGACTTGGTGGGGTTGCCGTTGAGGGCGACCTGGCCCTTGTACTCGGGCTTGAGCAGGTCCTTGAAGCTGGTCGGGCAGTCCTTGACGCGCTTGTCGTCGCAGCCGATGGAGATGTAGCCGCCGTAGTCGTTGTACCAGCGGGCCTGCGGGTCCTTCTGGGCCTCGGGGAGGTCGGCGTAGGAGGTCACCTTGTACGGCGCGAGCAGCCCCTGCTGGGCGGCGCTCAGCGCGAACGACGAGCCCAGGTCGAGCACGTCGGGGGCGCGGTCCTGGCCCTTGCGGGAGGTGACGGCGTTGATCTCGTCCTGGCTGGTGCCGTCGGGGCTCTCGTCCTCGATCTTGATGCCGTACTTCTTCTGGAAGCCGTCGATGATCGCGCCGTAGTTGGCCCAATCGCGGGGCACCGCGATGATGTGCAGCGTGCCCTCCTTCTTGGCCGCCTTGACGAGGGCGTCCATGCCGCCGAAGGCGGCGGCGGAGGTGGCGGTGGCGGCGTTCTTGCCGTCCTTGGTGGTGGTCGACGCGTTGTCGGGGGCGGCGCCGCAGGCGCTCAGGGCGAGCGCGGCGACGACGGCGAGGGAACCGCCGAGGACGGCGTTTCTCGGCAGGGACACGGTCACGGTCTCTCCAGGGGGACACATGGCGAGGGTGGGAGAACTTGTCTGAACAAGTCGGCCCCAGTACGCCCGCCCCTGGTGACCGTTCCGTAAACACCAGCCGAACACAAACCCGAGTTTCCCTGCACACTTACAGTTGACACGGATCACCCAGAAACGTCGATTAGGCTGGTCACGCTGTGCACAGCGACCTACGCAGAGGGGAAGCATGACCGCGCGCCACGAGGAGATCGCCGACGAGCTGCGGCGGGCCATCGACCGCGAGGAGTACACGGTCGGCAGCCGGCTGCCCTCGGAGTCGGAGCTGGCCGCGCACTACGGCGTCTCGCGCGGCACGGTCCGCCAGGCCGTCGCGGCCCTGACGTCCGAGGGTCTGATCGGCTCCCGCCAGGGCGCCCGCCGGGTGGTCCTGGCCAGCCGCCGCAGCCAGAGCTTCGAGGAACTGCGCAGCTTCGCCCAGTGGGCCCGCGCGATGGGCCGCGAGGCCACCGGCCGGGTGGTCGCCCAGCAGTACCGCCCGGCGACCCAGGAGGACGCGGTACGCCTCCAACTCCCCGTCGGCACACAGGTGTTGCACGTCCTGCGGGTCCGCGGCCTGGACGGCGAGCCGGTGCTCCTGGAACGCACCGTGTACGCCGACTGGATCTCCCCCGCGGTCGAGTCCATCGAACGGGACTGCCCGTCCGTCACCCAGCGCCTGTACGACGAGACGGGGCTCGTCTTCGCGTACGGCGAGCACATCATCGACGCGGTCGCCTGCGGCGCGCAGGACGCCGAGCTGCTCGGGGTGCGCCGGACGAGTCCGCTGTTGCGGGTGCGGCGCGTGACCACGACCCGCGAGGGGCGGCCGGTGGAGTGGTCGGACGACCGGTACCGCTCGGACGCGGTGAGCTTCAGCGTGCGGAACTCGATCGGCAACAATGCGCTGGCGCGGAAGACGGCGGAATAGAGCTCGGGGGGCGTTCGCCGTTGCCGGGTGCGGGTCCGTCGTGCTTTCTCGCGCAGTTCCCCGCGCCCCTTAGGGGGTTGCAGTCCACCCCCCCCTGAAGCGGCGCGGGTGCCCCCTACCCCGGCGCCCCGGAGGAGAAGCGCCGCAGCAACGGTGACAGCACCAGCACCGACTTGGTCCGCTCGACGAACGGCTCCCCGGCGATGCGCTCCAGCACCCGCTCGAAGTGACGCATGTCGGACGCGAAGACCTGGGCGATCGCGTCCGCGTCGCCGGTGACGGTCGACGCGGCCACGACCTCCTGGTACCGCTCCAGCCCCCGCTGAATGGTCTCCGGCGAGGTGTTGCGCCGGCAGTGGATCTCGATGTAGCCCTCGGTCTCCCAGCCGAGCGCCGCCGGGTCCACCCGGACGGTGAACCCGGTGATGGCTCCGGTGGCGCGCAGCCGGTCCACGCGCCGCTTGACGGCCGGGGCGGACAGTCCGACCAGTTGCCCGATGTCCGCGTAGGAGCGGCGGGCGTCCTCGGCGAGGGCGTGCACGATGCGTTCGTCGAGATCGTTCAGCACAGGGGGTGGTTCACTTCTTCGGTTCGATCACTTCTCTGCCGCCACCGCGAGATCCTCAACTCTCGCGAGACGGGAACGGCGATAGCCGTATACGAAGTAGAACACGAGCCCTACGGCCATCCAGACACCGAACACGATCCAGGTGACCTCGGAGAGGCTGCCCATCATCCAGATGCAGAAGAGGAAGCCCAGCGCGGGCAGCACCGGCGACAGCGGCACGCGGAATGTGCGGTGCATGGCCGGGCGGGTCCGGCGCAGCACCACGACGGCGACGTTGACCAGCGCGAAGGCGAACAGCGTGCCGATGCTGGTGGCGTCCGCCAGCTGGCCCAGCGGGATCGCGGCGGCGAGGAGACCGCAGAACAGGGACACGATGATCGTGTTGGCGCGCGGCGCGCCGGTCTTCGGGTGGACCCTGGAGAAGATCTTGGGCACCAGGCCGTCGCGGGACATCGCGAACAGGATGCGGGTCTGGCCGTAGAGCACGGTCAGCACGACGCTGGCGATGGCGATGACCGCGCAGAACGCGAGCAGCGTGCCCCAGAAGCTCTGCCCGGTGACGTCGGTCATGATCTGCGCGAGCGCGGCCTCGGAGTCCTTGAACTTCTTCCAGGGCCAGGCACCCACGGCGACGGCCGCGACGAGGACGTACAGCGCGGTCACGATGACCAGCGACAGCATGATCGCGCGCGGCAGGTCGCGCTGTGCGTCCTTCGCCTCCTCACCGGCGGTGGAGGCGGCGTCGAAGCCGATGTACGAGAAGAACAGCGTGGCACCGGCCGCGCTGACGCCCGCCATGCCGAGCGGCATGAAGTCGGCGTAGTTGCCGGACTTGAAGCCCATGAAGCCGATGGCGCAGAAGAGGATCAGCGCGGCGATCTTCACGCTCACCATGACGGTGTTGGCGCGCGCGGACTCCTTGGCGCCGCCGAGCAGGAACACCATGCCGAGCAGGACGACGATCAGGGCGGGCAGGTTGAAGATGCCGCCCTGGCCGGGCGGCGCCGACAGGGCGTCCGGGATGGTGACGCCTATGGTGCCGTGCAGCAGCTCGTTCAGGTACTGGCCCCAGCCGACGGCCACCGCGGCCACCGAGACGCCGTACTCCAGCAGCAGGCACCAGCCGCAGACCCAGGCGATCAGTTCGCCCATGGTTGCGTATGCGTACGAGTACGAGGAACCGGAGACCGGGATGGTGCCCGCCAGCTCGGCGTAGGACAGGGCCGAGAACAGCGCGGTGAGACCGGCGATCACGAAGGAGAGGGTGACGGCCGGGCCCGCCTTGGGGACGGCCTCGCCGAGGACGACGAAGATGCCGGTGCCGAGCGTGGCACCGATGCTGATCATGGTCAGCTGCCACAGCCCGAGGGAGCGCCGAAGCTGCCCTCCTTCACCCTGGCCGCCCTCCGCGACCAGGCGTTCCACAGGCTTGCGCCGCATGAGGCGCGCGGCGACGCCCGGGGACGCGGGGACGGTCGCCGGGCGGTCGTGCGGGGGTGCGCCTTGGTCGAGCACGCGTTGGCTCCTTATCGCTGCCGATCACTGCGGGACGGGGACCCGGTGCAGCCCTGCCAGGGCAGGAGCCCACCGAGCGGGGTCCCCGCCACGCCACGTACAGCGCAGCACCCTACGGGGGTGGCCTTCACGGGCGTAATGCAGCAACCTTGCGCGTCCCCGGATGATCATTGCGTTCATCCGCCCAGAACGCCAATTCGTTGCACCCGGAGCGACGAGCGTTGCGCGGCGGCCCCACCGGTCCGCTCTGCGAAGTCCTGAACACCCCGACGGCCCCCGTCGGTCCCGGGGACGGGATCAACGGGGGCCGCTCGGAAGGGACTTGAGGGACCCGATGGACTTGGGGGTCAGCTCCAGCTGGCGTGCAGCGGCTTGCCCTCGGCGTAGCCGGCGGCGCTCTGGATGCCGACGATGGCCTTCTCGGCGAACTCCTCCAGGGAGCCCGCGCCGGCGTAGGTGCACGAGGAGCGGACGCCCGCGATGATCGAGTCGATCAGGTCCTCGACGCCCGGGCGGGTCGGGTCGAGGAACATGCGGGAGGTGGAGATACCCTCCTCGAACAGCGCCTTGCGGGCGCGGTCGTAGGACGACTCCTCCGACGTGCGGTTGGCCACCGCACGCGCGGACGCCATGCCGAAGGACTCCTTGTAGGCACGGCCGTTGGCGTCGTGCTGGAGGTCGCCCGGGGACTCGTAGGTGCCCGCGAACCAGGAGCCGACCATCACGTTGGACGCGCCGGCCGCGAGGGCCATGGCGACGTCGCGCGGGTGGCGGACACCGCCGTCGGCCCACACATGCTTGCCGTACTTCTTCGCCTCGGCGGCGCACTCCAGGACCGCGGAGAACTGCGGCCGGCCCACGCCGGTCATCATCCGGGTGGTGCACATGGCGCCGGGACCCACACCGACCTTGATGATGTCCGCGCCGGCGTCGACGAGATCCTTGACGCCCTCGGCGGAGACGATGTTGCCCGCGGCGATGGGCACCTGCGGGTCGAGCGCGCGCACCAGCTTGATGGCGTTGATCATCGACTCCTGGTGGCCGTGCGCGGTGTCGATGACGAGCGTGTCCACGCCCGCGTCGAGCAGCTGCTTGGCCTTGCCCGCGACGTCGCCGTTGATGCCGACGGCGGCGGCGATGCGCAGCTTGCCGTTCGCGTCCACGGCCGGCGTGTACAGCGTGGCGCGCAGGGCGCCCTTGCGGGTGAGGATGCCGGCCAGCTTGCCGTCCTTGTCGACGGCCGGGGCGTAGCGCCGGTTGTGCTGGTCGAGGGTGTTGAAGGCCTCGCGCGGGTCGATGTCCGCGTCGAGGAGGAGCAGATCCTTGGACATGACCACTTCGAGCTGCGTGAAGCGGTCGACGCCGGTCAGGTCCTCGTCGGTGACGACGCCGACCGGACGGCGGTTCTCGTCCACGACGACACCGGCGTTGTGGGCGCGCTTCGGCAGCAGCGCGAGCGCGTCGGCGACCGTCTGGTGCGGGGCGAGCACGATCGGGGTGTCGAGCACCAGGTGGCGGCTCTTGACCCAGGAGACGACGTCGGTGACGACGTCGATCGGGATGTCCTGCGGGATGACCACCAGACCGCCCCGGCGGGCCATGGTCTCGGCCATACGGCGGCCGGCGATGGCGGTCATGTTGGCGACGACGAGCGGGATGGTGGTGCCCGTGCCGTCCGGCGAGCTGAGGTCCACGCCCTGACGCGAACCGACCGCGGAGCGGCTCGGCACCATGAACACGTCGTCGTACGTCAGGTCGTACGGGGGCTGGATGTCATTGAGGAAACGCACGTGCCGCACATCCCAGTCGATCAGAGGTGACCCCCCGACAGGTGTGCCGGGGGGAAAGAGCACGTACTTCATTGTCCCATGTCGGGGGCCGGGCCATGCCCCCACAGAACATCCAGGCCCGCAGCGGATCAGCTAGGAGGATCCTCCAACAGCGAGGGCGACGGTGAGCGAGGGAGTCCGGTCCACCGCTTCGGTGAACACGTCCTGCGCGATCCGCCACTCCTTCGGCCGCGCCTCGGCGTACGGCTGCCAGCCGCGCACGACGATCAGCAGCCCCTGCTCGACGGCCCCCTCGGGCCACACGGTGTGGTCGGACAGGGAGTCCGCCAGCGCGTCCCAGTTCCGGCCGAACCAGTCGGGCAGCGCCAGGGCCCGGGCGACGCGGTCCATCAGACCGGCCTTGTCGGTGACTCCGTCGAGGTCCAGGGTGACGACGAGCCGCCCTGCCAGGTCTTCGCTCATCTCAGCACCGCCCGGAACGAGTTGTAGTGATCATCGGTGTAGTAGATCTCCCCGGCCTTGCCGGTGATGATGCGCCGGGCGCCGCGGTCGCGCGAGCCGGGCGTCTTGACGGTGTACTCGTGGTAGTAGCCGCGCTGGTGCCCCGGCAGGTGCCGCTCGACGTTCCCGAAGACGATGCCGTCCCGGGCGTAGGGGTAGGGGCCGCCCTTGTCGATGAGGGCGAGGGTCTGCCGGGCTTCGGCGGGCAGCGCGGACGCCTGGACGGTGGCCATGCCCTTGGCCCAGCCGGGTGTGGCCGAGGCGGTGGCAGGGGCGTGCGAGGCGGGGCCTGCGCTCTTGCCGATACCGGTGCTCTTGCCCGTGCCGGTGCTCGTGTGGTGCGACGAGCAGCCGGTCAGCAGGACGGCGAGGACGACGAGGAGCCCCGCGAACAGGCGGGGCACCGCCCGTCGTCGGGACGGTGGGGGGACGAACCGCAGCAACATGCGGATGATGCTGCCACGGCCGTCCCACCGCCACGAACTCCGCGCCCGGCGACCGGAGTCGGCGAGTGGGGCCGGCTCCGCCGGGCCCGGGGCAGGGGCCGGTCAGGAACCGTCGGGGTCCGCGCGGCTCAGGGCCGGCTTCGGGGTCGGTCCCGCCGTCATCAGGCAGTCCGCGGCCGAGGTGTCCGTGACCAGGCTGGTGACCAGCCCGGAGCGCAGCACCGCGTCGATCGCGGGAGCCTTGCGCTGCCCGCCCGCGATCGCCACGACCTCCGGGATACGGCGCAGCTGGTCGGTCTTGACCGTGATGCACCGCTCCCCCAGGTCCCGCCCGATGCGGCGCCCCTCGGCGTCGAAGAGGTGTGCGGACATCTCGGCGGCGACACCGAGCGAGGCGTAGTGCGCCCGCTCCTCGTCGCTGAGCATGTCGTGCACCGTCGAGATGCCCGGCTCCCAGGAGCCGATGGAGACGCAGGCGACCGTGACCTTGTCGAAGTACTCGAAGGCCCGGGCGATCCCGGTCTGGTGGCGCAGCGCCGCCGCGGTGGCCGCGTCCGGCAGCAGCATCGGCGCGTAGATGGGGTGCGCGTCCCCGCCGGACACCTGCGCGGCGCGGCGCACCGCCTCCACCGATCCGCGCTCGGCGGTCCCGGCGTCGTACACCCCTGTCAGCTGCACCACCGTGCACGGCGGCAGCCGGTCGAGCGCCGCCGCCATGTGGATGGTGGACCGGCCCCAGGCCAGCCCCAGCACGTCCCCCTCGTTGACGAGTTCGCCGAGCAGGTCGGCGGCGACCTCGCCGAGGTTCTCCGGGTCGGGGGTCTCCTCGGCCTCGGCCGGGGACTCGACCACGACGGCGTGCCTCAGGCCGTACCGGGCGCGGAGCGCGTCGGAGCGCTCGGCGTCCAGCTCGGCCGGCACGCGGATCTCGATGCGTACGAGATCCCGTTCGAGGGCCGTCTCCAGGACCCGGGCCACCTTGAAGCGGCTGACGCCGAACTCCTCGGCGATCTGGATCTTGGACTTCCCCTCGAGGTAGAAGCGGCGGGCCATGGCCGCCGCCTGGACCAGCTCAGCGGGTCCCATCCGCATGGCTGACCGGCCCGCCGACATACCCGACACGGCGATCTCCTCACTGCTGTTCACACTCTGGATTCGCCGTTCATCCTTGCAGATTCGGGGCGACTGATCTGCCCTGATGGGCGCCGTTCACTTAACCGTTCATGTATCTGTGGCTCAGTGGTCGCATGCCCAGGACGACCGGGCGGTGATCGCGTCCGCCTGGGCGCGCAGGGCACGCACCGCCTCCGCCGGGTCCGCCGCGCCGTAGACCGCCGAGCCGGCCACGAAGACGTCCGCGCCCGCCTCCGCGCACTGCTCGATCGTCGAGGCGGAGACACCGCCGTCCACCTGGAGCCACATCTGGAGGCCGTGCTTGGCGATCAGCTCCCGGGTGCGGCGGATCTTCGGCAGCATGATGTCGAGGAAGGCCTGGCCGCCGAAGCCGGGCTCGACCGTCATGATCAGCAGCATGTCGAGCTCGGGCAGCAGATCCTCGAACGGCTCGATCGGCGTCGCCGGCTTGAGCGCCATGGAGGCACGGGCGCCCTTGGCCCGGATCTCCCGGGCGAGCCGCACGGGAGCGGCGGCCGCCTCCACGTGGAAGGTGACCGAGGAGGCGCCCGCCTCGACGTACTGGGGAGCCCAGCGGTCGGGGTCCTCGATCATCAGATGGCAGTCCAGCGGGGTGTCCGTCGCACGCGCCAGGGACTCCACGACCGGCACGCCGAGCGTGAGGTTCGGGACGAAGTGGTTGTCCATGACGTCGACATGGAGCCAGTCGGCGCCTTGGACCGCCTTGGCCTCCTCCGCGAGGCGGGCGAAGTCGGCGGACAGGATGCTGGGGTTGATCTGGGCCATGCCCCAAGACTGCCATGTCCGGAGCACTGATGTTCGCGTCCGTCCACAGGCGGGGCCGTTCATCGTACTGACGCGGCCGCCTGTGGATGACTCCCGGTGAACGCGTGATCTCAGCCGGTACGACGGATGAGCGCCAGGTACATCGCGTCGGTGCCGTGCAGATGCGGCCACAGCTGGAGGTCCGGCCCCTCGCCGAGCGCCGGTACGCCGGGCAGCAGCGGGCGCGCGTCGATCAGCTCAGTCTGCGGGTGCTGCTTGAGCACGTCGGCGACGACCGCCCGGGTCTCGGCGAGGTGCGGCGAGCAGGTGGCGTAGCCGACGACGCCGCCGACGCGCACCGAGTCGAGCGCGGTGCGCAGCAGGGCGCGCTGGAGCGGCGCGAAGTTCTCCAGGTCCTCGGGGCGCCGGCGCCAGCGGGCCTCGGGCCGCCTGCGCAGCGCGCCGAGCCCGGTGCACGGCACGTCCATCAGCACGCGGTCGAAGCTCCCGGACCGCCACGGCGGCCGGGTGCCGTCGGCGGCGATGACCTGGTACGGCCCGGGGTTGCCGGCCAGCGCCTTGGCGACCAGTCCGGCCCGGTGCGGCTGCTTCTCGGAGGCGAGCAGCGTGGCGCCGCGCTCGGCGGCGAGGGCGGCGAGCAGCGCGGCCTTGCCGCCGGGGCCGGCGCAGCCGTCGAGCCACCGCGCGTCGGATCCCTCGACGGGCGCGTTGGCGAGCGCCAGGGCCACCAGCTGGCTGCCCTCGTCCTGCACCCCGGCCCGGCCCTCGCGCACGGCCTTCACCGCGCCCGGCTCACCGCCCTCGGCGAGCCGCACGGCGTACGGGGACCAGCGCCCGGGCACGGCGGCCTCCTCGCGCAGCAGTTCCTCGGCGGTGGCCCGCCCCGGCCGCGCGACGAGGGTCACCTCGGGCCGCTCGTTGTCGGCCTCCAGCAGGTCCTCGATCCCGGCGCGCCCGCCGCCGAGCGAGTCCCAGAGCGCCGAGACGACCCAGCGGGGGTGCGAGTGCACGACCGCGAGGTGGTCCTCGGGGTCCTCGTCGTAGGGCGGCGCGATCTTCTCCAGCCAGCCGTCGAGGTCGTGCTGGGTCACCTTGCGCAGCACGGCGTTGACGAACTTGGCGCGTCCGTCGCCGAGCACCACGCGGGCCAGCTCGACGGAGGCGGACACGGCGGCGTGGGCCGGGATCCGGGTCCCGAGCAGCTGGTGCACACCGAGGCTGAGCACGTCGAGCACCGGCGGATCGACCTCGCGCAGCGGCCGATCGACACAGGCGGCGATGACGGCGTCGTACGTCCCCTGCCGGCGCAGCGTGCCGTACACCAGCTCGGTGGCGAGGGCCGCATCCCGTGCGTCGAACTTCTCCGGCCCCTCCTTCTCGCGCGCCTTGCGCAGCAGCGGCGGCAGCACGAGGTTGGCGTACGCGTCCCGCTCGTCGACCGCGCGCAGCGCCTCGAAGGCCAGGATGCGGACGGGGTCCTTCTGCGGACGGCGATAGGGCTTGGCGGGCCTATGGGGCCGCCGGGACTGCTCACTCACGAAAAAGGTGCTCCGGATACGAGGAAGGAGGTGCGGTCTCCAGCCTACGTCCGCACACCGTCACCTCCGCCGCGCGGGTGCGACCGGCCGCGGCAGACCCGCAGACGGCTGACGGCTGACGGCTGACGGCTGACGGCTGACGGCTGACGGCACATTGCGGCAGCACCTCCGGCGGGGCGCTCAGCCCCCGAGGGTCTCGTCCTCGGTGATGCGCACCCCGCGGGCCCAGTCGGCCGCCCGCATCGGCTTCTTGCCCTGGGCCTGCACCCAGAGCAGCTCGACGGCGTACGAACCCGTGCCGACGTGCACGCTGTTCTTGCCGACCGCCATCCGCCCCGGCGCGAGGTCGATCCGCTCCGGCACGGGCGTGACCTGGATGAGCTTCAGCCGCTCGCCCCGGAAGGTGGTCCAGGCGCCGGGCGCCGGGGTGCAGCCGCGCACGACCCGGTCGACGCGCAGCGCGGGGGCGGTCCAGTCCACCTGGGCGTCCTCGACGGTGATCTTCGGCGCGACGGTGACGCCGTCGGCCGGCTGCGGTACGGCCTTCAGGGTGCCGTCCTCGATGCCGTCCATGGTCGCGGCGAGGAGCCCGGCGCCGGCGAAGGCGAGCCGCGTGAGCAGGTCGCCGCTGGTGTCGGTGGCCCGGACCTCCTCGGTGACAGTGCCGTAGACGGGCCCGGAGTCGAGGCCCTCCTCGATGAGGAAGGTGGAGGCGCCGGTGATCTCGTCGCCCGCCATGATGGAGTGCTGCACCGGCGCGGCCCCGCGCCAGGCGGGCAGCAGCGAGAAGTGCAGGTTGACCCAGCCGTGCGTCGGGATGTCGAGGGCGACCCGGGGCAGCAGGGCGCCGTAGGCGACGACCGGGCAGCAGTCCGGGGCGATCTGCGTGAGCCGCTCCAGGAACTCCGGGTCGCGCGGCTTGAGGGGCTTGAGCACCTCGATACCCGCCTCCTGCGCCCGCTCGGCCACGGGCGACGCGACCAGCCTGCGCCCGCGCCCGGCCGGCGCGTCGGGCCGCGTGACGACGGCGGCGACCTCGTGCCGCCCGGCGGCGATCAGGGCGTCCAGAGCGGGAACGGCGACCTCGGGGGTACCGGCGAAGACGAGCTTCATGGGCGGGATCGGGCCTCTCTGGCGGGGGTTGGACGGGCAGCGCACCAGTCTATGACCACCGGGGAAAGGCCGCCGACGGCCGAAGCCGCACAGGTCGGCGTCGCGGCCGGGAGACACGGGCGGTGCGCGGGCGCAGCAGCGGTCCCGCACCGCTGCCGGGCGTGGGCGCCCGCCCGACCGGCGTACGCATATGCCCGTACGCCCCCACCCCGTGACCAGCGGCGCGCACACGCGTTGGTCAAGAAAGAGTTGACCACAACGGGCCGCTTTCGCGGCCCAATTCCTTTCAACGCCGGTTCGAGAGGCTTGTTCATGGCCGACCACGCAACCCACGACGCCCAGGCCCGGGCCAGCCTGCACTTGCTGGTGCGGGACATCGAGCGGGTCCGCCGACAGGTGGACGCGCTGCGCACGCTCACCGCCCAGCTGGGCAACGTCTACCGCCCGCGCCGCTCCGGCCCGTCCACGGGCTTCGTCGTCTACGGACGTGCCCCCGCCCCGACGGTCCGCCTGGCCCAGGAACTCCGCGACAGCGTCGAGACCCTGGTCACGGCCGCCGTGGACTTCGACCGCTCACTCGGCTTCTCGTGGGACGCGGTCGGCTCGGCGCTCGGAGTCACCAAGCAGGCGGTGCACCGCCGTTACGGCGCCCGCCGCGCCGCGGCCCAGGCGGCCGCCGCCGAGACCGAACGGACGCCGGAGCCGTCCGCCGCGCGCACGCTCGGCGTGAACACGGCCCTGCCGACGGTGCCCACGGTCCCCGCGGCCCGCTCCATGCCCACCCAGCCGACCGCGGGCAGCCCCGCCCTGCGCGACGACGCCCGCCCGACGGCATTCCCCGGGCCGCGCAACGGCTGACGCCGACGCGCCGACGCGCACCGGCCCGCGCCGCCTGCCCTCCCGGCACCACATCCGGGAGGGCACTCACGTCTCTCCCGGGGGGCACACGTCACCCGATGTCCGGCGGATCGATCCGCACCCGCACGGCCTCCGCGGCCCCGCCGGCGTGCCCGCTGCCCCGCGCCATCCGCACGGCCTGAGCGGCCTTCAGCGCGGCGGCCAGCGCCGCCCCGCTCCCCGGCGGCACCCGCACAAGTGCCCGCTCCCAGTGCTCGCCGGTCGGCGGAGCGCCGGGCCTGCGAGGCCGGCCGGGCGGCGTGGGCGGCACCGGAACCGGTCCCAACACCTCGGCGTCCGGCGGCAGTTCGGCCGACGCCAGGAAGCCGGCGACGGCCGCCGGCGCTCCTGTGACGGCCGCCATCCGGGACACCGGCGGGAAGCCCAGCTCCGCCCGCTCGGCCAGTTCCCGCACCGCGTGCCCGACGGGGTCCCAGCGCACCAGCGCCTGCACCGGTCGCAAGGTCGGCTCGGCCACCACGACCACCGTGCCCCCCTCGCCCTGCGGCCGGACCAGCGCGCTCGCCGCGATCCACCGGCGCAGCGCGTCCTCGCCGGCCCGCAGGTCGGGGCGGACGAGCATGGCCCAGCCGTCCAGCAGCAGGGCCGCCGCGTAGCCGCCCTCGGCGACGGGTTCGGCGCCCGGGGTGCTCACCACCAGCGCGGGCGTGCCCGGCACGGTGTCCAGCACCTGCTCCCGTCCCGAGGTCCGCACCGGTACGGCGGGAAAGGCGCGCCCCAGTTCCTCGGCCGTCCGGCGCGCCCCCACCACCTGGGCGCGCAGCCGGAAGCCGCCGCACTCCGGGCAGTGCCACGCGCTCTCCTCACGCCCGCACCAGCCGCACCGCAGCACTCCCGCGTCCTGGCCCTGGAGCGGTCCGGCGCAGTGCCGGCACCGCGCGGGCGCCCGGCACCGGTCGCAGGCCATGCGGGGGGCGTAGCCACGCCGGGGCACCTGCACCAGCACCGGCCCGTGCCGCAGCCCTTCGCGGGCCGCCTGCCAGGCCAGGGTCGGCAGCCGGGCGGCGCGGGCGGCCTCGTCGCGGGCGAGGTCGTCGTCGCCGACCGTCCGGACCACAGGCGCGGCCCGCCGTACCTGCTCACGGCCGGCGACCAGCGGCCGGGCCCAGCCGCTCTCCACGAGCTGGGCGGCCTCCACGGTGCAGCCGAATCCGCCCAGCAGGAAGGCGCACTTGTCCAGCGCGGCGCGCAGCAGCAGCACATCGCGCGCGTGCGGCTGCGGGGCGTGCTGCTCGCTCAGGCTGTCGTCGCCGTCGTCCCAGACCGCCACGAGGCCCAGGTCGCGCACGGGCGCGAACATGGCGGCCCGTGTCCCCACGACGGCCCGTACGGATCCGCGCCGTACGGCGAGCCACTGCGCGTACCGCTTCTCGGGTCCCGCGTCGGCGGTCAGCAGCGCGTGCCGGCCCGGGCCGAGGAGCGCCGTGAGCGCGGCGTCGACCCGGGCTGCGGCCCGCCCGTCCGGTACGACGACGAGGGCGCCGCGCTCCGAGGCGAGCGTGGCGGCGACGGCCCGGGCCAGCTCCTCGCTCCACAGCGGACCCGGCAGCGCGTTCCACACGGCCCGGGGCGCCGCGCCGGAGGCGAGGGCCTCCAGGAAGGCGCCCCCGTGCTCGTACCGCCCCCAGGATCCGGCCGTCGGGGCGTTCGGCGGCGGCAGCGGGTCCGGTGACGGCCGCTGCTCGGCACGGGCGCTGCGCGGCGGCACGGCCAGCTGGAGCACATCGGCGAGGCTGCCCGCGTAGCGGTCGGCGACGGCCCGGGCGAGGCCGAGCAGCTCCTCGCTCAGCACGGGCTCCGGGGACACGACCTGGGCCAGTGCGGCCAGCGGCCCGGAGTAGTCGGACTCGGCGCGGCGCTCGATCAGGAAGCCGTCGATGAGGCCGCCGCCCTCGCGGCGCCCTTCGCGCACCCGGTGCCGGCCGGCCCCGAACCGCACGCGCACCCGCACCCCGGGCTGCGCCTGCGCGTCCAGCTCCTCGGGGACGGCGTAGTCGAAGTACCGGTCGAGGTGCAGCACGCCCTTGTCGACCAGGACCCGGGCGACGGGCAGCTCCTTGGCGAGCGCGGCGCCCCGCCAGGTGCGCGGCTTGGCGCGCGGCGTCCTCGCCTTGCGCACGCTCTCCCG
Source organism: Streptomyces sp. NPDC025793 (assembly GCF_055558375.1). Lineage (NCBI taxonomy): Bacteria > Bacillati > Actinomycetota > Actinomycetes > Kitasatosporales > Streptomycetaceae > Streptomyces > Streptomyces sp. NPDC025793. Next base: position 558 of record NZ_JBVHMR010000029.1, on the reverse strand, counting down.
GATGAGCGCGAGCTGCTCCGGCGGCGCCCCTTCGGCGCCCCCGCCCCCCTGCTCGTTCTCGCTGCTCACGCTTGCATTCTTACCAAACGCCACTGACAACGGCCCGCCTGCGGCCTGCCGTTCACATCCATGTACCGCATGACGGCGTCGGCTCCCGGGATCACCGAACGGTGGTCCCGGGAGCCGATGTCAGCCGTGTCGCCGCTCGCCTCAGAGGCCGACGGCCTTGCGCAGGGCGTCCACGCGGTCGGTGCGCTCCCAGGTGAAGTCGGGCAGCTCCCGGCCGAAGTGGCCGTACGCCGCCGTCTGGGAGTAGATCGGGCGGAGCAGGTCGAGGTCGCGGATGATCGCGGCCGGACGCAGGTCGAAGACGGCGTCGATCGCCTTCTCGATCTTCTCGGTCTCGACCTTGTGGGTGCCGAAGGTCTCGACGAACAGACCGACGGGCTCGGCCTTGCCGATCGCGTACGCGACCTGCACCTCGCAGCGGGAGGCCAGGCCCGCGGCGACCACGTTCTTGGCGACCCAGCGCATCGCGTACGCCGCCGAACGGTCCAC
>NZ_JBVHMR010000028.1:0-103864 GCF_055558375.1 Streptomyces sp. NPDC025793 | reverse complement strand
CGCCCCTCCTCGCGCCGCACGGCACTCCATCGGCCCGAGGAACACCCTGCTGTCTGCTCCGTAAACAGCGACCGCACAAGGCGCGCACATCTCAATCAGCAGCCAAGGTGCCCCGAAGGGCGCGGCGGCCACTCGCTCCGAGCCACATCCGGCAAGCCGCCTTGAGCCACACCCCGCCCTTCCGGGCCATCCAACAACTTACGGAGCCGCCTTGAACCAGTAGAGAAAGCTGTAACTCAGTCGGTCGCATGGGGCTTGAAGTCGTATGCGCACGCCGGGAGTTCGATGCCCTGCCGGTGAGCGAGCGGCACGAAGAGCACTGGTCGGATCGTCCAGGTGATACGGGTGCTGGCCTGGGTGACTGACACCGTGCAAGGCTCGGCGCGCAGCAGGGCTCTCCTGGTCTCGATGCGGCCGTTGTACAGCCGCTCCCACACCTCGTCGGATGCGTCGGGATCGAGCGCCGGTGAGATGGTGCAGAGTGCGACCGCGACCCATCTGTCTGCCTGGGGTGCCGAGTAGGCGTCGGTGGATGCCCGGAGTGTCGGCGGCCTTTCCTCGGTGAGGTCTTCGGTCCAGCACTCGCACCAGTAGCCGCGTCGGGGCTTGTCTGTCAGCACGGGCGGTCTCCGAGATGAGTGGCCGCGGAGAGCTTTGCGGTGACCGCACGGCTGCTGCGGCTTGCCGGGATGCGGAGTTCGGCGGTGACGGTGCGGCCGGAGTTGTCGCCCTGGATCACGACGTTATCGGCGAGTGCGGCGACCATGCCCAGTCCTCGGCCGTGGGTGGCGTTGGGGGATGGATGCCGGACTTCGGATCTCGCTGAACCCGCCACGGCGCGTGCAGTGCTCGACTCGCTGAAACTCAAGCTCGACGGCACGGCCGCAGCGGCGGAAACGGTGCGACGTAAGCGCCGGACGCTCGTGAACGCTGCGAACTACGCGGTCGACCTGGGGGAGTTGCGGGAGAATCCGATCACGGCGGTTCGCTGGCAGAAGCCCAAGCTCTCGAACCAGGTCGATCCGCGCGTTGTCGCCAACCCGGAGCAGGCTCGCAATCTCTTGGCGGCAGTGTCCTACGTCGGCGGCTACCGGCGTGCTCGCGGCCGACGTCTCGTCGGGCTGTTCGCGGCGATGTACTTCGGTGGCCTCCGGCCCGCTGAGGCGGTCGGCCTGGTCGAGACTGACCTCGTCCTCCCTGAGCAGGGCTGGGGATCGGCGCTGCTCCACCGGACTCGTCCCTCGGTCGGCAAGCAATGGACCGACTCGGGAGAGACCCACGACGACCGCGGGCTTAAGAATCGGCCGACTGAGGACGTTCGGCGTGTGCCTATTCCGCCCCAGCTCGTCGCCGTGCTGCGCGAGCACCTGGCCACGTTCGGCACGGCGGAAGACGGGCGGCTCTTCTTCAGTGAGAAGGGTTCGGTTGTCCCGTCCTCGACCTACTACCGCGTGTGGCAGGAGGCTCGGCTCCTGGCGCTTCCGCCGGCTGTCACGGCCTCGCCGCTCGCGAGTAGGCCGTACGACCTTCGGCACTCGGCGCTGTCGACGTGGCTCAATGCCGGAGTGGATCCCACCGAGGTTGCCGAGCGCGCCGGCAACAGCGTCGAGGTCCTACTGACCCGGTACGCGAAGTGCCTCGACGGTCGGCAGGACGTCGCCAACCGTCGCATCGAGGACCTGCTGCGCGAGTACGAGTGAGGCAACCTGCACTCACACCGAGGCCTCAGGCATGCCGCCTGGGGCCTCCCTCGTTTCGTGTCCTACCTGCGCCGATGCTTCGTCCGGAAAGGTCGAGCTGAGTCGAGCTGCTTGCCCTGCGGTCTTGTGGCCTCGCCTCGCTTGCTGCTGGCATATCTGCAACGTCATCGCGGGAGCACAGGGGGCCTTGTGGAGCTGAACGTCACGCGCTGGAAGCGGTACGGACATGACCGTCTGTACGCCAACCTGCCTGATGGCACCGCGGTCGGTTGGGCGGATGTCACGACGGCGGACATCACGGTCTTGCGGGCCGAGTGTCGCGACGACGTGATCGCCGTGCTCACGAAGCACTTACAGCACCTCACCGAGCCTGTTCCGCCCGGCGGGGCACCGGAGACTCAGTCGCATCCGATGCTGCCGCCTCTGACGCCGGCCGACGACCTGGCCATCAACCTTCCCGGGAAGTCCATACGCGACCTGCTCGATGAATCCGGCCCGGGGCTAACGAAGCGAGTCGTCTCACGGCTTCTACGGCGCCCCACTGAGTGGGACTCCTGGCGAAAGGGATTGGCGGGGGAGCGGCGAGTGGGAGCCGAGCTGAACCGGTTGGGGCGCCACGGATGGCGCGTCCTGCACTCCATCCCCTTGGCCAACAAAGTGGATATCGATCACCTACTGATCGGGCCTGGTGGAGTGTTCAGCATCAATACGAAGCACCACCACAAGCGCGCCGTATGGGTCGGCGACGATTCCGTGAGAGTGGATCACGGGAAACCGGCGCCCTACGCACGCAAGAGCCGGGCGGAGGCCAAGCGGGTCGCCCGAGTGCTTGAGCGCTATTGCGACTTCCCGGTACCGGTGGAGCCAGTGCTCGTCTTCGTCGGCGTCACCGAGCTGAAAGTGGTGGCTACGCAGCTCAGTGTCCGGGTCTACCAGGAGCGCCAAGTATCGGCACTCGCTCCACTCTCAGGCGTACTCACAGCAGACCAGGTGGAGCAGGTGTACAGCGTCGCTCGCCATCGTCAGGCTTGGAACCAGGCCTGAGTTGGTCGCCTCAGCGGAGTGCCAGCGGTCCTCATGGACGCCCGTTGTTAGCCCCGCGGCGTGATGATTCGTGTGGGGCGGGGCGCCTGGAGGTGGTGCGGGCCTCGCCATTTCCTGGCCCGCACCTGCAGCGACGCTCCAAGATCCCGTCCACGCTTCGTGCACAGACCCCGGTATACGACCACTTCCGGCGGCGTACGTCTGCGTGTACGAGCCGCCGTCCCGGCGCGGGGCCCGGCAGTGGTACGCCGGGCGCCCGCGACTCGGGGACAGGATGCGGTCAGCCCGCCTTGGCGAGGGCCGGGACGAAGCGCTCCGCGTCGATCGTTCCGACACCGGTCGCCATGTCGTAGCCCTTCACCGCGGTGTAGCCGGGGACTCCCGCATAGCTGTTGCTCGTGCCGTCCTTCACGTCCACGATCCCGGTGGACGGGTTCGACGAGGACTGCGCGTACAGCGAGTACAGCGCCTGGTGGATGTCCCCCAGCCGGTGCCCGGCGACCTGGTCGGCCAGGGCCACGATTCCTGCGAAGAGCGGGCTGGCCTCGCTGGTGCCGACGTAGACGTCCCAGCCGACCCGCTTCGGGTTGTAGCTGGAGTACACCCATCCGCCGCCCTTCAGAGAGGCGGACATGGAGACGTCCGGGGTGCTGCGGTGATTGCCGGCCACCCCGTTCTGATACGAGGGACGCGCGAAGACGTGGGACTGGCCGCCGCCGCTGGCGCCGTGGTCGTTGTAGACGCTGTCCGGCGCGATGCGGTTGCCGTTGGCGTCCAGGTGCAGCTGGGTCCCGCCGACCGAGACCACCAGGGGGTCGTCGGTCGGCCAGGCGTTGACCCTGTACGGATAGGTGGTCTGGCCGTTCGAGGTGGTGTCGGTGGGTCCGCTGTCGCCGGAAGCGTCGGTGACGGTCACACCGTGCTTGGCTGCGTCCTTGAAGGCGTACCGCAGGTTCTGGATGCTGGAGAAGTCACCTTTGCTGAAGCCGGGGAAGTTGTTCTCCGCCACGCCCCAGCTCTGGCTGATCACATCGCCCACGCCGCGGTCGATGAGCGACTTCTCGGCGTCCATGACCTCCCGCAGGCCGGTGGTGCCGTCCCCGATCCGGCCGACCGCGGTCTCCGCCAGGACGATGTGTGCGTCCGGGGCGATGGCATGCGCCATCTCCACGTCGAGGGTGGTCTCCCCGGCCCAGCCGAGTTGGTCGGGGTCGCTGGGGTCGAAGCGCGGGACGTTGCCCCACTTGACCACGTCGACATGGGTGCTCTTCATGCCGAACCGGGCGCTGTAGACGTCCAGGTCCTTCTGGATGGTCGGCGAGCCGAACGGATCCACGATCACGATCGTGCGCCCCTTGCCGGTCACTCCTGCCTTGTATAGCGGGTCCAGGTTGTACGCCTGGCGGTACTGGAGCGCGTTGTAGCAGTCGAACCCCCACTGCTCCCGGCACTGCGCAGTGGTCATCAGGCTGCCGGGCGCGCTCTTCGAATGCTGTCCGGCCGCCGGCACGAGCTTGACTCCTTGCGCCGGTTGCACGGGTGCAGCGACGGCGACGGAACCAGAGAAAAGCCCTGCTATCGCTGCGAAACTGGTGAGGCTGGTGATCCAGGCTGCGGCGACCGCAGTGCGCCGCCGCGCATGAATCCTGCGCATAGATGCTCCTCGAAGTGGACTAGACCATGCTCGGCCCGTTGACCGTCGATCTCACTCCGAGGCCGTCCATGAGGCAAGGGTTTGCCCCTGTGTGGCTTGTCACTGCTTCATCCGATTCGCTGCTCTATGCCCATATCGAGCGTGTTCCGCATGGTCTGGGCACCCCATCGAGGGTGCATGCCGGCCTGGTTGTCGCACCGCTTCAGTCCAGGCGGCAGCGGGACCTTCGCGTGTCGGGCTGTCTCCTGCACGGTCGTGACCGGTTTGATATGGGCTGTATCGGTTTTACGAGATAGTTCATATCTGACCGCTTAATGAGTTACGTCACGGTCTGACCGTCGAGCAGGGGGCGGCGCTTGAGCAGGATCGGGTGCCGCTGGAGCCGGACATGGCGCCACGCGCCCACTTGGTGCCGAGCGGAGCGGTTGGCGGCGTCGGAGCCCTCGGAGGGGCGGCCGGATGCAGCTGACGGGCCGTCGAATGGGGCGGCTGGCCTCGGTGGACGCTGCAAGATCCCGTCCACGCCTCGTCCACAGACCCCGACATGCGGCCGCTCCGGGCCGCATACGGCTGCACATACGCGAAGACCCCGGCCTCAGCGTTTCCGCTGGTGACGGGGTCTTTGGGCACCTCATGCTGGGTGCCCCCGGCAGGATTCGAACCTGCGCACACGGCTCCGGAGGCCGTTGCTCTATCCCCTGAGCTACGGGGGCGTGTCGGCTGTTGAGCGCTTCGCTCGCGGCGACGGGTAGAACACTAGCAGGTCCGGCGGGGTGATCAGGAACCCGTTTCCGGGGGTGGGGAGCGGGGTGCGGCGGGGCCGGTGTGCGGTGGTCGGCGGAACGGGTCCCCTGTACGGGGCGGAAGTGGGGAAAACCCGGACGCGGTGGCCGGTCCGGACCTACTCTCGACGTGTGCCAGGCGCCTCGGGTCGGGTGCTTGTTGTGGACGACAACAAGGTCATCCGGCAGCTGATCAGGGTCAATCTCGAGCTGGAAGGGCTCGAGGTCGTGACCGCGGCCGATGGTGCCGAGTGCCTGGACGTGGTGCACCAGGTGCGGCCCGATGTCGTGACCCTCGACGTCGTCATGCCCCGGCTGGACGGCCTGCGCACCGCGGCCCGGCTGCGCGCCGATCCCCGTACGCACCATCTGCCGCTCGCCATCATCAGCGCGTGCACGCAGCACGAGGTCGAGAGCGGCCTCGACGTCGGCGTCGACGCCTTCCTCGCCAAGCCCTTCGAACCGGCCGACCTGGTCCGGCTCGTCAAGCAGCTCATCCAGTGCGGGGACGGCCGCGGGGGAGCGGGGCACGGGGGAGACGGCGGCCGCCGCGGCGGCGAGGACGGGGGAGACGACGGCGAGGGCGACGGCGACGAGGAACCGGGCGGCGGGGGCAGGCAGGACAGCGCCGCCGACGGCGTTCCGAGCCACCGGATCTTCTACGGCGGCTAGACCGCAGCCCGTGCGGTCGGTGGGTCGTGAGCAGGGATGTGCTGGCCGCTCGCCCCTCCCGAAAGCCCGTAAATCGCCCGCCCGTCCCACAGTGAGAAACCACGTCGCATACCCACCCCCTCCCTCCCCTACGCTTGTCCCGTGACCCCCGTCGAGTTGTCCCGCACCGTGCTGCATGCGGTGCGCCGTGCTGTCGATGACGGGGAGCTGAGTGTGACGGTGCCCGAGCGGGCCGTGGTGACCGTGCCGGGGCCAGGGGGGTGCGGGGACTACGCCACGACCATCGCCCTCCAGCTCGCCCGGTCGGCCGGGCGGCCTTCGCGACGGGTCGCCGAGATCCTGGTGCCCCGGCTCGCCGACGCCGACGGCATCCGCGACGTCGTCGTCACCGGCCCCGGGTTCCTCAACATCAGCCTCGCCGAGCGGGCGCAGGCCGACCTCGTCACCGCCGTCGTCCGGGAGATCGGCGCCCGCGGTGCCGCGTACGGCCACGGCGACGCCCTCGCCGGGCGGATCGTCGCGCTGCGCGTGCCGTACGAGGTCCGGGCCGAGGTCCTCGCCGACGCCGTCGTACGGCTGGTCGCCGCGCAGGGCGGGCGGGCCACCGTCGAGCACGGCGAGCCCGTCAATCTGCGGCCGGTGCCCGCGCCGGAGGACCCCGCCCCGCTCGGGGCCGACGCCGCCCAGTGGGCGCTGCTGCATCCCGCGCCGCACGACCGGCCCCGGATCACCGCCGACCATCTCGTCCAGCGGGAGAGCAATCCGCTGTTCCGGGTGCGGTACGCCCATGCGCGTGTCCGGTCCCTCGGCAGAAACGCCGGCCGCCTGGGCTTCAGCGCCGAACCCGGGCCTCTCGGGCTCGACAGCGACACCGACACCGGCTTCGACAGCGGTACCGCTCACCGCGAACTGCTCGCCGCCCTCGCCGAACACCCCCGTATCCTCGCCGCGGCCGCCACCCACCGTGCCCCGGACCGGCTCGCCCGGCATCTCGTCACCGTCGCCGATGCCGCGCTGCCCTTCCTCGCCTCCGTGCTCCCCTGCGGCGAGGAGAAACCCTCGGCCGCCCACCGCGCCCGGCTCGCGCTCGCCGAAGCCGCCGGGACGGTGCTGGCCGGCGGCCTGTCCCTGCTCGGTATCGACGCACCCGAACATCTCTGAGGCCCCAGTGCAGACGTGCCCCGGAGAGAGACAGAGAGTCTGAGAGTCACCGTCATGAGCCGTTCCGCCCATCCCGCCGGGCCCCGTCACGCCGATGTCCTGCCCGAGGGCCACTACTCCGCGCCGCCCGCCGATCTCAACACCCTCGACCACAAGGTGTGGGCCCAGACCGTCGGGCGGGACGCCGACGGGGTCGTCACCGTCGGCGGGGTCGATGTCAACCGGCTCGCCGAGGAGTTCGGGACTCCCGCGTACGTCCTCGACGAGGCGGACTTCCGAGCGCGGGCGCGTGCCTGGCGCACCGCCTTCGGGCCCGACGCCGACGTGTTCTACGCCGGCAAGGCCTTCCTCTCGCGTGCCGTCGTGCGCTGGCTCGACGAGGAGGGGCTCAATCTCGACGTGTGTTCCGGCGGGGAGCTGACCACCGCCCTGTCCGCCGGCATGCCCGCCGAGCGCATCGCCTTCCACGGCAACAACAAGTCCACGGACGAGATCCGTCGCGCCGTCGAGGCCGGGGTCGGGCGGATCGTGCTCGACTCGTTCCAGGAGATCGTGCGGGTCGCCCACATCGCGCAGTCCCTCGGCAAGCGGCAGAAGGCCCAGATCCGGATCACGGTCGGCGTGGAGGCGCACACGCACGAGTTCATCGCCACCGCCCACGAGGACCAGAAGTTCGGGATCCCGCTCGCCGGCGGGCAGGCCGCCGAGGCCGTGCGGCGGGCCCTCCAGCTCGACGGGCTCGAACTGATCGGCATCCACTCCCACATCGGGTCGCAGATCTTCGACATGTCCGGCTTCGAGGTCGCCGCGCACCGCGTGGTGGGACTGCTCAAGGACGTCCGGGACGAGCACGGCGTCGAGCTGCCCGAGATCGACCTCGGGGGCGGGCTCGGCATCGCCTACACCAGCGACGACGATCCGCGCGAGCCGCACGAGATCGCCAAGGCCCTCACCGAGATCGTCACCCGGGAGTGCGAGGCCGCCCGGCTGCGCACCCCCCGGATCTCCGTCGAGCCCGGCCGCGCCATCGTCGGGCCCACCGCCTTCACCCTCTACGAGGTCGGCACCGTCAAGCCGCTCGACGGGCTGCGGACGTACGTGTCCGTCGACGGCGGCATGTCCGACAACATCCGGACGGCGCTGTACGACGCCGAGTACAGCGTCGCCCTCGTCTCGCGCACCTCCACCGCCGAGCCCATGCTCGCCCGCGTGGTCGGCAAGCACTGCGAGAGCGGGGACATCGTGGTCAAGGACGCGTTCCTGCCGGCCGACCTGGCGCCGGGGGACCTCATCGCCGTACCGGCCACGGGCGCGTACTGCCGGTCCATGGCCAGCAACTACAACCATGTGCTCCGGCCGCCCGTCGTCGCCGTGCGGGACGGGGAGGCCCGGGTGATCGTCCGGCGTGAGACGGAGGAGGACCTGCTGCGTCTCGACGTCGGCTAGTCACCGGCCGAACAAGAGGGGCTGGAAGATCTCCTGTCGGCCGGCCCCGTACAAATGAAATTCATGTCTCACGATCCGGACCAAGGGTAGAAACTCCCGTCCGGTGAGTGAGACTGGTCCAACCGTAGACGGTATGAGGAAACGAGGTCGGATGATGCGTACGCGTCCGCTGAAGGTGGCGCTGCTGGGCTGTGGGGTTGTCGGCTCAGAGGTGGCGCGCATCATGACGACGCACGCCGACGACCTCGCCCAGAGGATCGGCGCCCCGGTGGAGCTGGCGGGCGTCGCCGTACGGCGGCCCTCCAAGGTGCGCGAGGGCATCCCGGCGGAACTCGTGACCACCGACGCCACCGCGCTCGTCAAACGGGGGGACATCGACGTCGTGGTCGAGGTGATCGGCGGCATCGAGCCCGCCCGGTCCCTGATCACCACCGCCTTCGAGCACGGCGCGTCCGTCGTCTCCGCGAACAAGGCCCTGCTCGCCCAGGACGGCGCCGCCCTGCACGCCGTCGCCGAGGAGCACGACCGGGACCTGTACTACGAGGCCGCCGTCGCCGGTGCCATCCCGCTGATCCGCCCGCTGCGCGAGTCCCTCGCCGGCGACAAGGTCAACCGGGTGCTCGGCATCGTCAACGGCACCACCAACTTCATCCTCGACAAGATGGACTCCACGGGCGCCGGCTATCAGGAGGCGCTCGACGAGGCCACCGCGCTCGGGTACGCCGAGGCCGACCCGACCGCCGACGTCGAGGGTTTCGACGCCGCCGCCAAGGCCGCCATCCTCGCCGGTATCGCCTTCCACACGCGCGTGCGTCTCGACGACGTCTACCGCGAGGGCATGGCCGAGGTCACCGCCGCCGACTTCCGCTCGGCGAAGGAGATGGGCTGCACGATCAAGCTGCTCGCCATCTGCGAGCGGGCGCAGGACGGGGCGTCCGTCACCGCGCGCGTGCACCCCGCCATGATTCCGCTGAGCCACCCGCTCGCCTCCGTGCGCGGCGCGTACAACGCCGTCTTCGTGGAGTCCGACGCGGCCGGCCAGCTCATGTTCTACGGCCCCGGCGCCGGCGGTTCCCCGACCGCCTCCGCCGTGCTCGGCGACCTCGTCGCCGTCTGCCGTAACCGGCTCAACGGCGCAACGGGGCCCGGTGAGTCGGCGTACGCGGCCCTGCCCGTCTCGCCCATGGGCGAGGTCGTCACGCGCTACCACATCAGCCTCGACGTCGCGGACAAGCCGGGCGTGCTCGCCCAGGTCGCCACCGTCTTCGCCGAGCACGGGGTGTCGATCGACACCGTTCGCCAGCAGGGCAAGGACGGCGAGGCCTCCCTCGTCGTCGTCACCCACCGGGCGTCCGACGCCTCCCTCACCGGGACCGTCGAGGCGCTGCGCAAGCTCGACACCGTGCGGGGTGTCGCCAGCATCATGCGGGTTGAAGGAGAGTAACCAGCAATGACCCACCAGTGGCGCGGAATCATCGAGGAGTACCGGGACAGGCTGCCGGTATCCGACACCACGCCGGTCGTGACGCTCCGCGAGGGCGGCACGCCGCTCGTGCCCGCGCAGGTGCTCTCCGAGCGCACGGGCTGTGAGGTCCACCTGAAGGTCGAGGGCGCCAACCCCACCGGCTCCTTCAAGGACCGCGGCATGACCATGGCCATCTCCAAGGCCAAGGAGGACGGGGCCAAGGCCGTGATCTGCGCCTCCACCGGCAACACGTCGGCCTCCGCGGCCGCGTACGCCGTGCGGGCCGGCATGGTCTCGGCCGTCCTCGTGCCGCAGGGCAAGATCGCGCTCGGCAAGATGGGCCAGGCCCTCGTGCACGGCGCGAAGATCCTCCAGGTCGACGGCAACTTCGACGACTGCCTCACCCTCGCGCGCGAGCTGAGCGAGAACTACCCGGTGGCGCTGGTCAATTCGGTCAACCCGGTGCGGATCGAGGGCCAGAAGACGGCCGCCTTCGAGATCGTGGACATGCTCGGCGACGCGCCCGACATCCACGTCCTGCCGGTCGGCAACGCGGGCAACATCACCGCCTACTGGAAGGGCTACAAGGAGTACGCCGCCGACGGCATCTGCGCGAAGACCCCCCGGATGTGGGGCTTCCAGGCCTCCGGCAGCGCGCCGATCGTGCGCGGCGAGGTCGTCAAGGACCCCTCGACCATCGCCACCGCCATCCGCATCGGCAACCCCGCATCCTGGGAGTACGCGCTCGCGGCCCGCGACGAGTCCGGCGGCGCCATCGACGAGGTGACGGACCGTGAAATCCTGCGCGCCTACCGGCTGTTGGCCGCGCAGGAGGGTGTCTTCGTGGAGCCCGCCTCCGCCGCCTCCGTGGCCGGTCTGCTCAAGGCGGCCGAGCAGGGCAAGGTCGACCCGGGCCAGCGGATCGTGTGCACCGTCACCGGCAACGGTCTGAAGGACCCCGACTGGGCCGTCGCCGGCGCCCCGCAGCCGGTCACCGTGCCGGTCGACGCGGCCACCGCCGCCGAGCGCCTCGGCCTGGCCTGAGCCCTGGTAAAACCCTGACAGGGTGCACAGGGGGCTTACGACACGCATCGTGCGCCTCCTGTGCGCCCTATGTCGCCACAGAACCTTCCTTCGATAGGCTGTAGGGAACCCGCCCACTGCATATGCCTGCGCATATGGGTGACGCCGCGCCGTCTGCGCGGTCCGCGGGTCTCCACGCACGTATCGAACGTCATCGAATGTCTTCGACAGTCACGCAGCTCAAGGAGAGTCAACGAGCGATGGCCGGTCCAGCGTTCCGCGCCGCCGCCGTCCGGGTGCGCGTCCCCGCCACCAGCGCCAATCTCGGCCCGGGCTTCGACGCCCTCGGCCTCGCGCTGGGGCTGTACGACGACGTGGTCGTCCGGGTGGCCGACGCCGGGCTGCACATCGACATCGCGGGCGAGGGCAACGAGACCCTTCCGCGTGACGAGAGCCACCTCCTCATCCGCTCGATGCGTACCGCCTTCGATCTGCTGGGCGGACAGCCCCGCGGCCTGGAAATCGTCTGCGCCAACCGCATTCCGCACGGCCGCGGCCTGGGCTCCTCCTCCGCCGCCATCTGCGCCGGCATCGTCGCCGCCCGCGCGGTGACCATAGGCGGGGAGGCCAGGCTCGACGACGCCGCCCTCCTCGGACTGGCCACCGAGATCGAGGGTCACCCCGACAACGTCGCCGCCTGTCTGCTCGGCGGATTCACCCTGTCCTGGATGGAGGCCGGCGCCGCCCGGGCGATCAGGATGGAGCCCAGCGATTCCATCGTTCCGGTGGTTTTCGTCCCCGGAAAGCCGGTCCTGACGGAGACCGCGCGCGGCCTGCTCCCGCGCTCCGTGCCGCACGTCGACGCCGCCGCCAACGCGGGCCGTGCCGCCCTGCTCGTCGAGGCCCTCACCCGGCGCCCCGAGCTGCTGCTGCCCGCCACCGAGGACCGCCTTCACCAGGAGTACCGCGCCCCGGCCATGCCGGAGAGCGCCGCGCTCGTGGAGCGGCTGCGCGCCGACGGCATCCCGGCCGTCATCTCGGGCGCCGGCCCCACCGTCATGGCGCTGGCCGACGCCGACAGCGCCGACAAGGTCTCTCACCTCGCGGGTGAGGGCTGGGCCGCCAACCGGCTGGACCTGGACGTACAGGGCGCGAGCGTGCTGCCGCTCGCGACCTCCGGTGTTGATTAACTGCGTCCGGTTGCCGGATTTGGAGAGGGGGAATGTTTGTTGGATCCGGTAGTGTTAATCTCAAGTCTGCACCCGACCCCACCATGGCGAGGTGCCTCGTGTCCCCGTCCGGGACAGACATTCTTCCGGGAGCCTCCCACGCCACTCCGTGTTCCTTGCGCCGCACCTGGGCAGTACGACGTATGCGAGCACTGAGCGGGCCGCCGGGCACGCTCCGGAACCGGTGCTACCACGCCACGTGACACTGGGTGCCACGACTCGCGGAAGCGCCGATCACCGCACATTTCTCTTCCGCCGCTTTGGCGGACCACCGCCCCGGCGCGGTTCACAGAAGCAGGACCGTAGCCGGACAGCACAACCGGTCGCCGAGCCAGACAGGCCGACGTCCGCTCCAGGGAAGGACCCTTCGTGAGCGACACCACCGATCTGATGGGCGCACGTGTCGAGGAGACCGCTGCCGCGCCCGCCACGGACGCCTCCGCGCCTGCCACCGGTGCCGGCTCCCGGCGGCGCCGCGGTACCGGCCTTGAGGGCATGGTGCTGGCCGAGCTGCAACAGGTCGCCTCGGGCCTCGGCATCAGGGGCACCGCGCGGATGCGCAAGAGCCAGCTGATCGAGGTCATCAAGGAGGCGCAGGCCGCCGGTGGGGGTGCCCCCTCCGGGGGAGCCGCCGCCAAGGCCGAGACCGCCACCGAGACCAAGCCCAAGCGCCGCGCCACCTCCAAGGCCCGCACGGGTGACGCCGCCGACGGCGACAAGAAGGCGGAGGCTCCGGCCGAGAAGGCCGTGGCCCAGCAGCAGATCGAGATCCCCGGCCAGCCGGCCTCCGACGACGCGCCCACCGAGCGCCGTCGCCGCCGCGCCACCGCCGAGGCCGGCAGCCCCACCGCGAGCGGCGCCGAGACGGTCGTCGCCGAGGCGAAGGCCGAGCCCAGGACCGAAGCCCAGCAGCAGGGCGAGGGTGCCAAGGGCGACGCCGCCGAGGGCGAGGGCCGCGGCCGCCGCGACCGCCGTGAGCGCGGCCGGGACCGCGACCGTCGCGGCAAGGGCGACGACCAGCAGGGCCCGGGCGGCCGTCAGGACCGTCAGCAGCAGGGCGGCCAGCAGCAGGGCGGCGGCCGGCCGGACCGTCAGGACCGCCAGCGCGACAACGGCCCGCAGGACGACGACGACTTCGAGGGCGGCCGCCGGGGCCGTCGCGGGCGCTACCGCGACCGCCGTGGCCGCCGTGGCCGCGAGGAGTTCGCGAACGAGCCGCAGCTCGCCGAGGACGACGTCCTGATCCCCGTCGCGGGCATCCTGGACATCCTCGACAACTACGCCTTCATCCGGACCTCCGGCTACCTGCCGGGTCCGAACGACGTGTACGTCTCCCTCGCCCAGGTCCGCAAGAACGGCCTGCGCAAGGGTGACCACGTCACCGGTGCGGTCCGCCAGCCGAAGGAGGGCGAGCGCCGCGAGAAGTTCAACGCGCTGGTCCGCCTCGACTCCGTCAACGGCATGGCGCCCGAACACGGCCGCGGCCGACCGGAGTTCAACAAGCTGACCCCGCTCTACCCGCAGGACCGGCTCCGCCTGGAGACCGACCCGGGCGTGCTGACCACCCGCATCATCGACCTCGTGTCGCCGATCGGCAAGGGCCAGCGCGGTCTGATCGTGGCCCCGCCGAAGACCGGCAAGACCATGATCATGCAGGCGATCGCCAACGCGATCACGCACAACAACCCCGAGTGCCACCTGATGGTCGTCCTCGTCGACGAGCGTCCGGAAGAGGTCACCGACATGCAGCGGTCGGTCAAGGGCGAGGTCATCTCCTCGACCTTCGACCGCCCGGCCGAGGACCACACCACGGTCGCCGAGCTGGCCATCGAGCGCGCCAAGCGTCTCGTGGAGCTGGGTCACGACGTCGTCGTCCTGCTCGACTCCATCACGCGTCTGGGCCGTGCCTACAACCTGGCGGCGCCGGCCTCCGGCCGCATCCTGTCCGGTGGTGTCGACTCGACCGCCCTGTACCCGCCGAAGCGCTTCTTCGGTGCGGCCCGCAACATCGAGGACGGCGGCTCGCTGACCATCCTCGCCACCGCCCTGGTGGACACCGGGTCCCGCATGGACGAGGTGATCTTCGAGGAGTTCAAGGGCACCGGCAACGCGGAGCTCAAGCTCGACCGGAAGCTCGCCGACAAGCGCATCTTCCCGGCGGTGGACGTGGACGCGTCCGGCACCCGCAAGGAGGAGATCCTGCTCGGTGCCGAGGAGCTGGCCATCACCTGGAAGCTGCGCCGAGTGCTGCACGCGCTCGACTCGCAGCAGGCGATCGAGCTGCTTCTGGACAAGATGAAGCAGACGAAGTCGAACGCCGAGTTCCTGTTGCAGATCCAGAAGACGACGCCGATGCCCGGCAACGGCGACTAGGACAAGAGCGTCGGAAAGGTCACAACCGAGATCCCTGCCACAGGGTTCACGGGCGTCGCCCACCAGGAGTGACTACACAGAGTGCCCATCGCTGTACGCGGTGGGCACTCTGCGTTGTGCAACTCTGTCCCGAGTTTCTCCGTCCGACCGTACGGAGCGACGATGGAGCGGTGACGCCCGCCCGACCCTGAAAGCAGGGGGTACCACCGACCGACGAGACCGAGGAGCGATGTGTCCGCCCAGAGCACGCCGGAGCCCGTCATAGCCGAGCCGGACGGGGCAGGTCCCCGCACCGGCAGGGGACGCCGCCGCAAGGCCCCGAGCAAGGGCCGCAGGGCGCTGCGGGTCGCGGCCTGGACGGCCGCGGGCGTGGTCGTCCTCGGCGGCACCGGCGCCGGGTACGTCTACTTCAAGCTCAACGGCAACCTCAAGAGCGTCGACATCAACCAGGCGCTCGGTGCCGACCGGCCCACGAAGGCCGACAACGGCTCCGAGAACATCCTGGTCCTCGGCTCGGACAGCCGCTCCGGCTCCAACAAGAAGCTCGGCGGCGGCACCGACGACGGCAGCGCCCGCTCCGACACGGCGATGATCGTCCACGTCTACGAGGGCCACAAGAAGGCCAGCGTCGTCTCCATCCCCCGGGACACCCTCGTCGACCGCCCCTCGTGCACCGACACCGCCGGCACCGCGCACCCGGCCGCGACCGGCGTGATGTTCAACGAGGCGTACTCCACCGGCGGCGCGGCCTGTGCCGTGAAGACCGTCGAGTCGCTCACCGGCATCCGCATGGACCACTACCTGGAGGTCGACTTCGAGGGCTTCCAGCGGCTCATCGACGACCTCGGCGGCGTCCCGGTCACGACCACGAAGAACATCGACGACCCGCGGAGCCACCTGACCCTCCGGGCCGGCGCCCACACCCTGAACGGCAGGCAGGCCCTCGGCCTGGTCCGCACCCGGCACGGCGTCGGCGACGGCTCCGACCTGGGCCGCATCCAGCTCCAGCAGGCGTTCGTCAAGGCGCTGCTCGACCAGGTCAAGAACGTCGGCGTGTTCAGCAACCCCAAGAAGCTGTACGACCTCGCCGACACCGCCACCAAGGCCGTGACCACCGATTCGGACCTGGGTTCGGTCAACTCCCTCATCGACTTCGCCAACGGCCTCAAGGGCATCAGCGCGAAGCACATGGACATGGTCACGATGCCGGTCCAGTACGACCCGGCCGACCCGAACCGGGTGGTCCTGGAGACCGCCAAGGCCCAGCAGGTCTGGTCCGCCCTGAAGAACGACCGGCCGATCCCGAAGTCGGCGACGGAGGGTACGGCCGCGGGCGAGGCCAAGGGCGTGGTGAGCTCCTGAGGGGTGATTCCCCCTCTCCATTCCCCGGCGCCGCCCCCGGGGAATAGATGACGAGCACCCCCGGTTTTGGGGGATGGCGCCAGTCCTGGCAGACTGGTACGTCGGCTCCGGTTCACGCTCCCGCATCCCGCGGCGGCGACCCGGCGCCCTCCCGAAACCTAGGAGACACCTTGAAGCGCGACATCCACCCCGAGTACGTCGAGACGCAGGTCAGCTGCACCTGTGGCGCGTCGTTCACCACCCGTAGCACCATCGAGTCCGGCACCATCCGGGCCGAGGTCTGCTCCGAGTGCCACCCGTTCTACACGGGCAAGCAGAAGATCCTCGACACCGGTGGCCGTGTGGCCCGCTTCGAGGCCCGCTTCGGCAAGGCTGCCGCCGGCTCCAAGAAGTAGCGAGCCCCCATTCGCCGGTCCACGGCCACACCCTCCCCGGGGTGTGCCCGGGACCGGCGTTTTTGGTCGCCCGCCCTTCCCGTCACCGCAGTACAGGAGCCCAAGATGTTCGAGGCCGTCGAGGAACTCGTCACCGAGCACGGCGATCTGGAGAAGCAGCTCGCCGACCCGTCGGTCCACGCCGACCAGGCGAACGCGCGCAAGCTGAACAAGCGCTACGCCGAGCTGACCCCGATCGTCGCCACGTACCGCTCCTGGAAGCAGTCGGGCGACGACATCGAGACCGCGCGCGAGCTGGCCGCCGACGACCCCGACTTCGCCGCCGAGGTCAAGGACCTGGAGAAGCAGCGCGAGGAGCTGACCGAGAAGCTGCGTCTGCTGCTCGTCCCGCGCGATCCGAGTGACGACAAGGACGTCATTCTGGAGATCAAGGCGGGCGCGGGCGGTGACGAGTCGGCGCTGTTCGCCGGCGACCTGCTGCGCATGTACCTGCGCTACGCCGAGCGCGTCGGCTGGAAGACCGAGATCATCGACGCGACCGAGTCCGAGCTGGGCGGTTACAAGGACGTCCAGGTCGCGGTGAAGACCAAGGGCGGCCAGGGCGCCACCGAGCCCGGCCAGGGCGTGTGGGCGCGGCTGAAGTACGAGGGCGGTGTGCACCGGGTGCAGCGCGTGCCGGCGACCGAGTCGCAGGGCCGTATCCACACCTCCGCCGCCGGTGTCCTCGTGACCCCCGAGGCCGAGGAGGTGGACGTGGAGATCAACCCGAACGACCTCCGTATCGACGTCTACCGGTCCTCCGGTCCCGGCGGCCAGTCCGTCAACACCACCGACTCCGCGGTGCGCATCACGCACCTGCCGACCGGCGTCGTCGCCTCCTGCCAGAACGAGAAGAGCCAGCTCCAGAACAAGGAGCAGGCGCTGCGTATCCTGCGTTCCAGGCTGCTCGCCGCGGCGCAGGAGGAGGCCGAGCGGGAGGCCGCGGACGCCCGCCGCAGCCAGGTCCGCACCGTCGACCGCTCCGAGAAGATCCGCACCTACAACTTCCCGGAGAACCGCATCTCGGACCACCGCGTCGGCTTCAAGGCGTACAACCTGGACCAGGTCCTGGACGGCGACCTCGCCGCGGTGATCCAGGCCTGCGTCGACGCCGACTCGGCGGCGAAGCTGGCAGCTGCATAAAGGCATCTACGCTCGACCCAGTACGACACGGAGGACTCGCGTGAACCTGCTGCTCGCGGAGGTGGCCCAGGCCACCCAGCGGCTGGCCGACGCCGGCGTGCCCTCGCCGCGCAACGACGCGGAGGAGCTGGCCGCGTTCGTGCACGGGGTGAAGCGCGGCGCACTGCACTCCGTGAAGGACGCCGACTTCGACGCCCGGTACTGGGAGGTCATCGCCCGGCGCGAGCAGCGCGAGCCGCTCCAGCACATCACCGGGCGGGCCTACTTCCGCTACCTGGAACTCCAGGTCGGGCCGGGCGTGTTCGTGCCCCGGCCGGAGACCGAGTCCGTGGTCGGCTGGGCCATAGACGCCGTGCGCGCCATGGACGTCGTCGAGCCGTGCATCGTGGACCTGTGCACCGGCTCCGGCGCCATCGCGCTGGCCCTCGCACAGGAGGTCCCGCGCTCGCGGGTGCACGCCGTGGAGCTGTCCGAGGACGCCCTGGTGTGGACCCGCAAGAACGTGGCGGGCTCCAGGGTCGACCTGCGCCAGGGCGACGCCCTGACCGCCTTCCCCGACCTCGACGGCCAGGTCGACCTGGTCATCTCCAACCCGCCGTACATCCCGCTCACCGAGTGGGAGTATGTCGCCATCGAGGCCCGCGACTACGACCCGGAGCTGGCTCTCTTCTCCGGTGAGGACGGCCTCGACCTGATCCGCGGCATCGAGCGCACCGCCCACCGGCTGCTGCGCCCCGGCGGGGTCGTCGTGATCGAGCACGCCGACACCCAGGGCGGCCAGGTGCCGTGGATCTTCACCGAGGAGCGGGGCTGGGCCGACGCGGCCGACCACCCCGACCTCAACAACCGCCCCCGGTTCGCGACCGCCCGCAAGGCGCTGCCGTGAGCACCCCGACGATTTCCATCCGGCTGTACGTGTACGAGGAGGCCCGCTAGACATGGCACGGCGATACGACACCAACGACGCGACCGACCGCGCGACGGGTCTGCGCGAGGCCGCGTCCGCCGTCCGCCGGGGCGAGCTGGTGGTGCTGCCGACCGACACGGTCTACGGCATCGGCGCCGACGCGTTCTCCTCGGAGGGCGTCGCCGACCTGCTCGCCGCCAAGGGCCGGGGCCGCAACATGCCCACCCCTGTACTCATCGGCTCCCCGAACACCCTGCACGGCCTCGTCACGGACTTCTCCGAGCTGGCCTGGGAGCTGGTCGACGCGTTCTGGCCGGGCGCCCTCACGCTCGTCGCCAAGCACCAGCCCTCGCTCCAGTGGGACCTCGGCGACACCCGGGGCACGGTGGCCGTCCGCATGCCGCTGCACCCCGTCGCGATCGAGCTGCTCACCGAGGTCGGCCCGATGGCGGTGTCGTCGGCGAACCTCACCGGGCACCCCGCGCCGGAGGACTGCGACGCCGCCCAGGAGATGCTCGGCGACTCCGTCTCGGTCTACCTCGACGGCGGCCCGACCCCCGGCATCGTGCCGTCGTCCATCGTGGACGTCAGCCGTTCCGTGCCGGTGCTGCTGCGCGAGGGCGCGATCTCGGCGGAGGAGCTGCGGAAGGTCGTACCTGACCTCGAGGTGGCGAATTGACGGCCCCTGAAGCGGGGCGTGGCATAGGCATCGGGGCCAGTGCGGCAGAGACGACCACGACGTTCGGCTTTCCGCGCGACACCTTCCGCATCCTCCATGTCAGCACCGGCAACGTGTGCCGCTCGCCCATCACCGAGCGGCTGACCCGCCATTTCGTCGCGGAGCGGCTCGGCGTGCTCGGCGGCGGGCTGATCGTGGAGAGCGCGGGCACCTGGGGCCACGAGGGCGCCCCGATGGAGGCCAACGCGGAGGCGGTGCTGGCCGAGTTCGGCGCGGACGCCTCCGGCTTCTTCGGCCGGGAACTGCTGGACGAGCACGTCATCAGGGCCGACCTGGTGCTCACGGCCACGCGGGACCACCGGGCGCAGGTGATCTCGATGGGGCATTCGGCGGGGCTGCGGACGTTCACGCTGAAGGAGTTCACCCGGCTGGTCCGCGCGATAGACCCCGCCACGCTGCCGCCGCTGGAGGACGGTGTGGTGATGCGCGCCCGTGCGCTGGTGCGGGCGGCCGCGGCGCTGCGGGGCTGGCTGCTCGCGCCCACGGCGGAGGCGGACGAGGTGCACGACCCGTACGGCGCCCCGCTGCCGTTCTTCCGGTCCGTCGGGGGCGAGATACACCAGGCGCTGGACCCGGTGGTGACGGCGCTGACCGGCGTGGCCACTCGTACATAAGGGATACACGCGGGTGTAACGGTCGCGCGGGGGGCGCGGGGCGGGCCTACATTGGGTTTACGTCACCGTCGACCGCCCGGGAGCCCGCCATGTCGGTCACCTCTGCCCTCCCGACCGATGTCCTGCGGCAACAGGACCCCGAACTGGCCGAGATCCTGCTGGGCGAGCTGCGCCGGCAGTCGACATCGCTCCAGCTGATCGCCGCCGAGAACTTCACCTCGCCCGCCGTGCTGGCCGCGCTCGGCTCGCCGCTCGCCAACAAGTACGCCGAGGGCTATCCCGGCGCCCGCCATCACGGCGGCTGCGAACTGGTCGACATCGCCGAGCGGCTCGCCGTGGAGCGGGCCAGGGCGCTGTTCGGGGCCGCGCACGCCAACGTCCAGGCCCACTCGGGCTCCTCGGCCGTCCTGGCCGCCTACGCCGCCCTGCTGCGCCCCGGGGACACCGTCCTCGCCCTCGGTCTGCACTCCGGCGGTCACCTCACGCACGGCTCGCCCGCGAACTTCTCGGGCCGCTGGTTCGACTTCGTCGGCTACGGCGTCGACGCCGAGACCGGGCTCATCGACCACGACCAGGTGCGCCATCTGGCGCGCAACCACCGGCCCAAGGCGATCGTGTGCGGGTCCATCGCCTACCCCCGCCACTTCGACTACGCCTTCTTCCGCGAGGTGGCCGACGAGGTCGGGGCCTATCTGATCGCCGACGCCGCGCATCCGATCGGGCTGGTCGCCGGGGGAGCGGCGCCGAATCCTGTGCCGTACGCCGATGTCGTGTGCGCGACGACGCACAAGGTGCTGCGCGGGCCGCGCGGCGGCATGATCCTGTGCGGGACCCCCGAGCTGGCCGAGCGGATCGACCGGGCCGTGTTCCCCTTCACCCAGGGCGGCGCCCAGATGCACACCATCGCCGCCAAGGCCGTCGCGTTCGGCGAGGCGGCCACTCCGGCGTTCGCCGCGTACGCCCATCGGGTGGTCACCAACGCCAGGACGCTGGCCGCGCTGCTGGAGGCCGAGGGCTTCACCGTCACCACCGGCGGCACCGACACCCATCTGATCACCGTCGACCCCGCCCCGCTCGGCGTGGACGGCCGCACCGCCCGCGGCCGCCTCGCCGCCGCCGGGATCGTCCTGGACTGCTGTGTGCTGCCGCACGACGACGGCCGCGGGCTGCGCCTGGGCACGGCCGCGGTGACCACCCAGGGCATGGGCGAGCCGGAGATGGCCCGGATCGCGGCACTGATGGCCGGGGTGCTGCGGGGCACCGTCGAGCCGGCCCGGGCGCGGGAGGAGGTGCGGGAACTGACCGGTGATTTTCCGCCGTATCCGGCCTGAACCGGGGCAGGCGTCGGGCCGTACACCCCTATGTGCGCCGTACACCACAGCCACACGTGCAACCATCGTCGCTACCCGGAAGTCCCCATCCATATACGTCCATCGCTAGGGTGTGGGGCTGTGATGGCCAGCGAGACCTGTGGGGAAGCCCGTGCGTGAATACCTGCTGACGCTCTGCATCACGGCCGCGGTGACGTACCTGCTGACAGGGCCGGTGCGGAAGTTCGCGATCGTGGCCGGGGCGATGCCGGAGATCAGGGCCCGTGACGTGCACCGGGAACCGACTCCGCGGCTCGGCGGTATCGCCATGTTCTTCGGCCTGTGCGCGGGCCTGCTCGTCGCGGACCACCTGACCGGCCTCAACGAGGTCTTCGAGAAGTCCAACGAGCCGCGCGCCCTGCTCTCCGGCGCGGCCCTGATCTGGCTGATCGGCGTCCTGGACGACAAGTTCGAGATCGACGCGCTGATCAAGCTGGGCGGCCAGATGATCGCCGCGGGCGTCATGGTGATGCAGGGTCTGACGATCCTGTGGCTGCCCGTCCCCGGCGTCGGCAACGTGGCGCTGACCCAGTGGCAGGGCACCCTGCTGACCGTCGCCCTCGTCGTCATCACGATCAACGCGGTGAACTTCGTGGACGGCCTGGACGGCCTCGCCGCCGGCATGGTCTGCATCGCGGCCGGCGCGTTCTTCCTGTACGCCTACCGGATCTGGTACTCGTACGGCATCGAGGCGGCCGCCCCGGCCACCCTGTTCTCGGCGATCCTGATGGGCATGTGCCTGGGCTTCCTGCCGCACAACATGCATCCCGCGCGGATCTTCATGGGCGACTCGGGCTCGATGCTGATCGGCCTGGTGCTGGCCGCGGGCGCGATCTCGATCACGGGTCAGCTGGACCCGGACGCGCTGGGCCTGTACGTGGGTTCCGAGAGGGCCGCGGTGCACGCGACGGTGCCGGTCTACATCCCGCTCCTCCTGCCGCTGACGATCATCGCCGTGCCGGCCGCCGACCTGGTCCTCGCGATCGTCCGCCGCACCTGGCGCGGCCAGTCGCCGTTCGCCGCCGACCGCGGGCACCTGCACCACCGGCTGCTGGAGATCGGCCACTCGCACAGCCGGGCCGTGCTGATCATGTACTTCTGGTCGGCCCTGATCGCCTTCGGCGCCCTCGCCTACTCAGTGAACTCGGCGTCCATGTGGATCGTGCTCGGCGTCGTCTTCCTCAGCGCGATCGGACTGGTCCTGCTGCTGCTCCCGCGCTTCACCCCGCGTGTGCCGGTGTGGGCGCAGGCCTTCGTGCCGCCCCGCTACCGCAGGCGGCGCCGGGCTGCCGAGGCGGCCGAGGCCGCCGTGGCGGGGGCGGTCCGGGAGGCGGAGGAGACCACCGAACGGGCGCCGGTCACGGCCGGGATCGCGGGCGTCAACGGGGCGACCGCCATTGGCCCTCGTTCGCGTTTTGTTGATCGTCACTGAGACGCACAAGGTAAGAATCTGGCGAGAGCATTGCCAATTCGTGGGGGACCAAAGCCCCCTAATACCAGACAAGTGGGCGCCATTTTTGCACAGACGCGCACCGTCACTCTCATGTGTGACAGCAAGCACACCAAGCGGGTAAAGACCTCATCAAATAGTTTGTGATACGGTTCACGAGAACCCCGGATAGAGCCGAAGGACCGTAGTGCGACGGTCCATTGGTGTGAGGTCTCGATCACTCAGCCCGGGACTACGCTCGTCCATGACGACACCCTGCCCCCTTGTGAAAGCGGAGTTGCCGCCATGCCGTCCAAAGACGCCCGGAACCTTCTGCAGATCGCTGTGCCCACAGCGGTCGCAGGCGTGATCACTGTCGCCGTGAGCGCAGCGGTCGCGGGGGGCAAGGGTGCGCTCGGCGCGGGTGTCGGCACGCTGCTGGCCATCCTGTTCATGGGAATCGGCCTCTACGTCCTCCAGTGGACGGCAAAAACGCTCCCGCAGCTGTTCCAGGCCATGGGCCTCATGCTCTACATGGCCCAGTTGCTGCTCCTCTTCATCTTCGTCGCCGTCTTCAAGGGCACCTCTCTCTTCAACCCGAGGGCGTTCGCCGCGGGGATCGTGGTCGCGACAGTCGTGTGGATGGCCGCGCAGGCCCGTGCACACATGAAGGCCAAGATCTTCTACGTCGACCCGGACTCCGAGAAGAGCGATAAGCCCGAGAAGACAGGGCCGTCGTCGTGAGAGGTAGGGGCGGGATAAAGGCTTGTGAGATCTCCTGCTATCGTCCGGTGCCAACTGCGGCATCGCGGGCGCGGGCAGCCGAGCTGACGCCTGCTCAATGGCGAGGCTCGACGCCCCCCAGCCGCCCCCACATCCGTAACACCAGTCCGGTGCCGATCCGCGGCCACGCGCCGCGCCGACACAACGAGGTTGCCGTACCCATGCGTCACGCCGAAGGAGCCCGTGGTGAGTGCTGACCAGACCCAGCTCGCCTTTGACTGGAGTTGTCGGATCATGTCCGACAACGGGTGTGGCTTCCCGGCTCCGGGCCTGCACTCCTTTCTGTTCAAGCCGCTCGCCACGGTCGGAGGCTTCGAGTTCAACAAGGTGATGCTGCTCGCGCTCATCACCTCCGTGCTCGTCGTCGCGTTCTTCTGGACGGCGTTCGGCAAGGCCAAGGTCGTTCCCGGCAAACTGCAGATGATCGGCGAGGCCGGCTACGACTTCGTGCGCCGCGGCATCGTGTACGAGACCCTCGGCAAGCGCGAGGGCGAGAAGTGGGTGCCGTTCATGGTCTCCCTCTTCTTCTTCGTCTGGATCATGAACATCTGGTCCGTGATCCCGCTGGCGCAGTTCCCCGTCTCCTCGGTCATCGCCTTCCCGATGGTGCTGGCCGCGATCGTCTGGATCCTCTGGGTCGGGCTGACCTTCAAGCGCCACGGCTTCGTGGGCTTCTTCAAGAACGTCACGGGCTACGACAAGTCGCTCGGTGCGGTGCTCCCGCTGGTCATGGTCATCGAGTTCTTCTCGAACCTGCTGGTCCGCCCGTTCACGCACGCGGTGCGACTCTTCGCCAACATGTTCGCCGGTCACCTGATGCTGGTGATGTTCACCGTCGCCTCCTGGTACCTGCTGAACAGCTGGATGGTCCCGGCCGCCGGTGTCTCCTTCGTGATGACCATGGCCATGATCTGCTTCGAGCTTTTCGTCCAGGCGGTTCAGGCGTACGTCTTCGTACTGCTGGCCTGCTCGTACGTTCAGGGCGCTCTCGCCGAGCACCACTGAGCACCACCCCACCCCCCTGTCGTCCGGTGGCCAACCCCCACCGGTCCGTAAAGAGAAGGAAGATTCAGCATGGCTGCCACTGAGACCCTCGCCGCTGTCTCCGGTTCCATCGGTTCCGTCGGTTACGGCCTCTCCGCCATCGGCCCCGGCATCGGCGTCGGCATCATCTTCGGTAACGGCACCCAGGCCCTCGCCCGTCAGCCCGAGGCCGCTGGTCTGATCCGCGCCAACCAGATCCTGGGCTTCGCCTTCTGTGAGGCGCTCGCCCTCATCGGCATCGTCATGCCGTTCGTGTTCGGTGTGAAGTAAGACTCCCTACCGACACGTAACGACGAAAGGCACTGATGTGATCGCCAACCTGGCACAGCTGGCGGCCGAGGAGACGAAGCAGAACCCGCTCGTCCCCGCCGGTCCCGAGCTGCTCGTCGGCACCATCGCCTTCGCCATCGTGTTCTTCTTCTTCTGGAAGAAGCTGCTTCCGAACATCAACAAGGTTCTGGAGGAGCGCCGAGCGGCGATCGAAGGCGGTATCGAAGAGGCCGACGCCATGAAGGTCGAGGCCCAGAGCGTGCTTGAGCAGTACAAGGCTCAGCTCGCCGAGGCCCGGCACGAGGCCGCGCGCCTGCGCCAGGAGGCGCAGGAGCAGGGTGCCGCGCTCATCGCCGAGATGCGGGCCGAGGGCCAGCGGCAGCGCGAGGAGATCGTCACCGCGGGCCACACCCAGATCGAGGCCGACCGCAAGGCCGCCGCCCAGACCCTGCGTCAGGACGTCGGCAAGCTCGCCACCGAACTGGCCGGCAAGCTCGTCGGCGAGTCCCTTGAGGACCACGCCCGTCAGAGCCGTGTGATCGACCGCTTCCTCGACGAGCTCGAGGAGAAGGCCGAGGCGACTCGATGAACGGAGCGAGCCGCGAGGCCCTGGCTGCCGCCCGTGAGCGTCTCGACACGCTGACGGACTCCACGTCGGTGGACGCTGCTCAGCTCGCCGACGAGCTGGCGGCGGTCACCGCGCTGCTCGACCGCGAGGCCGGCCTGCGCCGGGTCCTCACCGACCCGGCGCAGCAGGCGGAGGCCAAGGCGGAGCTGGTCCAGCGCCTGATCGGCGGCCAGGTCAGCGGTCCCACCGCCGACCTGGTGTCCGGGATGGCCCGCGCCCGCTGGTCGCAGTCCCGCGACCTGGTCGACGCGCTGGAGGAGCTGGCGAACATCGCCGACCTCACCGCCGCCGACAAGCGGGCCAACCTGGACGAGGTCGAGGACGAGCTGTTCCGGTTCGGCCGGATCGTCTCCTCCAGCACCGAGCTGCGCGCCGCGCTGACCGACCGCGCCGCCGGCGCCGAGGCCAAGACCGAGCTGCTGCACCGGCTGCTGGGCGGACGGGCCAAGCCCGCCACCGAGCGTCTGGTCGCGCGCCTCGTGACCGCGCCGCGTGGACGTAGCCTGGAAGCGGGACTGGAGTCCCTGTCCAAGCTGGCCGCCGACCGCCGGGACCGCATGGTCGCCGTCGTCACCTCGGCGGTGCCGCTGAGCGATGGCCAGAAGCAGCGCCTCGGCGCCGCCCTCGCCAAGCTCTACGGCCGCCGGATGCACCTCAACCTGGACGTGGACCCCGAGGTCGTCGGCGGTATCCGCGTACAGGTCGGTGACGAGGTCATCAACGGCTCCCTCGCGGACCGGCTGGAGGACGCCGCCCGCCGCATGGCGAGCTGACGCTCGGTATTCGAGAACAGCAGTAGTACTCAGAACGGCCCTGGTTGGGCCGTGCAGAAGAATCCTGGGGGTCGCCCCCAGACCCCCAAAGTGAAACTTCGGGCCCAACAAGGAGAGCAGGGAACCCAGATGGCGGAGCTCACGATCCGGCCGGAGGAGATCCGGGACGCGCTGGAGAACTTTGTCCAGTCGTACAAGCCGGACGCGGCCTCGCGCGAGGAGGTCGGTACGGTCACCCTTGCCGGCGACGGCATCGCGAAGATCGAGGGTCTTCCCTCGGCCATGGCCAACGAACTGCTGAAGTTCGAGGACGGCACCCTCGGCCTCGCGCTCAACCTGGAAGAGCGCGAGATCGGTGCCATCGTCCTCGGTGAGTTCAGCGGCATCGAGGAGGGTCAGCCGGTCACGCGCACCGGTGAGGTCCTCTCCGTCGCGGTGGGCGAGGGCTACCTCGGCCGTGTCGTCGACCCGCTCGGCAACCCGATCGACGGCCTCGGCGAGATCGAGACGTCCGGCCGCCGCGCCCTTGAGCTGCAGGCCCCCACGGTCATGCAGCGCAAGTCGGTGCACGAGCCGATGGAGACGGGCTACAAGGCCGTCGACGCGATGACCCCGATCGGCCGCGGCCAGCGTCAGCTGATCATCGGTGACCGCCAGACCGGCAAGACCGCCCTGGCCGTCGACACGATCATCAACCAGCGTGACAACTGGCGCACCGGCGACCCGAAGAAGCAGGTCCGCTGCATCTACGTCGCCATCGGCCAGAAGGGCTCCACCATCGCCGGCGTGCGCCGCGCGCTGGAGGAGAACGGCGCCCTGGAGTACACGACCATCGTCGCCGCCCCGGCGTCCGACCCGGCCGGCTTCAAGTACCTCGCGCCGTACACCGGTTCGGCCATCGGCCAGCAGTGGATGTACGAGGGCAAGCACGTCCTCATCATCTTCGACGACCTCTCGAAGCAGGCCGACGCCTACCGCGCCGTGTCCCTGCTGCTGCGCCGCCCGCCGGGCCGCGAGGCCTACCCGGGTGACGTCTTCTACCTGCACTCCCGCCTGCTGGAGCGCTGCGCCAAGCTCTCCGACGACATGGGCGCCGGTTCGATGACCGGTCTGCCGATCGTCGAGACCAAGGCCAACGACGTCTCGGCGTTCATCCCGACCAACGTCATCTCCATCACCGACGGCCAGTGCTTCCTGGAGTCGGACCTGTTCAACGCCGGTCAGCGTCCCGCGCTGAACGTCGGTATCTCCGTCTCCCGAGTCGGTGGTTCCGCGCAGCACAAGGCGATGCGCCAGGTCTCCGGCCGTCTGCGTGTGGACCTCGCCCAGTTCCGTGAGCTGGAGGCGTTCGCCGCCTTCGGTTCCGACCTGGACGCGGCCTCCAAGGCCCAGCTGGAGCGCGGTTCGCGCATGGTCGAGCTGCTGAAGCAGGACCAGTACCAGCCGATGGCCACCGAGGACCAGGTCGTCTCCGTCTGGGCCGGCACCAACGGCCGTATGGACGACGTCCCGGTCGCCGACATCCGCCGCTTCGAGAAGGAACTGATCGACTTCCTGCACCGGAAGCACCAGGGCCTGATGACCTCCATCAAGGAGGGCGCCAAGATGTCGAACGACACGATCCAGGCGGTCGACGACGCCGTGGCCGAGTTCAAGAAGCAGTTCGAGACCTCGGACGGCAAGCTGCTCGGCGAGGACACTCCGGCCGCTGCCGCCAAGTGACGTAAGGAAGGGACCTGACTCATGGGAGCCCAGCTCCGGGTCTACAAGCGTCGCATCCGATCCGTCACCGCGACCAAGAAGATCACCAAGGCGATGGAGATGATCGCCGCCTCGCGCGTCGTCAAGGCGCAGCGCAAGGTGGCGGCCTCCACGCCGTACGCGCAGGAACTGACCCGCGCGGTCACGGCGGTCGGCACGGGTTCGAACACCAAGCACCCGCTCACCACGGAGACGGAGAACCCGACCCGTGCCGCGGTCCTGCTCCTCACGAGCGACCGCGGTCTGGCCGGCGCCTTCAACTCCAACGCCATCAAGACGGCGGAGCAGCTCACCGAGCGCCTGGAGCGCGACGGCAAGCAGGTCGACACGTACATCGTCGGCCGGCGCGGTGTCGCCCACTACAACTTCCGTGAGCGCACCATCGCGGAGTCGTTCACGGGCTTCACGGACGAGCCGTCGTACGCGGACGCCAAGAAGGTCGCGGCGCCCCTGATCGAGGCCATCGAGAAGGAGACGGCCGAGGGCGGCGTGGACGAACTCCACATCGTCTTCACCGAGTTCGTCTCGATGATGACGCAGACGGCGCTGGACGCCCGGCTCCTTCCGCTGCGTCTCGAAGAGGTCGCGCAGGAGGCGCCGAAGGGCGAGATCCTGCCGCTGTACGACTTCGAGCCCTCGGCGGAGGACGTCCTCGACGCCCTGCTGCCGCGCTATGTGGAGAGCCGCATCTACAACGCGCTGCTCCAGTCGGCCGCTTCGAAGCACGCCGCCACGCGGCGCGCGATGAAGTCGGCCACCGACAACGCGGGCGAGCTGATCAACACGCTCTCCCGTCTTGCCAACGCGGCCCGCCAGGCCGAAATCACCCAGGAAATCAGCGAGATCGTCGGTGGCGCGAGCGCCCTGGCCGACGCGACCGCGGGGAGTGACCGATAAATGACCACCACTGTTGAGACCGCGACGGCTACGGGCCGCGTCGCCCGGGTCATCGGCCCGGTCGTCGACGTGGAGTTCCCCGTCGACGCGATGCCGGACATCTACAACGCCCTCCACGTCGAGGTCGCCGACCCGGCGAACGCGGGCGAGAAGAAGACGCTGACCCTGGAGGTCGCCCAGCACCTGGGTGACGGCCTGGTCCGCACCATCTCCATGCAGCCCACCGACGGTCTGGTCCGCCAGGCCCCGGTGACGGACACTGGCAACGCCATCACGGTGCCCGTCGGTGACTTCACCAAGGGCAAGGTGTTCAACACCCTCGGTGAGGTGCTGAACGTCGACGAGCAGTACGACGGCGAGCGCTGGGGCATCCACCGCAAGGCCCCGAACTTCGACGAGCTCGAGTCGAAGACCGAGATGTTCGAGACCGGCGTCAAGGTCATCGACCTGCTCACCCCGTACGTCAAGGGCGGCAAGATCGGCCTGTTCGGCGGCGCCGGCGTCGGCAAGACGGTGCTCATCCAGGAGATGATCTACCGTGTCGCCAACAACCACGACGGTGTCTCCGTGTTCGCCGGTGTCGGCGAGCGCACCCGTGAGGGCAACGACCTGATCGAGGAGATGTCCGACTCGGGCGTCATCGACAAGACCGCGCTGGTCTTCGGTCAGATGGACGAGCCCCCGGGCACCCGTCTGCGCGTCGCGCTGGCCGGCCTCACCATGGCCGAGTACTTCCGTGACGTCCAGAAGCAGGACGTGCTGTTCTTCATCGACAACATCTTCCGCTTCACGCAGGCCGGTTCCGAGGTCTCCACCCTGCTCGGCCGTATGCCCTCCGCGGTGGGCTACCAGCCGAACCTGGCCGACGAGATGGGTCTCCTCCAGGAGCGCATCACCTCGACCCGTGGTCACTCGATCACCTCGATGCAGGCGATCTACGTCCCCGCGGACGACCTGACCGACCCGGCCCCGGCCACCACCTTCGCCCACCTCGACGCGACGACGGTGCTCTCCCGTCCGATCTCCGAGAAGGGCATCTACCCGGCCGTGGACCCGCTGGACTCGACGTCCCGCATCCTCGACCCGCGGTACATCGCGGCGGACCACTACAACGCCGCGATGCGCGTGAAGAACATCCTGCAGAAGTACAAGGACCTCCAGGACATCATCGCGATCCTCGGTATCGACGAGCTCGGCGAGGAGGACAAGCTCGTCGTCCACCGTGCCCGTCGCGTGGAGCGCTTCCTGTCCCAGAACACCCACGTCGCCAAGCAGTTCACCGGCGTGGACGGTTCGGACGTCCCGCTGGACGAGACGATCGCGGCGTTCAACGCGATCTGCGACGGCGAGTACGACCACTTCCCGGAGCAGGCGTTCTTCATGTGCGGTGGCCTGGAGGACCTCAAGGCCAACGCCAAGGAGCTGGGCGTCTCCTGAACTCCCTGAGTTCGTGTGAACTCCTTGAGTTCGTGTGAGGGGGCGGGCGCGTCCCGCCCCCTCATCCACGCCCACTAGACTTGTAACCAACACCCGGCACAACCGCCGGGTGGTGACCCGAGGAGCCACCTTGGCTGCTGAGCTGCACGTCGCGTTGGTCGCGGCCGACCGAGAGGTCTGGTCCGGCGAGGCCACCCTGGTCGTCGCGCGCACCACGTCCGGCGACATCGGCGTCATGCCCGGTCACCAGCCGCTGCTCGGTGTGCTGGAGTCGGGCCCGGTGACCATCCGTACGAGTGATGGCGGAACGGTCGTCGCCGCGGTGCACGGCGGTTTCGTCTCGTTCGCGGACAACAAGCTGTCGTTGCTGGCCGAGATCGCCGAGCTGTCGGACGAGATCGATGTCCAGCGCACGGAGCGGGAGCTGGAGCGTGCGAAGGCGGAGGGCGACGCCGCCGCCGAGCGCCGCGCGGATGTCCGCCTTCGTGCGGCGGCGGCGAGCTGAGCCCACAGCACGGCTGCCGTATGACGTCACTCAGCCGCGGCCGGCCCGGAGCAATCCGGTGCCGGTCGCGGCTGAGGCAGATGTGGGTGTTTTTTAAGTTTCATTACTCAGTAACAGAAGCAGTTCCGCTACCTGGGAGACGAGGAGGTCGGTGCCGATGATCCTCGCTCTGACTGTGTGCGGGGTCGTGGTCGCGCTCGTGGTGGCGGGACTGTTCCTGTTCGGACTGCGCCGCAGACTGATCCAGCGCTCCGGCGGCACCTTCGACTGTTCCCTGCGCTGGGACGTGGCCGAGCCCCCGGACGCCAGCGGCAAGGGCTGGAGCTACGGCGTCGCCCGCTACAACGGCGACCGCATCGAGTGGTACCGCGTCTTCTCCTACGGCTTCCGCCCGCGCCGCACGCTGGAGCGCGCCGCCATCGAGGTGGCCGGGCGCCGGCTGCCCGAGGGCGAGGAGGAGCTGGCGCTGCTCTCCGACGCGGTGGTCCTCGCCTGTACGCATCGGGGCACCCGCCTCGAACTCGCCATGAGCGAAGACGCGCTGACCGGATTTCTCGCGTGGCTGGAGGCAGCCCCGCCCGGACAGCGAGTGAATGTGGCGTAGCCACATTCACTCTCCCCCAGACGAAGCCGGGGGGAGCGAATGTGGCTCTGATGGGCTGCCCGACTACAGGTTGCTGCTGATCGCGTTCACCAGCTCGCCGTCGCTGGTGTCACCGCTGAACTCCCAGAAGAAGGCGCCGCCGAGCCCCTGGGACTTGGCCCAGCTCATCTTCCCGGCGATGGTGGACGGGGTGTCGTACGACCACCAGTTGCTGCCGCAGTGCGCGTACGCCGTGCCCGCGATGGTGCCGGTGACCGGGCAGGACGTCTTGAGCACCTTGTAGTCCTCGATGCCCTGCTCGTAGGTGCCGGCCGCCGGGCCCGTGGCCGTGCCGCCCGGGGCGTCCTGGGTGACGCCGGTCCAGCCGCGGCCGTACAGCCCGATGCCGATGAGCAGCTTGCCCGACGGCACCCCGACGGACTTGTACTTGGCGATCGCGTCGGCGGTGGTGAAGCCCGCCTTCGGGATGCCGGAGTACGAGGTGAGCGGGGAGTGCGGGGCGGTCGGGCCCTGGGCGTCCCAGGCGCCGAAGAAGTCGTACGTCATCACGTTGTACCAGTTGACGTACTGCGCGGCCCCGGCGTAGTCGGCGGCCTCGATCTTGCCGCCGGCCGAGCCGTCGGCGGTGACCGCGGCCGTGACGAGCTTGCCGCTGCCGAACTTGGCGCGCAGCGCGGACAGCACGTTCTTGAAGGCCGCGGCCCCGCTGGTGTCGCAGGACAGGCCGCAGGCGTTCGGGTACTCCCAGTCGATGTCGATGCCGTCGAAGACGTCGGCCCAGCGCGGGTCGTTGACCAGGTTGTAGCAGGAGTCCGCGAACGCGGTGGGGTTGGCCGCGGCCTGCGCGAAGCCGCCGGACCAGGTCCAGCCGCCGAAGGACCACAGGATCTTGAGGTTCGGGTACTTGGCCTTCAGCTCGCGCAGCTGGTTGAAGTTGCCGGCCAGTGGCTGGTCCCAGGTGTCCGCGGTACCGCTGACCGACTGGTCGGCGGTGAACGTCTTCTGGTAGTCGGCGTAGGCGTCACCGATCGCGCACTGGCCGTTCGTCACGTTGCCGAAGGCGTAGTTGATGTGCGTGATCTTCGCGGCCGAGCCGGACGTCACCAGGTTCTTGACGTTGTAGTTGCGGCCGTAGATGCCCCACTCGGTGAAGTAGCCCAGCTTGACCTTGTCGCCGGTGGCCGGGGGAGTGGAGCCACCGCCGGTGGTGTGGACGGCGACGGCGCCGCTGACCGGGCCGCTCTGGTCGGCGGTGTCGCGGGCCTGCACGGTGTAGGAGTAGTCGGTGCCGGCGGTCAGACCGGTGTCCGTGTACGAGGTCGTCGTCACGGTGGAGACGACCTTGCCGTCCCGCAGGACGTCGTAGTTCTTGACGCCCTTGTCGTCGGTGGCCGCGCCCCAGCTGAGCTTCACCGAGGTGTCGGTGACGCCGGAGGCGGTCGGGGTGCCGGGTGCGGAGGGCGGGTTGTCGCCGGGGACGGTCGTACCGCCGTCGCAACTGCCGCCGTTGAGCGTGCAGTTGCTCGGCGATCCCGGGCCCGAGCCGTTGAAGCCGAAGGAGACGGAGGCGCCGGGGGCGAGGGTGCCGTTGTAGGACTTGTTCTTGGCGGTCCAGTGGTTGTCGGAGTTGGTGACGTCCGCGTCCCAGGCCGAGGTGACGGACGTGCCGGAAGGGAAGTCCCACGCGACGGTCCACGAACTGATGCTGCTGGAGCCGGTGTTCTTGATGGTCCACTGGCCGCCGAAGCCGGTTCCCCAGTCGGTGGTCTTGGTGAAGCTCGCCGTGGCCTCGGCCGTCGCGGCATGGGCCGGGTCGGCGAGTCCGACGAGGCCGGCCAGGGGGAGCAACAGGGTCGCGAAGCCTGCCGCGGCTCTGTGTCTGAAGCGCATGGTGCGCCTCCTCCGTATCGGGGAATGTATGGGGGTGTCGTGGGCATGACTGAGCCTTCACGCCCATGGTGCTGCGAGAGTAGAAAGGTCTGGACCACGGGTCAATAGGTCTGGACCAATTCACAGGACCCGGTCCTGACAGCCGCTAGATCCCCAACTCCTGTGCCAGTACGGCCGCTTGGACCCGGCTGCGCAGCCCGAGCTTGCCCAGCAGCCGGCTGACGTGGGTCTTCACCGTGCCCTCGGCCATCCCCAGCCGCTCGGCGATCTGGGCGTTGGACAGGCCCTCGCCGATGCGCGACAGCACCTCGCGCTCGCGCCGGGTCAGCGCCTCCAGCACGGCCGGGTCGGACGTCGCCGCGTGCGCCGGTACGGCGGCGAACTCGGCGATCAGCCGACGGGTGACCGCCGGGGCCACGATCCCCTCGCCGCGCGCCACCGTCCGCACCGCCTCCAGCAGGTCCCGTGCCTCGGTGTGCTTCAACAGGAACCCGGACGCCCCCGCCCTGAGCGCCCCGAAGACGTACTCGTCCAGGTCGAACGTGGTCAGCACGAGCACGTCCGCGAGGCCCTCCGCGACGATGGCCCGGGTCGCCGACACCCCGTCCAGGCGCGGCATCTGCACATCCATCAGGACCAGGTCCGGCCGCAGTTCCCGGGCCAGCTCCACCGCCTGCTCGCCGTCCGCCGCCTCACCGGCCACCTCGATGTCGGGCGCGCTGCGCAGGATCAGCGCGAGCCCGGCGCGCACGGCGGACTGGTCCTCGGCGACGAGGACCCGGATGGCGGAGGCGGTCATGCGGGTCTCCTTCGGCGCACGGCAGCGCGGCGCGCACGTCCCAGGCGGGGAGGGGGTCGGTGGTCGGCGGCGCGGGTGTGCGGGGTGCGGGTCATGCGGGGTTTTCCCGGTCGAGGGGGAGGGTGGCGCGTACGGTCCAGCGGTCGATGCCGGGGCCTGTTCCGGGCCCGGCCTCGAAGGTGCCGCCGAGCAGTGCCGCCCGCTCCCGCATCCCGGTGAGCCCGGAGCCCGAGCCGGGCGCGCGCGGGGTGTCACCATGCCGGTAGGCGCTGGTCACGTGGACGTGCAACATGCTCTCCTCCTGCCGCAGCGAGACCTCGACGGGCCCCTCGGCCGCGTGCTTGAGCGCGTTGGTCAACGACTCCTGCACGATCCGGTACGCGGCCAGCTCCACCGGCGCCGGAACCCGGCCGTGACCGTCCGCGAGGCGGACGTCCAGCCCGTTGGCGCGGGCGCCCTTGACCAGCGTGGCCAGGCCGTCGAGCGTCGGGGTGGCCGCGGGCTCCAGGTCGCCGCTGCTGTCCCGCAGGATACCGATCAGCCGGCGCATCTCGGCCAGCCCCTCCACGCTGTTCTCCCGGATCACCGTGAGGGCGTCCCGGGAGGTCCGCGCGTCGTCGAGCGACAGTGCGGCCGTGGAGTGGATGGCGATCGCGGACAGGTGGTTGGCGACCATGTCGTGCAACTCCCGTGCCATCCGCGACCGTTCGGCCGTGACCGCCTGGCTGCGGTCCATCTCGGCGAGCAGCGCGGTCTGTTCGGCGCGCAGCCGGGCCGCCTCGGCGGCGTCGCGGTGGTTGCGCACCACCCAGCCGGTCGCCGCCGGCGCGAACGCGACCACACCGATCCCCACACCGATCAGCAGCGCCTGCGGATCGCGCCAGACCGCCGCGGGCACGACACCGCCGAGCACCGTCAGCATCCCGGTGATCCAGGGGACGCGGCGGGCCGAGGCGGGGTCGCCGTACAGGACCGACGCGTAGATCAGGTCGGTGTACATGACGACGGTGACGACGTTGCCCAGCGTCACCGTGTCCAGGGTCAGCGCGAGCGTGCCGACGAACACGCCGAGCCGGGGCCGGGAGCGGCGCAGCGGCTCGCACACGGCCGTCACCGCCAGCGGCACCAGCGGGGCCCAGGCCGCGTGCCACAGCACCAGCGGGTCCGAGGCGGTGCGCGGATGGATCCCGAGCGTCCACAGCACCACCCCGCCGAGCAGTCCGCCCAGCGCGATGCGCAGGTCGTCGGGGTGGGGGTGGGCGAGCGCTCGTGCCATGGGTCCATCCAACACGCTCGGCCCGGCCCCCGCCTGGTCCTTGGGAAGGGTCCCGAACTGCAACTTTCGTTTACGGCGAGGTCGCCCCCGCAGACGACGAAAGCGGACAGAACGGCGGCGAGGCTGGGAGGACGACGGGAAGGAGCGAGCCGTGGTCGTCGGATTGGTCATCGCCTGCGAGGTGGCGTTCTGGGTACTGCTGGCGGCCGGACTGGCCGTCCGCTACCTGCTGAAATGGCGCCGCACCAGCGTGGCGCTGCTGCTGTGCGAGCCGCTGCTGGAGGTGGTGCTGTTCCTCGCGACGGCCGTCGACCTGCGCGGCGGCGCCCGGCCGAGCTGGGAGCACGGCCTGGCCGCGCTCTACATCGGCTTCACCGTCGCCTACGGCCACTCCACGATCACCTGGCTGGACGGCCACGCCGCCCATCGTCTCGCGGGCGCCCCCCGGCCCCCGAGGCCGCCCAGGTACGGCCTCGCCCGCGCCCGGTACGAAGGCCGGCTCTGGCTGCGCACGCTGCTCGCGGCGGCCGTCTCCCTCGCCCTGCTCCAGTGCGCGATCTGGTACGTCGGCGACGGCACCGCCACCGGCTCGCTGCGCTCCTGGCAGTGGACCGCGCTGCGGGTCCTCGCGATCCACGGGGTCATCGCCCTGACCTATCTGCTGTGGCCGAAGAAGGCACCGGCCGGCACTGCCGCGCGCGAGGCGGAGGGCCGTACGCTGACCGGACGATGAGGAGGGCGTATGGGTGACGGGGCGGGGTCCGGCGCGGTGCTGGTCGTCGACGACGACGCGGCGATCCGGCGCTCGCTGGAGCGCGGGCTCAGACTCGGCGGCTTCGCGGTGCGGACCGCCGCCGACGGCCCCGGGGCGCTGGCCGCGATCGAGGACGCCCCGCCGGACGTGCTCGTCCTCGACGTGTCGATGCCCGGCATGAGCGGCATCGAGGTGTGCACCCGGCTGCGCGACGCGGGCCGGGACCTGCCCGTGCTCATGCTCTCCGCGCTGGACGAGACCGCCGACCGGATCGCCGGGCTCCAGGCGGGCGGCGACGACTACCTCGTCAAACCCTTCGCCCTGCAGGAGCTGGTGCTGCGGCTGCGCGCCCTGCTGCGCCGTCGCCCGCCGGCCGGCACCGGCCGCACGGCGCCGCTGCGCACGGCCGGCCTGGTGATCGACCCGGACGCCCGCACCGCCGAGCGCGACGGCATCCCGCTGGAGCTGACCCGGCGCGAGTTCGAGCTGCTGGAGGTGCTCGCCCGCAACGCCGGACTGGTCCTCACCCGCGACCAGCTCCTGGAACGGGTGTGGGGCTACGACTTCGACGTACGCACCGACACCGTCGACACCTTCGTCAGCTATCTGCGGCGCAAACTGGAGACCCGGGGCCGCCCCCGGCTCATCCACACCGTCCGCGGCGTCGGCTTCGTCCTCAGGGAGCCCAGGGAGCCCGGAAAACCGCAGGAGCCCCGGCAGCCTGGGGACGCACCATGAGGCTCTCCACCCGCATCGGCCTCGCCGTCGGCTGCACCGTCCCGCTGCTCGTGCTGGCCGGCGGCTGGCTGCTGCTGCACCTGGTCTCCGGCGATCTGCGCCGGGCCGAGGACCAGCACCTGCGCAAGCGTGCGGCGGCCCTCGCCCCGGACGCCCGATCCCTGCTGCGGGCCGCGGCGAACGACCGCCCCAAGGCCGCCGACACACGGCAGCGGCAGCTGTTCGACGCGGCCCTCGACGTCGGCGTACGCGTCGTCGGTCAGGACTCGGCCTTCAGCGGCGGCCCCCAGCCCGACCCCGCGGTGGCGCTGCCCGACCGCACGTCCGGCTTCGCCGTCGTCCACGCCGGCGGCCGCACCTGGCGGGCCCTGGCCCGGCCGCTGCGCGCCGGGACGGCCTCCGGCACGCTGTGGCTCTTCTCGCCCGACACCGCGCAGCGCGTGCAGATCCCGCTCGTCCGCCGCCGGGTGGTCGGCACAGCGATCCTCGCCGCACCGCTGTCCGGGCTGCTCGCCTGGGGCCTGGCCACCGGGACGAGCGCCCCGCTGCGCCGGCTCACCCGCCGCACCGCGGGCCTCGACCCGCGCACCAGCGGCGCCCGGCTGGGCCAGTGGCGGACCGGCGTGGTCGAGGTCGACGAACTGGCGGCCACCGTGCGCACCGTCCTGGCCCGCTACGACGAACAGGCCGCGCGCACCGCCGAGGCCCTGGACACCGCCCGCTCCTTCTCGTCGGCGGCCGCGCACGAACTGCGCACCCCGCTGATGAGCATGGGCACCAACCTCGACATCCTCGCCGGCCACCCCGACCTGCCGGAGCCGGACCGCACCGAGGTCATGGACGATCTGCGACGCGAACACGCCCGGCTGCTCGGCCTGTTGGTGATGCTCCGGGAGCTGGGGCGCGGCGACCTGGTGGAGGCGGAGGCGTTCCGGTCCGTCGACCTGTCCGAGGTGGCCGACGCGGCCGTGGCCGAGGCCCGCCGCCGCGCGCCCGACGCCGCGATCACCCTGGACGCGCCGCCCGGGCTCACCGTGCACGGCTGGGAGCCGGGGCTGCGGCTGCTCCTGGACAACCTGCTGGCCAACGCCCTGGCCCACGGCCGGGACCGGGCGGGCCGGGCCCGGGTGCGGGTGGCCGTGGACCGGGGCGGTGCCGGCGAGGTGCTGATCACCGTGGACGATCAGGGTCCGGGCGTGCCGGCCGAGGCCCGGTCCCGGGTCTTCGAGCGGTTCCAGCGCGGCCGGGACAGCACCGGCTCCGGACTCGGCCTCACGCTCGTCGCGCAGCAGGCGGCGCTGCACCGGGGGAGCGTGGCGGTGACGGACGGCCCGGACGGCGTGGGTGCCCGCTTCGCGGTACGGCTGCCCGTGGACGGCGGCGAACCGCCGGGCATGTCCGACCGGCGGGACTGGCTGATCGGAACAGCCGGAGCAAACCGGTCACAGAGTTTCCCCAAAGACACTGCCTAGCCTCCGTCCGCGACGGACGGCCGCCGAGGCCGCCCGGTAAGTGAACGGAGAGGCAGATGTACGTACGACGACACACGCGCACGCTGCTCGCGGGGCTCGCCGTGACGGCCGTCCTGGCGGGCGGCACGGCGGGCACGGCTGCCGCCGCCGGCAGCACCCCCGCACCGGGTCCCACCGGCGACGGGGCGAAGTCGCTGTGCAAGCGGCTGCCGAAGATCGACCGGCGGATCGCACGGGCCCTGAAGCGGCTCGAAGCCGGGGCGGGCACGCGCGGCTCGGTGGCCCGGCTGGAGAAGCGGGTGGACAACGCGAAGAAGGCGGGCCACACGGCGATCGCCACCTATCTTCAGGACAGGCTGAATTTCCGCACGTCGCTGGTGACGACCCTGGAGCAGCGGCAGAAGGACCTGGCCGCCGTCTCCACCTGGTGCAAGGACAACGGCGAGGGCAAGGCGGCGAGCTGATGCGGGCCCGCTCTGCCGTGCTGCCGGCGGTGGCGCTGCTCGTGGCGCTCACCGCGGGCTGCGCGCACCACGACGGCGCGTCCCCCAAGGCTCCGGCCTCCTCCGGCGCGCCCTCGGGATACGCGCAGATGCAGCAGAAGGTGAACGCGGCCGAGTCCGCCGCGGCCGCGGCCGACCAGGACGCGACGAGCACGGCGGACCGGTGACCCGGCGGGGAGCGGGGGTGTTGCTCAGCGCTCCCCGCCCGGCACCCACAGCACGTCGCCCGTCTCCCCGTTGGCGCACCTCGCCAGGATGAACAACAGGTCGGACAGGCGGTTGAGGTAGGTGGCGGTGAGCGGGTTCATCGTCTCGCCGTGCACCTCCAGGGCCGCCCAGGTGGAGCGCTCGGCGCGGCGGACGACCGTGCAGGCCTGGTGGAGCAGGGCCGCGCCCGCGGTGCCGCCGGGAAGGATGAAGGACCGCAGCTTCTCCAGGCGTTCGTTGAAGCGGTCGCAGTCCGCCTCCAGCCGGTCGACGTAGAACTGCTCGACCCGCAGCGGCGGGAACTCAGGGTTCTCCACGACGGGCGCCGACAGGTCCGCACCCACGTCGAACAGGTCGTTCTGGACGCGGGTGAGGACCTGCGCGACCTCCGCCTCCAGGCCGCCCAGCGCGAGCGCGGTGCCGATGACGGCGTTGGCCTCGTTGGCGTCGGCGTAGGCGGAGATCCTGAGGTCGGTCTTGGGCACCCGGCTCATGTCACCGAGGGCGGTGGTGCCCTTGTCGCCGGTCCGGGTGTAGATGCGCGTCAGATTGACCATAAGGCCAGCCTAGTTACGCCCCGGCCGTTCGGAACACTCGTGTGCCCACCGTCACCGCGAGCACCGCGAAGCCGACGGCGACGAGGCTGCCGTAGAGCATGTGCGCGGTGGCGTACTGCCCGATGTACGCGTCGCGCACCGCGTCCACGAGATAGCGGAACGGCACGAAGTGCGAGAGCACGTCCAGCCAGGTGGGCGCGAGGGTCATCGGGAGCATCAGGCCGGACAGCAGCATCGACGGCATCGACACCGCGTTGATCAGCGGGCCGAACTCCTGCGGGGTGCGCACCACCATGCCGAGCGCGTACGACAGCGAGGCCAGCGAGAGGGTGAGCAGGGCGACGAACGCGAAGCCGATCAGGATGCCGGTGAGCGGCGCCCGCAGGCCCATCGCCAGCGCGGCCAGCACCAGCAGCACCGCCTGGAAGACGAACACCGTGGCGTCGCGCAGCACCCGGCCGAGGAGCAGGGCGAGCCGGCTGACGGGGGTCACACGCATCCGCTCCAGCACCCCCTGCCCCTTCTCGATGATGACCGTGAACCCCGCGAACAGGGCGCCGAACAGGCCGAGTTGGAGCAGCAGGCCGGGCACCAGCACCTGCCAGGAGCTGCCGCCGCCGCCCAGCGGGAGACGGGTGAGTAGCGGTCCGAAGAAGAGCAGATAGAGCAGCGGGGTGAGCACGCCGAAGAGCAGCGCGAAGCGGGAGCGCAGGGACTGGCGCAGATAACGGCCGTAGATGAGGGCCGTGTCGTGGAGCAGCATCTTCTTCCCTTTTCTTCTTCCTTTTCGCCGGATCGCTAGACGGATACGGGGGTGGTGCCGGCCGGGGCGGCGCCGCGGCCGGTGATGGCGAGGAAGGTGTCCTGGAGGGTGGCGTCGAGCGAGCCGCCGTGCCGGAGCTTGAGCGCGCCCGGCGTGCCCTCGGCGGCGACCGTGCCCCGGTCGACGATCACCAGGCGGTCGGCGAGGGCGTCGGCCTCGTCCAGGTAGTGGGTGGTCAGGAACACGGTCGTGCCGTGCCGGTCGCGCAGCCGGCGGACCAGGTCCCACAGGTCGGCGCGGCTGGCGGGGTCGAGTCCGGTCGTCGGCTCGTCCAGGAAGAGCACCTTCGGGTGGTGCGTGAGCGCCATCGCGATGTCGAGGCGGCGGCGCTGCCCGCCGGAGAGGGCGGCCGTCTTCCGGTCGAGGAGGTCGCCGAGGTCCAGGTCGCGGGCGAGTTCCTCGGCCCGCCCGGTCGCCTCGGACTTGGACAGCCGGTACATCCGGCCCTGGGTGACCAGTTCCTCCCGCACGGTGATCTGCGGATCGACCCCGCCGGACTGGGCGACGTACCCGGACACCCGGCGCACCCCGGCCGGGTCGCTCGCGAGGTCGTGCCCGGCGACGGTGGCCGCGCCGCCCGTCGGTTTCAGCAGGGTGGTGAGCATCCGCAGGGTGGTCGTCTTGCCTGCGCCGTTGGGTCCGAGGAAGCCGAGGATCTCGCCCTCGTGGACGGTGAGGTCGATGCCCCGGACGGCCTCGACGGGGCCGGTCCTGCTCTGGAAGGTGCGGGCGAGGCCCGCCGCGCTGATGACTGCTGCCATGCCGACCAGAAAAACAGAGTTCCTGAAATTTTGCAACGTCCCCAAAATTTCCCCCTCTCCAACTTTTCAGTTGGTCCAGCGAAGCTAGGATGCGGACATGGCAGAGGGGCTCAGGGAGCGGAAGAAGCGGCAGACCAGGCAGTACATCTCGGATGTCGCCACGGGTCTGTTCCTGGAGCGCGGCTTCGAGGCCGTGACCGTCGCGGAGATCGCGGAGGCCGCCAACGTCTCCGTCAACACGGTCTACAACTACTTCCCGGCGAAGGAAGACCTCTTCTTCGACCGCTCGGCCGGCATGGTCGACCGGCTCGCCCGCTGGATCCGCAGCCGGGACGCGGGGGAGTCCGCCGCGGGCGCCGTCCTGCGCGAGCTGCGCGGCGAGGTCCAGGCCGTCTCACCCCGGGTCGGCCTGATGACGGGCTACGACCGCTTCATGCGGGTCATCCACGAGGCGCCGGCGCTGCGCTCCCGGCTGTGGACCCTCCAGCAGGAGGTGCACGACAACGTGACCGCCGCCCTGCGCGAGGAGACCGGCGCCGCCGACGGCGACCCGCTGCCGGACCTGATGGCCGGCCAGATCTGCTGGATCCACCAGACGGTCTTCGTCACCATCGGCCGCGAGATGATGGCCGGCCGCGAACCGGGCGAAGTGTCCCGCGAGGTGCTCGCCCTCATCGACGAGATCGAGGACCTGCTGAGCGAACGGGTCCTCGGGTACGCGGTACGGGGGAGGGCCTAGCGGAACTCCCCGCCCCCGACGGCCGCGACGAACGACGCCCAGGGCCGGGCCGCGAAGAGGAGCACCGGGCCGTCAGGGGCCTTGCTGTCGCGGACGGGAACGGTGGCGGGGAGGCTGTCGGAGACTTCGAGGCACTCGCCGCCGTCGGGGTTGCTGTGGCTGCTCTTGCGCCAGCGGACGGTGGTCAGGAGATCGTCGGAGACTTCGAGGCAGTTGCCGCCGTCGGGGTTGCTGTAGCTGCTCTTCCGCCAGGTCACGCTGCTCAGGTCGACAGCTCGCACGGCACTTCCTCCAACATCCGCAGGATGAATTTCCGCGACTCGGCTGGATTCAGCGCTTGGTCGCGCATGGCATCGTACGCACGTTGCAACTTCTCAACTGCCGCGTGTTCTTCGATCAGTTCACCTCGGTGCGCGTTCTCCGTGTAGGCCACCGTAGTCCCGTTCGTCAGTCGCAGGAACATGACGGCGGTACTCACCAGGCCGTGCAGGCCGGAATGGTCCGGCAACGCCTGAAGGCTGATGTTCGGACGCTCCGACATCTCTAGGAGATACTCCAGTTGCTCCCGCCATGCGCCCGTGTCGCGCAGTGGCGTGCGCAGCACCGTCTCGGCGATGAGCGCGCGGAACGGCGGGGCGTGATCCCCCTCCAGCAACATCCGCCGCCCGGTGCGAGCCGCCACCTGCTGGTCCAACTCCTTGCCCTTGTAGCCGCCAAGGGCAAGCACCTCGCGGGCGTAGGCATCCGTCTGCAACAAACCCGGCAGGATGCTCACCCCGAAGTGCCACAGCCTCACCGCCTCCGCCTCCCGCATCATGTACCGCCGGTACTGCTGCTTGAACTGCGTCGGATCTGCCAGGGCCATCTCCCACATCGCCAGCAACAACCCCGGCGTCCCGTAGAACTGGTCCAGCGCCTCCGCCACCTCCGGGCCGCCCGGAGTCTCCCCGCTCTCCAGTTTCCTGAAGTGCGACGGGTCCCAGCCCACCGCATCCGCCAGTGCCCGCAGGCTCAGGCCCCTGGTCGTGCGCAGGCGGCGGAGTTCTTCCGCGTAGCGCCGCCGGGGCTCCTGGCTGCGTCCGGTGACCACCCTCCGCACGGGCATGGTGCCCCCTCACATGGTCGTTGTGTGACAGGTCGGGCACGTAGCGTATCGATCCGAAGCGGACAACCGTGCCGCATCACCCGAAACGCCAACCGGCGTGAGAGCGCGAGGAATTCGGGATCGCGGAGTGACCGGCGTCTCACCACCTGAGACCGTGACACGCGTTACTAACCGCTCACACAGCGCCTCCAGAGCGCTAGGGTCCGCCGGAGAAGCAGACTTGGAGCGCGATTCAAGGGAGTCGTCAGTGGCACGGAAGCTCGCCGTCATCGGAGCCGGACTCATGGGGTCCGGCATCGCTCAGGTCGCCGCGCAGGCGGGCTGGGACGTCGTCCTGCGCGATGTCACCGACGAGGCACTGAAGCGTGGCACCGACGGCATCGAGGCCTCGTACGACAAGTTCGTCAGCAAGGGGAAGCTGGAGGCGGCGGACGCCGAGGCCGCCCTCGCCCGCATCACCGCCACCACGGACCTGGACGCCGCCGCCGACGCCGATGTCGTCGTGGAGGCCGTCTTCGAGAAGCTGGAGGTCAAGCACGAGATCTTCCGCGCGCTCGACAAGATCGTGCGCCCGGACACCGTGCTCGCCTCCAACACCTCCGCCATCCCGATCACCAAGATCGCGGCGGCCACCGAGCACCCCGAGCGGGTCGTCGGCGTCCACTTCTTCTCGCCGGTGCCGATGATGCAGCTCGTCGAGCTGGTCCGCGGGTACAAGACGAGCGACGAAACCCTCGCCACCGCACGGGAGTTCGCCGAGTCCGTCGGCAAGACCTGCATCGTCGTCAACCGCGACGTGGCCGGCTTCGTGACCACCCGGCTCATCTCCGCGCTCGTCGTGGAGGCCACCAAGCTCTACGAGTCCGGGGTCGCCACCGCCGAGGACATCGACCTCGCCTGCAAGCTGGGCTTCGGCCACGCCATGGGCCCGCTCGCGACCGCCGACCTCACGGGCGTCGACATCCTGCTGCACGCCACGAGCAACATCTACACCGAGTCCCAGGACGAGAAGTTCGCCGCGCCGGAGCTGATGCGCCGGATGGTGGATGCCGGTGACATCGGCCGCAAGAGCGGGCAGGGCTTCTACAAGTACTGAGCACCATCTGTACGGACATCCGCCGGATCTCACCCCCGGGAGTATCACTCCCCGGGGTGAATTCGGTATCGGTTCGCTTACAAACAGCAACCGCACCACCACTCGCACAGTCAGACGTTGCAACGTCACGGGTACCGATCAGGACGAGGCAGCGTCACGGAGTCCGCCAACCGCACTCAACGGGGAGCGCTTATGCACATCAGGGGCGACCATGCCGAGCTGGTCGTCGGGGGCCGCCTCGACGTCCGCAGCGCGGCGGACGCCCGTACGGCCCTGCACCGCGCCGTCGATCACGGCATCGGCGACCTGGTGCTCGACCTGTCGGAACTGGACTCCTGGGACGCCACCGGGCTCGGGGTGATCATGGGCGCCCACCGGCGGGCCGGCCGCTGCGGTCGCCGCCTGGTGCTGCGCGGCGTCCCGCCGCAG
Source organism: Streptomyces sp. NPDC025793 (assembly GCF_055558375.1). Taxonomy (NCBI): domain Bacteria; kingdom Bacillati; phylum Actinomycetota; class Actinomycetes; order Kitasatosporales; family Streptomycetaceae; genus Streptomyces; species Streptomyces sp. NPDC025793. Next base: position 59,466 of record NZ_JBVHMR010000028.1, on the reverse strand, counting down.
ATGCAGCGCCTGCTGGTGGCCACCCGGCTGCACCGCATCCTCGCCATCGAGGGCGGCATCGGCGTGGAGTCGCTGCCCCGCGTGTGACGCGCCGCACGGCCGGTCCCCGGATGTGAAGCGCCGGGCGGCCGGGACGGGTGCGCACTGCGTGGGCAATCCTCACCGGACCGTGACGTGCCGGACCGTACGGCACCCCGCCCTGTCGGAGATACTGAGCCAAGGTTTAGGGTTCGGTCGCCCGCCGCCTCGCAACCCTCGACCGAGCGGGCCCGGACCAGAAGCGACGACGCTGTGTGCGACAAGGCCGGGAGGGGCCGGATCACGGGCACACGACGCTTTTGGGGGGCAGGAAACCCATGGAACCGATGGAACCCACCGACCCGATCGGCCCGGGACATCCGGGCCACCCGGGCCACCTGGGACCCGAGGGACCCGAGGGACACGGACAGGCGCCGGCCCGCCGCGCGCCCCGGGAATCCCTCACCTCCGACTTCGGCACGAGCACGCCCGCGCCCGCCCGCACGGCGCAGCTCGTCGCCGGTGATCTGCTGCTGACCGTCAACCCCGTCGACGGCAGCGAGATAGAGCCCTGCCCGCCGGCCCGGCGCCCCGCCGCGCCCCGCAAGCGCACCGCCGCCGAGCGCGCCGAGACCGAGCGGGCCGCCAGGCCGCCCGCCCCGGCCGGTCCCGCCCAGCCGCCCCTCGCCCTGCTGGAACGCCAGGACGAGCGCGAGCGCCTGGTCCGGCTGCTGGCCCGCGGCCGCTCCGTGCGCCTCACCGGCCCCGGCGGCTCCGGCCGCACCGCCCTGCTCGACCTCGTCGCCGAGGACTGCCAGGACCTCGCCCCCGACGGCGTGGTCCGGCTCAGCGGCTTCCGCCGCACCGCCGGCGACGTCCTCCACGACCTCTTCCACGCCGCGTACGACGCCCCCGGCCACCGCCCCGCCCCGGAGGACCTGCGCGCGCTCGTCGCCGAGATCGGCGCGGTCGTCGTCCTGGACGACATCGAGTTCGGCGGCGCCGGTCTGGACGAGCTCCTCGACACCGCCCGCGAGTGCGCCTTCCTGATCGGCGCCACCCCCGACGTGCCCGCGCCCTCCGCCGCCTCCGCGGTCGAGGAGGTCTTCCTCGGCGGCCTCGACCGCGCCGCCGGTGTGCAGATCCTGGAGCGCACCGTCGGCCGCGTCCTCACCGAGGAGGAGGCCAACTGGGCAGGCGACCTGTGGTTCGAGTCCGAGGGTCTGCCCCTGCGGTTCGTCCAGGCCGGTGCCCTGCTCAGGCAGCGCGAGGAGCTCCGGGCCGGCCCGGAGGCGGTGGACCGGCACGACGAGTACGGCGCGTACGGCGAGTACGGCGTCTTCGATGACGTACGACCGGACGTGCGCCTGCCCGTGGCCGTGGACCTGACCGTGGACCCGGCCGCGGAGCCGGCGGACGCCGTCCCGCTGCCCGCCCTCGGCGAGGCCGCCGCGCCCGCCCCGCTGCTCGCCTCCCGGCTCAGCGCCTCCGCCCGCGCCACCCTGCGGTTCGCCGTCGCCCTCGGCGGCGAGGTGCCGCACCAGGCGCATCTGCCGGCGCTGGTCGGCGACACCCACGCCGACGCCGCCCTCGGCGAGCTGACCGCCTGCGGACTGGTCTCCCCGGTGGGCGCCCGCTACCGGCTCGCGGCCGGGGTGCAGACCCAGCTGGAGGCCGCCGGATACGCCGACGACGCCCCGGACCGGGCGCTCGCCGCCGCCGAGCACTACACCTGGTGGACCGGCCACCCCTCGGTCACCCCCGAGCGGGTGAGCGCGGAGGCCGACGCGGTGCTGGCCGCCCTCGCCGCCGTCGTCCCGCAGGCCGCCGCGCCCGTCGACGGCGAGGAGAGCTGTGCGATACGGCTCGCCCGTACGGCCGCCCCCTCCTTCGCCGCCGGGCTCCAGTGGGGCGCGTGGGAGCGTGCGCTGCGTTCCGGAGCGGAGGCCGCCCGGCCGGCCGGTGACGTACATGAACAGGCCTATTTTCACCATGAGTTGGGTGTCCTGGCGCTCTGCTGCGGCCAGCTGGACCGGGCCCGCGCCGAGCTGGAGGCGTCCATCGGGCTGCGCGGCGCACTCGCCGACAAGCGGGGCACCGTCGCCGGGCGCCGGGCCCTCGCGCTGGTCGCCGACCGCTCGGGCGAGCTGCCCGGGATCGCGGCCATGGCGGGGGAGGAGCTGCCGGAGATACGGCACGAGGAGTCGGCGCCGCCGCCGTACGCTCCGCTCGGCGAGCCCCTGGTCACCCAGCAGCTGCCCGCGGCCCCGGCGCGCGGCGGGATCGGTGGCGTCCGCCGGCTGGCCCGCCGCAACCTGGTGGCGGCCGGCTCCGGCGCGCTGCTCGCCGCGGTCCTCGGCACGGTCGTCACGCTCGGCATGACGTCCCACGAGAACGCCGACAAGAACCCGGCCGGCAAGGTCGACGTCAACCCCTCCATCAGCGAGGGCACGGACGGCGGCTCCCTCGGCGCGGACCCCGGGCAGAGCCGCGGCGGCGGTACGACGGGCGGGGCGGCCGGGCGGCCGACGACCGCCGGCTCGGGCGGCACGTCCGCCACGACGGGCGGCTCGGGGCCGTCGACGGACCCGGCCCGGCCGTCGGAGAGCATCAGCCCGTCCGGGTCCGGCAGGACCTCGACCCCGCCGTCCAAGTCGCCCAAGCCGTCGGGGTCTTCCACCTCGCCGACGGGCGGGACGTCCGGCAGCGGCACGGGAGGGTCCACGGGCAGTTCCAGCGGGAGCCCGTCGGGCGGCACGAGCAGTGGCAGCACCGGCGGCACGACCAGCGGCGGCACGGGCGGTACGACGGGCAGCGGCACCGGCGGGACCACCACCGGAGGCTCCACGAGTGGCACCCCGGGCGGGACCACGGGGGGCGGCACCACGGGGGGCGGCACCACGGGCGGCTCGGGCGGCACGACCGGCGGATCCACCACCGGCACGTCCGGCACCACGACGAGCAGCGCGTCGGCGCCTCAGAGCGCACCGCAGCCTTCCGGCACGGTGGCCTGACCGCCCCGCGCCGCCCGCCCCTCTCGAACGGGGCGGGCGGCGCGGAACAGGCTCGTCAGAACAGCCGCAGCTTGTCGTCCTCGATGCCGCGCAGGGCGTCGTAGTCCAGGATCTGGCAGTTGATGCCGCGGTCGGTGGCGAGGACGCGGGCCTGGGGCTTGATCTCCTGGGCGGCGAAGACACCGCGGACCGGGGCCAGGTGCGGGTCGCGGTTCAACAGGTCGAGATAGCGCGTGAGTTGCTCCACGCCGTCGATCTCGCCCCGGCGCTTGATCTCGACCGCGACCGTCGCGCCGTCCGCGTCCCGGCACAGGATGTCCACCGGGCCGATGGCCGTCATGTACTCGCGGCGGATCAGGGTGTAGCCCTCGCCCAGGGTCTCGATGCGGTCGGCGAGGAGTTCCTGGAGGTGCGCTTCCACGCCGTCCTTGATCAGGCCGGGGTCCACGCCGAGTTCGTGCGAGGAGTCGTGGAGGATCTCCTCCATCGTGATGATCAGTTTCTCGCCCGCCTTGTTGACGACCGTCCAGACGCCGTCTTCCTCGCCGCTTCCTTCCTTCAGCGTGCAGGGCGGCGACATCCAGTTCAGGGGCTTGTAGGCCCGGTCGTCCGCGTGGATGGAGACGCTGCCGTCCGCCTTGACCAGGATCAGTCGGGGCGCCGAGGGCAGGTGGGCGGTGAGCCGGCCGGCGTAGTCGACCGAGCAGCGGGCAATGACGAGACGCATGGTCGGCAACGCTACTCGACACCCCGAGGTGCGCGCGATTCGCCCGCCCTGCTCCCGAACGATCGCCCCAATTGTCCCTGGAAACTCTTGTTCATCCCTGGCCGATTGTGCGCGTAACGGGACCGTTCCATATACGCATTCTGCTGGTGTGGTCACCTACGGTTGCCTACCGTAGGGAACGTGAGGTCGCGGCGTATGTACGGAGCGTGTTCGACATCGCGAACTCCCTTACCTGTCCGGCAACCCCTGCTCCCTGCGGGGGTGCGAGAGGAGAACCCATGTCGCTCGACGTCTCACCGGCCCTACTCGAACAGGCCGAGCGAGGCGAGGTCGACGAAGCAGAATTCGTCGACTGCGTCCGGACCTCCCTGCCTTACGCATGGGAGATGATCAGCTCCCTGGTGGCGCGGCTGAAGGTCGACGGCGGTCCGTTCGCCGACAACCTGACGCCCCCGCCGGACGAGCAGGCACGCGGTCAGCTGTTGCGCGCGCTCGCGAGTGATGCCATCCGCGGCGCGCTGCAGCGGCACTTCGGTGTGCGTCTGGCCTTCCAGAACTGCCACCGGGTGGCGGTGTTCCCGCTGGACGCCTCGGCGGACGAGACCTTGGCTCGCTTCACGTCGGTGCGCAACCAGTTGCTCAACCAGTCGCCGGAGCTTCGGGACTGCTGACGGGCTGCCCCGCCACGACACCGGCAGTGAGCCGCTTGCTTGCCGCTCCACTCGCGGGAGGTGCTTTCACCACTGGGGCGGCAAGCCCCCCAGGTGGCTTGCGCGAAAGGCCCGTCGGATCAACGCAGTTGAGGCAGGACCTCGGTGCCCAGCCGCCGCAGGTTCTCCTCGGTCGCGGCGAGGTCGCCCGAGCCCTCGACGAGGAGGGCGAAGCGGGAGATGCCCGTGCGCTCCGAGGTGGCCGCGAGCCGGTCGGCGGCGAGCCGCGGGGTGCCCACCGGATGCAGGCCGCAGAGCAGTTCGGTGTAGGCGTACGGATCGCGCATCTGACGCGTCCGCCCGTCGACCGTCACATGCGCCTCCAGCCCCTGTTTCAGCCAGCCCGGCATCGCTTTCAGCAGGGTCTCCACCGCGTCCGTGCGCCGGTCCGCGAGCTGGCACACCCCGGCCGAGACGTGGGCCGCCTCCGCGATCTCCTCGGCGGGCCGGCCCGCCGCCCGGGCGCAGCGCCGCCACAGGGCGACCATCTCGGCCTTCTCCTCGTCCCCGACGTGCATGCCGAGGAGCATGGGCAGCCCGCGCTCGGCGGCCAGCCGCACGCTCGCCGGGGAGGTGCAGGCGACGACGACCTCGGGGCCGGGCGTCTCCGTCAGCCCGTCCGAGGGGCGGGGTACGACGGCCACCTCACGGAAGGCGAACCGCTCGCCCTCGCCCGCCACCCGCGGCTCGCGCAGCCAGCGCAGCAGCAGATCGAGTGACTCCGGGAATCCGTGTTCGTACGCACCGAGGCCCATGCCGAACACCTCCAGGTCCACCCAGGGGCCGCCGCGGCCCACGCCCAGCGTGAACCGGCCGCCGCTCGTCAGGTGCAGCAGCGCGGCCTGCTCGCCGAGGGCCACCGGGTGCGCGGTGGGCAGTACGCTGACCGCCGTACCCACCCGGATGCGGTGGGTGCGGCCGAGCAGATACGCGGCCAGGGTGACCGCGGACGGGCATGTGCCGTACGGCACGAAGTGGTGCTCGGCCAGCCAGACCGCGTCCAGCCCGGCCTCCTCGGCGACCTCCGCCGAGCGGACCGCCCGGTGCAGGGCCTCTCCCGGACCCTGGCCCGGGAACTGGGCGCCCAGCACAAAGCTTCCTACGTACATCGCGTTTCCTGCTTCCTTGGCCCCGACCCGGAGCTCCCCCACCCGGCATAACCGTCCGACACGTGCCCAGGACACGGCTTGGCGGAGGGATTTGCCGATTGTCTTCAGAATGACGGGCCCTGGAGGGGGACTTGTAGGGGTTGGAGCTCTTCGCGTACCCCGCTCGGCGGCGCGTAGGCTGGACGGAGCCCGTGCTTCCCCGTGCAGCCCCGAGAGGTGTCCCGTGTCCCCGCGCCGCAACCGACCCAAGGCAGCCGGATCGCAGGGCCGCAGTGCCGAGGACGACCGCACCGGCCGGTACGGCGGCTGGCAGTCGACCGAGGACTGGCAGGGCGAGGAGTGGAGCGTGCGCCATGTCGCCGGGGCGAGCGCGCAGGGCAAGACCTACCGCTGCCCGGGCTGCGACCAGCTGATCCCCTCCGGGGTCCCGCACGTGGTGGCCTGGCCCGGGCACGCGGGCGTGGACGACCGCCGGCACTGGCACAAGGCGTGCTGGAACGCGAAGGACCGCCGCACCACGCGGGTGCAGCGGTCCCGTAACGCGCCGAAGTTCTGAGGGCCGGGGGCCTCGGCGTCACACGTCCCGGCTGCGCAGCAGCGCGAAGGCACCGGCGTACGCCGCGGCCGTCACGCCCAGCATGATCCACAGCGGGTCCCAGCCCGACGGGCCGGACGTGCTCAGCGAGTTGGAGTAGAACACGCTCATCTGGTTCGGGATCGAGTACTCCAGCAGCCACTCGCGGAGCTTGTGCAGCGACTCGGAGAACATGAACAGCGCGATCACCAGCGGCGCGAGCAGCAGGCCGATCATGATCGTGATGGCGCCCGCCGAGTGCCGGATGATCGAGCCGATGAGCAGCGAGAGCAGGCCGAGCAGCGCGATGTAGAGGCTCACGCCGACGGTGGCCTTGAACCACTCGCTGCCGGTCGGCGTCCGCGCGCCATTGCCCTGCACCATGGCGTTCTGCACCATCGCCACGAACGCGGCGCAGGCCAGCGTGATCACGAAGGCCAGGACGAAGAACACGATCGCCTTCGCGGCCAGCACCCGGCTGCGGCTCGGGCACGCCGTCATCGTCGTCCGGATCATGCCCGTGCCGTACTCGGACGCCGTGGTCAGCACGCCGAGGGTCATGATGCACATGCTGCCGAGCAGCAGCCCGAAGAAGCCGAGCTGGAGCGGGCTCTGGTCGTTCATCTGCGAGGAGGAGCGGCTGACCACCGCGCCGGCCAGCAGGCCGATGCCGACGACGAGCAGCACGAAGACGCCGAGCGTCCAGATCGTCGACCGCACCGACTTGATCTTCGTCCACTCGGAGGCCAGCGCGTGCCCGAGGTGGGCGCGCACGACCGGGATCGGCGAGGTGTAACCGGGGTACTGCCCGCCGGGCGCCGCCTGCCAGTCGGGAGCGGCAGCTGCGGGTGCCTGCGGCATCGGGGGCTGGTGGGTGCTCATCGGGCGTCGTCCTTGGGCTGGGTCCGGGTCGGGTCGGCGGGTGCGGGTGCGGGCGCGGCGGCCGGAGCCGGGGGAGCGGTGGGCGCCGGGCCCTGCGCGTACGGGTTCGGGGCGCCCGGGGCGGCGGGGTGGCCCTGCGGGGCCTGCGGGGCGCCGTACGGGCCCGGCTGGGCGCCGTAGGGGCCGCCGGCCGGGGCCTGGCCCGGGACGGGCTGCCCGCCCTGCTGGGGCGGCGGCGGGGCGTACCAGCCGGGCTGGCCCTGGCCGGGCACCGGCATGGGCGGCTGCGCGCCGGGCGGCAGCGGCTGCTGCAGGCCCGCCTTCTGGTCGATGGTCGAGCGGTAGTCCACGGCGCCCTGCGTCATCCGCATGTACGCCTCCTCCAGCGAGGCCTGGTGCGGCGACAGCTCCCACAGCCGCACGTCCGCCGCGTGCGCGAGGTCGCTGATCCGGGGCAGCGGCAGCCCGGTCACCCGCAGCGCGCCGTCCTGCTCCGGCAGCACGTGGCCGCCGGCCTCGGTGAGCGCGGAGGTCAGCTTCTCGCGCAGCTGGGGCTCGGTGTCGGGGGTGCGCACGCGCGCGAAGTCGGCGGAGTTGGCCGAGATGAAGTCCGTCACGCTCATGTCGGAGAGCAGCTGGCCGCGGCCGATGACGATGAGGTGGTCGGCGGTCAGCGCCATCTCGCTCATCAGGTGCGAGGAGACGAAGACCGTACGGCCCTCCGCCGCGAGCGCCTTCATCAGGTTGCGGACCCAGAGGATGCCCTCGGGGTCGAGGCCGTTGACCGGCTCGTCGAACAGCAGCACCTGCGGGTCGCCGAGGAGCGCGGCGGCGATGCCCAGGCGCTGGCCCATGCCGAGCGAGAACCCCTTGGAGCGCTTTTTGGCCACGTCCTGGAGGCCGACGACCCCGAGCACCTCGTCCACGCGCCGGGCCGGGATGCCCGACAGCTGGGCGAGGCTCAGCAGGTGGTTGCGCGCGCTGCGCCCGCCGTGCACGGCCTTGGCGTCGAGCAGCGCGCCGACCTGGCGAGGCGCGTTGGGCAGCTTGCGGTACGGGTAGCCGCCGATGGTCACGGTGCCGGACGTGGGATTGTCCAGCCCGAGGATCATCCGCATCGTCGTCGACTTGCCCGAGCCGTTCGGCCCGAGGAAGCCGGTCACGGTTCCCGGTCGCACCTGGAAGGAAAGGTTGTACACGGCGGTCTTGTCGCCGTAGCGCTTGGTCAGGCCGACAGCCTCGATCATGCTCCGCACCCATCGAAAGGATCTGGACAGCGGGGCGCACGCCCCCGTAAGGGTTAGGAGGATATCGAGCGGCTGACGGTTCCGCTCAAAAGAAAGTAAAGCCTGAGCGTCACGAAGCGTGAATGATCGGCCTACTGCGCGTCCCGCCGCTTCAGCAGCACGTATCCGCCGGCGAGCGCCGCGAGCACCCACAGCACCATGATCCCGAGCCCGCCCCAGGGCCCGTACGGCCGCTCGTCGCCGAGTCTCGGCACCACCTGCATGATCCGGCTGCCCGCCTGGTCCGGCAGGAACCGGCCGATCTTCTTGGTCGCGTCGACGTTGCCGAGGATGGTGGAGATCAGGAAGAAGAACGGCATCAGGATGCCGAGCGAGAGCATCGGCGAGCGTAGCATCGCCGCGACCCCCATCGAGAACACCGCGATCAGCGTCATGTACAGCCCGCCGCCGACCACCGCGCGCAGCACTCCGGGATCCCCGAGGTGCGCCCGGTACGGCCCGAGCACCGCCTGCCCGAGGAAGAACGCGGCGAAGCTCGTCGCCATCGCCACGACCAGCGCGAGCGCGGCGGCCACGGCGACCTTGCTGAACAGGAAGGTGGCGCGGCGCGGCACGGCGGCCAGCGAGACGAGGATCATGCCGGTGCTGTACTCGTTCGACACGACCAGCACACCGAACACGATCATGGCGAGCTGGCCGAGGCTCATGCCCGCGAAGGACACGAAGGTCGGGTCGAACGACAGCCGGTCCGTGACCGGCATCGAGGCGAACTGGCCGCGGGACAGCGCTGAGATGAGCATGCCGAGCGCGATCGTGACGACCAGAGCCACCGACAGCGTCCACACCGTCGACGCCACCGACCGGATCTTCGTCCACTCGGACCGGATGACCTGACCCGCCGCCACGGCGCTCACACCCCCTTCCAGCCGGCGCCCCAGTCCCGCGGGGCGGATTCCGGTTCCGGGCCGGCCTGCGCGTGGTACTCCACCGACTCCGCCGTCAGCCGCATGAACGCCTCCTCCAGCGACGCCTGCTGGGTGCTCAGCTCGTGCAGCACGATCCCGTGCCGCGCCGCCAGCTCACCGATCCGCTCGGCCTTGCCCCCGTCCACCTCCAGCGCCTCCCCGCCCGCCTCGACGACGGTGACCCCGTCCTCGTGCAGCACGTCGAGCAGCCGCTCCCGCTGGGGCGAGCGGATCCGGACGTACGCGCGCGCGTTGTCCCGGATGAAGCCGGCCATGGACGTGTCCGCGAGCAGCCGCCCCTGCCCGATGACCACCAGATGATCGGCGGTCAGCGCCATCTCGCTCATCAGATGGCTGGAGACGAACACCGTCCGCCCCTGCGCGGCCAGCGACTTCATCAGGTTCCGGATCCAGTGGATGCCCTCCGGGTCGAGCCCGTTGACCGGCTCGTCGAACATCAGGATCCGCGGATCGCCGAGCAGCGCCCCGGCGATCCCGAGCCGCTGCCCCATGCCGTACGAGAACCCCTTGGCCTTCTTGCGTGCCACGGCGGTCAGTCCGACGGCCTCCAGCACCTCGCCGACCCGGCTCCTCGGAATGCCGTTGCTCTGCGCGAGGCAGAGCAGATGGTTGTACGCGCTGCGCCCGCCGTGCACGGCCTTGGCGTCCAGCAGCGCACCGATGTACGTCAGCGGGTCCGCCAACTGGTCGTAGTGCCTGCCGTCGATCCGGACGTCCCCGGCGGTGGGGTGGTCGAGCCCGAGGATCATCCGCATGGTGGTGGACTTCCCGGCCCCGTTGGGCCCGAGGAAGCCGGTCACGATGCCGGGTCTGACCTGGAAGGTGAGATGGTCGACCGCCACCTTCTCGCCGTACCGCTTGGTCAGCCCCGCCAGCTCGATCATGCGGCCACGCTAAGACGAGCGAAAGCCCCCTGCCACTTGAGGGCAGGGGGCTGGGTCGCGTCCCTTCAGGGGCGCGGGGAACTGCGCGACCGGCCACATCCGGCCCGCAGTTCCCCTACGGCCTGTCGGTTCAGCGCGTCTGCTGCGCCGGCACCCCACGGGAGATGGGCTCGTCCTCACCCGGCGCACCGGCGGCAGCCACCGCGGCGCCGGTCAGCGTGGCCAGCATCTCGCGGACGTTGGTCAGCTGGGCGTTGATGCTGTCGCGGCGGTTGGTCAGCGCAGCGAGCTCGCGCTCGGATTCCGACCGGATCCGGTCCGCCTTGGCGTTGGCGTCGGCCACGATGTCCTCGGCCTGGCGCTGGGCCGTCTCCACCGTCTGGCGGGCGCGGCGCTCGGCGTCCGTGCGCAGCTTCTCCGCCTCCAGGCGCAGCTGCTCGGCGCGGTGCTCGATCTCCGCCAGCCGCTTCTCGGCCTTCTGCTGGCGCGAGGCCAGGTCGCGCTCGGACTGCTCGCGGCGCTTGGCGAGGTTCGTCTCGAAGTCGGCGGCGGCCTGCGCGGCCTTGGCGCGGGTCTCCTCGAAGAGGGCGTCCGCCTCCTCCCGCTTGGACTGCGCGTCCTTCTGCGCCTCGGTGCGCAGCTGGGCCGCGTCGCCCTTGGCCTTCTCGACGATCCGGACGCCCTCGTCCTCGGCCTTGGCCTTGCGCTCGGCGGCGTAGGATTCGGCGTCGTTGCGGACCTGCTGGGCCGCCGACTCGGCGAGGTCGCGGTGCTGTTCGGCCGCCCGCCGGGCCTCCTCACGCAGCTCCTTGGCCTCTTCCTCGGCCAGGCGCAGGATCTTCTCGACCCGCGCGCCGAGACCCGCGTACGACGGCTCGGCGTCGGTGACCTGGGCCTGGGCGTTCTGCGTTTCGAGGTGGAGCTCCTCGATGCGCTTCTCCAGGGCGGTGATCCGGGCGAGAGCGCTGTCACGGTCGGAGACGAGCTTGGAGATACGTTCGTCCACCTGAGCGCGGTCGTACCCACGCCGCACAAGCTCGAAGCCGTAGGGGGAAGTGTCGCTCATGGGGTTCCTGTCGAATGAGACCGGTGAGGTGATAGGTGGAATCCTAGGGGCCGAAGCGGTGTGTCATCACGCGGATACGTGTTTGATCTGGAGAATGAGACCCCTTTTGGGTGGCTGACGGCCGGAAAGCTTGCCAACGACCCGGGCAAAGCCCCCAGAAGACACCGGAACGTCCCCGACACGCTACCCGTCTGACGATTTGCCACCCGATCGTGGGGCGCCGACCGAGGCGCCCGCCTTGACCCCGCCGTCCTTGCCGGCCGTCGGCGCCTCGAAGGACTCCAGCGCCTCCAGGACGTCCTGGACCCGTGAGATCTCGGCGTTGATGTCCTCGCGCCGGCGCACCAGGATCTCCAGCTCGCGCTTGCCCTCCTCGACCGTGCGCCGGGCCTCCCGGATCGCCTCGGCCTTCAGCTCCTCGGCCTCCTTGACGAGCCTGGCCTTCTTCTGCTCGGCCTCCTTGAGCAGCCCCTCCGCCTTCTTGACGGCGGCGATACGCACCTTGCCCGCCTCGGAGTTGGCATCGGAGACCATCTCCTTGGCCTTCGCCTCCGCCTTGGCCAGCTGCTCCTCGGCGGCCTTGATGAGCGCGTCGCAGCGGTCGCCGGTGGACTTCATCGTCTCGGCGGCCTCGCGGCGGGCCCGCTCGTGCAGCTCCTCGATCTCGGTCGTGATGCGGTCGCGCAGCTCCTCGGCCCGCTCCCTTATCGCGGTCGCGTCCCGGCGGGCACCGACCAGCAGCTCGTCCGCGTCCGTACGGGCCTTCTCCACCAGGGAGTTGCCCTCGACGGTCGACTCGGCGACGATCCGCTCGGCCTCGCTGCGGGCCGCGCCCACCATCGTGTCGGCCTGCGACTCGGCGTCCGCGGTCGTCTTCAGCGCCTGCTGCTGCGCCTCGGTGAGCAGCTTGTCGGCCTCGGCCGTGGTCTCCGTGATGAGCGTGTCGACCTGCTCGGCCGCCTCCGAGCGCCGCTTGTTGGCATCCTTGCGGGCCTCGTCCAGAGTCCGGTCGGCCTCCTCGCGCGCGGAGTTGACGAGCCGCTCCGCCTCCGCCTCCGCCTCCGCCCGCAGCCGCTCGGCGTCCGCCCGCAGCCGCTCGGCGTGCTGCTGGGCCGAGCCGACCGTCTCCGCCGCCTCGGCGCGCAGCCGCTCGGCGTCGTCGGTGGCCTCACCGATCAGCTGCTCGGCGCCCGCCAGCGCCTCCGCGCGGACCCGGTCCGCCTCGGCCACGGTCTCCGACTGGAGCCGCTCGGCCTCGGCCAGCGCCTCGGTGCGCACCCGGTCGGCCTCCGCGGCCGTCTCAGTCGTCAGCCGCTCGGCCTCGCTGCGGGCCTCGGTGATCAGGGTGTCCGCCTGGGTCGCCGCGTCCGAGCGGATGCGGTTGGCGTCCTCGCGGGCGTCCGCCCGGGTGCGGGCCGCGCTCTGGTCGGCCTCGGCGAGCGCGTCGGACGCCTCGGTGCGCACACGCTGGCTGTACTCGCCCGCGTCCGCGCGCAGCCGCTCGGCCTCCGCGATCGCCTCCGCGACCGTACGCTCCGCCAGTGCCTTCGCGGCCTCCGTCTCCTCGCCGACCTCGCGGCGGATCCGGGCGGCGTCCTCGCTCGCCCGCTCCCGCTCGGCGTAGGCGTCGGCGCGGACCCGGTCCGCCTCCTGTTCGGCCTCCCGCTTCGTACGGTCCGCCGCGTGCTCGGCGGCCGAGCGCAGCCCGGTGATCTCCTCCTGCGCCTGCTCGTGCAGCCCGGCGACGGAGTCCCGCACCTGCTGGGCGTGCTGCTCGGCGGCCGAGACCATCTCGGTGGCGCGCCGGTCGGCCTCCTCCACCAGCCGGACCGCCTCGGCCTGCGCCTCCTCGACCCGCTTGCGGGCGGAGGCCAGCAGCTCCTCGCTCTGCTCGCGGGCACGCAGCCGCTCCTGGTCGGCCTCCTCGCGCGCCGAGCCGAGCGTCTCCTCGGCCTCGCGGCGGCGCCGGGCGGCCTCCTCCTGCGCGGCGGCCAGCGTCTCGGATGCCTCGGTGGCGAGCCGCTCGGCGGCGGCCTGCGCCTCCGTGCGCACCCGGTCGGCACTCTCCTGCGCCTCCGTCTTCAGCCGCTCGGCCTCGGCGCCGGCCTCGGAGCGCAGCCGTACGGCGACGGACTCGGCCTCGGCGCGGGAGGCGGCCGCGTCGGCCGCGGCCTCGTCGCGCAGCCGCTCGGCCTCGGCCTCGGCCTGCTGCTGGAGCGTGCGGATCCGCTCGGCGGCCTCCGTGCGCAGCCGCTCGGCCTCCTCGGCGGCCTCCCGGCGGATCCGGGTGGCCTCCTCGCGCGCCTCGCCGAGCGCCTGCTCGGCGGAGTCCAGGCGCTCCTGTGCCTCGGTCTGGAGCCGGGTCAGCTCCGCGGCGGCCTCGGCGCGGCGGGCCTCGATCGCGCGCTCGGTCTCCTCGCGCAGCTCGCGCGCCGCGCTCTCGGCGTCCGTGAGGACCGTCTCGACCTGCGCCTCGGCCTCGGCCCGCAGCCGCTCGGCCTCCGCACGGCTGCGCTCCAGGGTCTCGTCGGCCTGCCGGCGCAGGCCGGTGGCCCGCTCGATGGCCTCGGTGCGGACCTTCTCGCTGTCCGCGGCCGCGCTCTTGCGCAGCTCGTCGGCGTCGACCCTGGCCTTGGCCAGCAGCTCCTCGGCGGACCTGGCGCCCTCCTCGATCTGCGTGACCGCCTCCCGGCGGGCCTCGGCACGGATCGACTCGCCCTCGGCGACCGCGTCGGCGCGCAGCTGCTCGGCCTCGCCGCGCAGCCGGCGGGCCTCCTCCTGCAGCTCGACCGTCTTGGCGCGGTACTCCTTGGTGTCGTCCTTCGCCGCGCCCTTGAGCTGCTCGGCGATGTCGTGCGCCTCGGCGCGCAGCCGGTCCGCCTCGGCCTCGGCCTCGGTACGGATCCGCTCGGCCTCCTCGGCGGCGGCCCGGGTGGTCCGCTTGGCCTCCTCGGCGGCCTTGTCGAGCACGTCCTCGGCGGTCTTGGCCGCCTTGGACAGCTGGGTCGCGCTCTCCTCGGCGGTGATCGTACGGGCCTTCTCGGCGGCCTCGGCGACGATCTTCTCGGCCTCGGCGCGGGCGTCCGCGACCAGCTGCTCGGCATCCGAGCGGGTGGTCTCGGCCTCCTTGGTGGCCTCCTCGACCAGCCGGGCGACCTGCTCCTTCGCCGTGCGCGTGCGCGTCTCGTTCGCGGACTCGGCGCTCGACAGGGTCTTCGCGGCGGCCTGCTCGGCCTCGGTGACCAGCTTCTCGGCCTCGGCCTGCGCCTTGCGCAGCGCCTCCTCGGCCGCCGCCATCCGCTCCTCGGCGGCCCGGCTCAGCTCGGCGGACTGCCGGCGGGCGGCGTCCGACTCGGTGAGCGTGGAGGAGCGCAGCTGCTCGGCGTGGTCGGTGGCCTCCTGGGCCTGCGTGGACGCGGCGTTCAGCAGCCGCTCGGCGTCCGTGCGGGCCCGGCGCAGGATCTGCTCGGCCTCCGCGCGGGCCGCCTCGGCGTCGTTCGTGAGCCGCTGGCGGGCCTCGTCGGTCAGCCGCTCGGCCTCCGCGCGGGCGGCGGCCAGCGCCTGGTCGGCCTCCGCGCGGGACTCGTCCAGCAGCCGGCGGGCCTGCTGCTCGGTGCGGGCGCGCAGCTGCTCCGCCCAGGCCACGTTCTCGTTGACGTGCGACTCGACCGTCGAGCGGCGCTCGGCCAGCTCCTGGTCGAGCTGCTGGCGCCGGGTCACCGCCTCCTGGTGCAGCTCGGCCTGGAGACGGGCGGCCTGCTCGGCGTGCTCCTGGAGGATGCGCTGGGTCTGCGCGCGGGCCTCCGCGGCCATCCGCTCCGCCTCCTGGCGCAGCTGGTCGGCCTGCATCTGGGCATTGCGGAGCAACTGCTCGGCCTGGTAGCCGATGTCGCCGCCGTCGAAGGCGGGCCGGGTCATGAGGGTGCGGCGCGCCTCGTGCAGCTTGGCGCGCAGCACCTCGACCTGGTAGCCGAGGTCCTCGGCGTGCTGGATCGCCTTTTCCCGCTCGGTCCTCAGCCGCTTCATCTCGGCCTCGAACCGAGAGAGGTGGTCGACGTCAGCCGCCGGCTCTCGCTCCTGGCTCTCGTAGCCCCGCACTGCGCGGTCCCATCCGTCCCCTGGTCAGCTTCTGCAACGAGCTCCGTCCAACCGCCGAACGGGGCCCCCGGGGAATGGTGTCAGATCAACGGCGGAGCACGGGCTGCTGCCCCGACGCTCGTCCCCCGAAAACCCGGACCCCGGCATGCGGCCGTCCCCCGCGTTCGGAGACGACCGCCCCCAACCCTACCGGCCCTTATGTACGGGAGTCAGTGCTCAGTGGACTCAACAGGGGCCGAAGTGACCAGTTCTGTCAGGACACCGTGGCAATCCTTTGGATGCAGGAAGGTGATCCGCGACCCCATGGAGCCGATCCGGGGCTCCTGGTAGAGGACGCGGACGCCCTTGCCGCGGATCTCCTCGGAGTCGGCGTCCACGTCCGCCGTGCCGAAGGCGATGTGGTGCACGCCCTCGCCGTTCTTCGCCAGCCACTTGCCCACGGCGGAGTCCTCGCGGGTCGGTTCCAGCAGCTGGAGGTAGGAGGCGCCGCCGTCCGACGTCTCGTTGATCTTGAGCATGGCCTCGCGCACGCCCTGCTCCTCGTTGACCTCGGTGTGGAACACCTCGAAGCCGTACGTGGCCCGGTAGAACTCGACGGTGGCGTCGAGGTCGTGGCAGGCGATCCCGATGTGGTCGATTCGCGTCAGCATGGATTCAGTGCAGCGCCCCGCGGGTGGTTACGCAACGTGCGCGCGATCACACCGACGGGCCGGTGACGGCACGGAGTGCCATCAGTACATTCGAAGTAAACCCTCGTTCACTCCTCGGCCGCGCAGGCCGGTAAGGGGATCGCAGCTCATGCCTTCTGGAACGACCAGCTCTGTGATCGTCGCGGGCGCGCGCACGCCCATGGGACGACTTCTGGGCTCCCTCAAGTCCTTCTCGGGCGCCGACCTCGGCGGCGTCGCGATCAAGGCCGCCCTCGACCGTGCGGGGATCGGTGGCGACCAGGTGCAGTACGTCATCATGGGCCAGGTGCTGCAGGCCGGCGCGGGCCAGATCCCGGCCCGCCAGGCGGCGGTCAAGGCCGGCATCCCGATGAGCGTCCCGGCGCTGACCATCAACAAAGTGTGTCTGTCCGGCCTCGACGCCATCGCGCTCGCCGACCAGCTCATCCGCGCCGGTGAGTTCGACATCGTGGTCGCGGGCGGCCAGGAGTCCATGACCAACGCCCCGCACCTGCTGCCGAAGTCCCGCGAGGGCTTCAAGTACGGCGCCGTCGAGATGCTCGACGCGATGGCCCACGACGGCCTGACCGACTCCTTCGAGGGCATCGCCATGGGCGAGTCGACCGAGAAGCACAACACGCGTCTCGGCATCCGGCGCCCCGAGCAGGACGAGATCGCCGCGCTGTCCCACCAGCGGGCCGCCGCCGCGCAGAAGAACGGCGTGTTCGAGGCCGAGATCACCCCGGTCGAGATCCCGCAGCGCAAGGGCGAGCCGGTCGTCTTCAGCAAGGACGAGGGCATCCGCGCCGACACCACGGTGGAGTCCCTGGGCAAGCTGCGCCCGGCCTTCGCCAAGGACGGCACGATCACGGCCGGTACCTCCTCGCAGATCTCGGACGGTGCGGCGGCCGTGGTCGTGATGAGCAAGGCCAAGGCCGAGGAGCTGGGCCTGGAATGGCTCGCCGAGATCGGCGCGCACGGCAACGTGGCCGGACCGGACAACAGCCTCCAGTCGCAGCCCTCCAACGCCATCCTGCACGCCCTGAAGAAGGACGGCCTGGAGGTCTCCGACCTCGACCTGATCGAGATCAACGAGGCCTTCGCCGCGGTCGCCGTGCAGTCAATGAAGGACCTCGGTGTGTCCACGGAAAGGGTGAACGTCAACGGCGGCGCCATCGCCCTGGGCCACCCGATCGGCATGTCCGGTGCCCGGCTCGTCCTGTCCCTGGCGCTGGAGCTCAAGCGCCGCGGCGGCGGTACCGGCGCGGCCGCGCTGTGCGGTGGCGGCGGTCAGGGTGACGCCCTGATCGTGCGGGTACCGAAGGCCTGAGCAGTACTTTCTCGCGAGTGAACGGAGCTGTTTGATGCAGGACGTCTCCTCTCTGGTGGCCCAGGCCAGGGACGGCCGGCCGCGTGCCGTGGCCCGGCTGATCTCTCTGGTGGAGGGGGCGTCCCCGCAGCTCAGGGAGGTCATGGCGGCACTGGCCCCGCTGACCGGCAACGCCTATGTGGTGGGCCTGACCGGCTCGCCCGGCGTCGGCAAGTCCACCTCGACCTCCGCACTCGTCACGGCGTACCGCAAACAGGGCAGGCGGGTCGGCGTCCTGGCCGTCGACCCGTCCTCCCCGTTCTCCGGCGGCGCCCTGCTCGGCGACCGCGTCCGGATGTCCGACCACGCCTCCGACCCCGGCGTCTACATCCGCTCGATGGCCACCCGCGGCCACCTGGGCGGCCTGGCCTGGGCGGCCCCCCAGGCCATCCGGGTCCTCGACGCGGCGGGCTGCGACGTGATCCTCGTCGAGACGGTCGGCGTCGGCCAGTCGGAGGTCGAGATCGCCTCCCAGGCGGACACGTCGGTCGTCCTGCTGGCCCCGGGGATGGGCGACGGCATCCAGGCGGCGAAGGCCGGCATCCTGGAGATCGGCGACGTCTACGTCGTCAACAAGGCGGACCGGGACGGCGCCGACGCGACGGCCCGCGAGCTGAACCACATGCTGGGCCTCGGCGAGGCCCGCGCCCCCGGCGACTGGCGCCCGCCGATCGTGAAGACGGTGGCGGCGCGCGCGGAGGGCGTCGACGAGGTCGTGGAGGCCCTGGAGAAGCACCGCGCGTGGATGGAGGAGCACGGCGTCCTCGCCGAACGCCGCCGGGCCCGCGCGGCCCGCGAGGTGGAGACCATCGCGGTCACGGCCCTGCGCGAACGCATCGGCGACCTGCACGGTGACCGCCGTCTCAGCGCGCTGGCCGAGCGGATCGTCGCGGGCGAGCTGGACCCGTACCGCGCGGCGGACGAGCTGGTGGCGGGCCTCACGCGGGGCTGAGCGCCGGCCGACTCCCGCGCCCGGCAGCTATCTTGACCGGCATGTCCCTCTCCTTGGCGTAGAGCGCGCACCGGACCGCGAGGCCGTACGAACGACCGGCCCTCGCGTCCCTCGGTGTCCCCTCTTCCGCCTCGACCAGAGGAACATCCGCATGTCCACGCATGCCCGGCAGGCCCCCGCGCGGCCCTCGTACGCCGCCGTCCTGCGCCTGCCCCACGCCCGCCGCGCCTTCGCCTCCGCCCTGACGGCCCGCCTGTCCTACGGCACGGTGTCCGTCGCGATGCTGCTGTCCGTCATCCGCTCCACCGGCTCCTACGCCGTCTCCGGCGCCGTGATGTCCCTGTTCGGCGCCACGATCTTCCTGATGCCGGTCAAGGCGTCCCTGATCGACCGCCATGGCCCACGCCGCGCGCTGCTCCCCATGGCGACCGTCCACGGCGCCGTCCTGTGCGTCCTGGCCGCCCTGACCTGGCGCCCGGGCGCACCGGCGGCGT
Organism: Streptomyces sp. NPDC025793; assembly: GCF_055558375.1. Lineage (NCBI taxonomy): Bacteria > Bacillati > Actinomycetota > Actinomycetes > Kitasatosporales > Streptomycetaceae > Streptomyces > Streptomyces sp. NPDC025793. The sequence goes on along the minus strand of NZ_JBVHMR010000028.1, from coordinate 40,668 downwards.
TCATCGCCGTGGCCGCCGCGCTCGCGGGCGCGTGTGCGCCGCCGCTGGGTCCGACGATGCGGGCCGTGTGGGCCGAACTGGCCCCGGAGCCGGGCATGCTGGCCCGCGCCTACAGCCTGGACGGCGTCGCCGAAGAACTGCTGTACGTCTCCGGCCCGGCGCTGGTCGGCGCGCTGACGGGCGTCGCCCCGCCGACGTCCGGGATCCTGCTGAGCGCACTGCTGATCGTGTGCGGCACCTGCGTCTTCGTCACGTCACCGGGACTGCCCGGCCCCCGCTCCGCCGCGCCCGGGCGAACGCCCGGCACCCTCTCCGGCCTGCTGGCCCCGGTCACCGTGGCCGCCGGCGCCGGACTCGCCCTGAGCGGTGTGGAGCTGCTGGTGATGGCCTTCGCCACGGTACGTTCCCACGACACGGGCCCGGTGCCCTGGGTCCTGGGTGCGCTCTCCGCGGGCAGTGCGGTGGGCGGGCTGGTCAACGGGGCGGTGCGGTGGCGGGCACCGGCCCGGGTACGGCTGTGCCGGTTCGCGGTGGGGCTCGGCCTGGTGATCGCCGCGGCGGGCCTCGCTCCGGGGCTGTGGACCCTGACGGCGGCGATGGCCTGCGCCGGTGCGTTCATCGCTCCCACGCTGACCACGGCGTACCTGCTGGCCGACGAGTCGGCGGCCGAGGGCGCCCGGACACAGGCGGGGGCCTGGGTCAACACGGCGGTGAACGCGGGGAGTTCGGGCGGGGCGGCGGCGACGGGTCTGTTGCTCGGCCGCCTCCCGCTGGGGGTGTGCTTCGCCCTGGCGGGCGCCACGGCGCTGATCAGCGCCGTCGGCACCCTCGGCCGCTCGGGCCGCAGACTCAGGGACGCCCCCGCTGCCCTCTGAGGTGCTCGGCGATCGGCTTCAGTGCCTTGTCCAGCTCCGTCAGCGCCTCCGGCGACAGCAGATCGATGAAGTGCCGTCGCACGGAGGCGACATGATGTGGCGCCACCTTCTGCATCGTCTCCATGCCGTGCTCGGTCAGTACCGCATAGAGCCCGCGCCGGTCGGACTCGCAGTTCTCACGGCGCACCAGGTTCGCGTTCTCCATCCGCGTGATCTGGTGCGAGAGCCGGCTCTTGGACTGCAGCGTGGCACTGGCGAGGTCGCTCATCCGCATCCGTACGTCGTCGGACTCGGACAGGTTCACGAGGATCTCGTAGTCGTTCATCGTCAGGCCGAACGGCTGAAGATCCTTCTCCAACTGGTACGTCAACAGCCTGTTGACCTCCAGGTGGGTGCGCCAGGCGCACTGCTCCGCATCGGTCAGCCAGCGCGTGGCCGTCTCGGTCTCCATGAATGAAGTCTACCTAAGAAGTTGAATGCCGAACTACTTTGGATGATGTGACAGTGCGCACGCGTTCGATGTCACACTCCGCAGACTACCGCTCACAGCCCGAAGCGACGCTGGAGGTCCCCCAGCTGTCCGGGAAGGCGCGGTGCGCCCGGCGGTTGCTGACCGTGTCCGCCCGGCCCCGGAGCGCCACCTTGCGGCACGCCCGGCTCCGCCGGCACGGCCCCCGTCGCCGTCTCGTCCATCAGGCTCTCCGACGACTGCAGCAGGACCGTCCCGGCGCCCGCGAACTCGAACTGGTGCTCCTCGCCGGACACCCCGCCGAAGCCCGTCATCGCACGTAGACCGCCCAGTACGCCCGTCAGGTACCCGTGGTCGTAGTGATGGCACGGGGACGGGCAGTCGGCCCACCCGACGAGCGCCTGCGGGTCGACCCGGATCGGAGGTTCCATGAACACCACCGGACCGTTAGATGCGGCCACAAACTTTCCGGTTCCGATAAGGGTCAGGAAACCCGGCACGATCGATTGCTTCAGCGCGAGACTTGGCTGAAAAGCGAGCAGGTTGCCCGCGCGAATGGTCAGGTTCCCGTCGTCGAGGTCATAGGAATTGACGTCGAAGGCCCGGTCGGCGAGCAGCATCTTGCCCGAGCCCTCGGCCACGACCCAGTCGCTTGCGTGCAGTGGCGAATGGAACGAGGTGCGGACAAGTCGGTCGAGTCGTCCGTGCCCGATCCCGTTGAACTCGATCGCCCCGTAGTAGGCGATCATCTTCCCCTTCTGCAGGAACCACTGCCCGCTCTTCAGCTCGACACAGAACGTGTACGCGTTCACGTTGTCGTCGGCGGGCAGGGTCATCGGGTCGTGCACGACCGGTCCGCCCGGTCCGCCCGGTCCCGCGCCCGGCGTTCCGTACGTGCTCACAGCTTCTCCTCCGACGCCTGGACGAACACCGTGCCACTGCCGCTCAGCTCCAGCTGGAACGCCTCGCCCGAGCCCCGGCCCACCATCTCGCGCCAGCCGAGCGCGGCCGACAGCTTGTTGCGCACCTCGCCGTGGTGGGCGACGTAGGCCTGCGGGTCGACGTGGACCGGGCGCTGCGGGGTGATCGGGAGCTCGAAGACACCGCCGTGCGCCATCACGGCGACCGAGCCCTGCCCCTGGAGCGTCGTCGTGAACAGACCCTGGCCGGTCACCTGGCCCCGGACCAGGCCCATCACTCCGCCCTGGGAGCCCATGAACATCGTCCCCTGCCGCAGCGTGCCCTCGAAGGCGAGCAGCCGGTCCGCCTCGACGTACAGGGTGTCGCCCGTGAGGTGGATGACGTGGACGTGGTGGCCGCCGTGCCCGAAGAAGACGGTCCCGCTGCCCTCGACCGACATCAGCGGGGTCGCCTCGCCCGCCACCCGGCGCCCGAGCATGGACATCAGCCCGCCCTGACCGCCCTGGATGTTCGGCGTGAAGGACACGTCCCCCCGGTACGCGAGCATCGCCCCGCGCTGGCTGAACAGCCGCTGCCCGGGCAGCACCGTCGCCTCGACCATCTTGGAGTTGATCTCCCGGAACGCCATCTCTACAGATCCCCCGCGATCGTGTTCCGCTCGCTCGGCTGCACGTAGACCAGTCCGTCGCCCTCGAACCGGATCTGGAAGGCCTCGCCGCCGCCCTCCCCGAGGAACGTGCGGAACGTCACGCCGGACTGGAAGGACTGCCGGACGTTGCCCTGATGGGCGATGTACGCACCCGGGTCCACGGTCAGCGGGTACTGGGGGCTGACCCGGAGCACCACCGCCGGACCGTCCGACAGCAGTGCCGCCTGCCCGTGCCCCTCGACCGTCGTCGTGAACAGGCCGTTGCCCTGCGAGGCGCCGCGCAGTCCCGTGAACGTCGTCCCGGTGCGCAGCGCGGCGTCCGTCACGAGCAGGTTGCTCGACTCGACGTACAGCTTGTCTCCCGTCAGGCTCACGAGGTTGATCTCCGAGGCGCGGTCCGCGAACCAGCACGTCCCCCGCCCCTTCACCTCCATCACCGTCATCTGCTCACCGGTGAGCCGGCGGGTCACCATCCCGCGCAGCCCCTCACCCCCGCCCGTCAGTTTCTTGAAGGACATGCTTCCGTCGTACGCGACCATCGAGCCGTTCTTCGCCTTCACGGCGTCCCCGGTCATGTCGACGGCGAGCACCTTGCTGCCTTGAAGTCGGAACATCGCCACGCAGCGAAACTAGCGGCGCCGCGGGTGGGCGGAACAGGGTCCCCGGGTGGATACCGACCCTGAGCGGACCCCTAGGGCCGGCGTTTGCCACAATGGGGCAACGTTTGTGCACGCATTCACAAAGCGTCGACGACTCCCCACCGAAGGTGACCTGTGGACATCAAGACCGCCACCGCCCTCCGCCGCCTCCGCCTGGTCTCGGCCCCGGAGGCCGTGTCCTTCCTGATCCTGCTCGTCTGCTCGGTGCTGAAGCGGACCACGGACTTCAACGCGGTCCCCGTCATGGGCGGGATCCACGGCGTCCTCTTCATCCTCTACGTGATCTTCTGGGCGGACGCCTGGAACCGCACCAAGTGGCCCCTGAAGACCGGCCTCTTCTACTTCGTGCTGTCCGTGCTGCCCACCGGCGGCTTCTTCGCGGAGCGCAAGCTGAAGCGCGCCGCCGAGGACGAGGTCATCGCCGCGCGTGCCCGTAAGGAAGGGGTCGTGAACGCATGATCGTCGCCTTCTCCGTGACGCCCCTGGGCGTCGGCGAGGACGTGGGGGAGTACGTCGCCGACGCCGTCCGCGTGGTGCGCGAGTCGGGGCTGCCGAACCGCACCGACGCCATGTTCACCTCGATCGAGGGCGAGTGGGACGAGGTCATGGACGTCGTCAGGCGCGCCGTCGCCGCCGTGGAGGAGCGCGCCCCGCGCGTGTCGCTCGTCCTCAAGGCCGACATCCGGCCCGGCGTGACGGACGGCCTGACCTCCAAGGTCGAGACCGTCGAACGGCACCTGGCCGGTCAGCCGGACCCCTCGTTTTGAGCGGCACGCCCACCGCGTTGTACGTTCCCCTGTCGATGCTCTGAGCGATCACTTCAGAGCACGTTCTGACCTGGGGGAACACCATGAGTGTCGGTATAGGGACACACATACGCGCCGACCTGGACACGCTGTGGGCGCGCACCCAGGATCCCGACGCGCACCGGCGCTGGGACCTCCGGTTCACCGCGATCGAGGAGCTGCCGGGCGCGGCGGGTGAGCCCCGGCGGTTCTCCTGCACCGCGCGCGTGCTGCCGTTCCTCACCGTGTCCGGCACCGGTCACGCGGCGGACGAGACGGACCGCCCCGACGGCACCCGCACCTCCGCCGTGCGCTTCTCCTCCCCGCACCCGCTGTCCCTGATCGCCGAGGCGAGCGGCTACTGGCGCTACGTGCCCGACGCCCACGGCGTCCGCCTGGTCACCGGCTTCGACTACCGGCCCCGCTGGGGCGCCTTCGGCGCGGTCGCCGACCGGGTGCTGCTGCGGCCGCTGACCGGCTGGGCCACGGCATGGTCCCTGGACCGGCTGCGGCTCTGGCTGGAGCGGGGCATCACCCCCGAGCGGGCCCTGGCCAACTGGCTCGCCGAGCTGACGGTCCGCGCGCTGGTCCTCACGGTGTGCCTGACCGGGCTCGGGCTGGAGTCGCTGCTCCGGCTCCTCGGGCGGTTCGCGGACACGGTGGCGTATCTGTGTCCGCTGCTGCTGGTCGTGGCCAGCTCGCTGGCGCTGTTCAAAGCGCCGCTCGGGTGCACGCCGGCCGCGCGCAGGTGTGTGAGGGAGACCGCCGGGGAGGTCCGCGCGCCTCGGGTGCTGCGCATGCTGGAGCAGTACGGCTGAGACGCCGGATCAGCTCCCGGCGGCCAGCGCCATCCCCAACGGCGTCCTCTCGTACAGCACTTGATGGCCGTACCGCCGTGACGTCAGCAGCCCCGCGTCCCGCAGCGCGGTCAGGTGGGACGACACCGACGAAGGAGCGAGGCCCAGGCGGTGGGCCAGCGCGGTCGTGGCCGCCGGTTCGTCCAGCGCGGTCAGCACGGCCGCCCGGTTCGCGCCCAGCAGCCGTACCAGCGCCGCGGGGGTCCGCTCGCCCGGATCCGCCCACAGCCCCGCCAGCCCCCGGGCCGGATACACCACCGTCGGCTGCCACGGGGGCTCGAAGCCGGTGACCACGTCGGGCCAGGAGAACACGCTCGGCATCAGCACCAGGCCCTGGCCGGCGAGGTCGCGGGCGTACTCCCCGCGCAGGGCCAGCGTGAGCGTGCGGCCGTCCCAGGACAGCCGCCGGTCCAGTTCCGGCAGCAGCGTGCCGAGGCCCACCTCGGCCAGTCTGCGCGAGTGGAAGGCGACGTCCGCCTCCAGCAGGGCCCGCAGCCGGAGCCAGTCCGGCTCGATCAGCACATGCCAGGCCTCCTCCACGGCGTCCGCCAGCTCCGCGATCATGCGGACCGGATCCGCCAGCCAGGCCCGCCCCCGCGGCGACCGCAGCGCCCCCGGGGTGCAGGCCAGGGAGAGGGCGGTGTCCTCCCGTGCCGGCTCCGGGTCGCAGGCCCGTACGGCCGCGATCTCCTCCTCGAACGTCGCCGCCGGGCCGATCGGCGGCGGCCCCAGCCAGTCGGGGGAGTGGCCCCGGCGGGGCATCAGCAGCCACAGCGGGGCGAGGTCGAGCCCGGCCGCGGCCGCGCGGATCCGGCGCAGCCAGGGCGCGTGATAGCCGTGCCGGTCCGGGCGCTTCAGGGTGCGCACGGCCTCCTGCGTCTCCCACATCGGCGAGATCGCGAACCGGCAGCGCAGGAAGTCCGCGTCGCCGAAATGCAGGTGTGAGGGCATGGGCCATCTCCCGGAAGAGCGCGAAGATTCGGCTGGAGCCGAAAATCTACGCCTCCGGGTCCGCCCTCCGCCACGCTCCCCGTATGTCCGCACCACCGCAGACGGCCCCGGCGCCCGCCGGATACGGCCGTGTCCTCGCCGTGCCCGAGTTCCGGGCCGTCTTCGCCGCGCACGTGCTGTCCATGCTCGGCGTCATCGTCAGCGAGATCGCGCTGTCCGTCCTCGTCTACGACCTCACCCGCTCGCCCCTGCTGAGCGCGCTCACCTTCGCCCTGGGCTTCCTGCCGTACGCCGTAGGCGGCACCCTGCTCGCGCCCGTCGCCGACCGCTTCCCGGCCCGCAGGGTGCTGGTCGTCTGCGACCTGGTGTGCGCGGGCTGCGTGGCCCTGATGACGGTGCCGGGCACCGGGATCGGCGTCCTGCTCGCGCTGCGCTGCGCGCTCGCCGTCGTCTCCCCGGTGTTCGCCGGCACCCGCATGGCCACCCTCGCCGACGTCCTCGGCGGCGGCGACCTGTTCGTGCTCGGCCGCTCCCTGCTGCGGATCGTCGCCCAGAGCGCGCTGCTCGTCGGGTACGGCCTCGGCGGGCTCCTCCTCACGGTCCTCACGCCCCGCCACGCCCTGCTGATCACCGTCGCCGGCTTCCTCGGCTCCGCCACCCTGCTGCGCTGCGGCACCCGGCGCCGGCCCGCCCGCACCCGGGGCCGCGGGGATGCGCCGGCAGGTCTGCGCGGGCTCGCGACGGACCGCCGGATCCGGGTGCTGCTGCTCGTCTTCTGGCTCCCGGCGGCGTTCTCCGTCGTCCCCGAGGCGCTGGCCGCGCCGTACGCCGACGCGCTCGGCAGCGGCTCCGCCGGGCTCGGGCTGCTGATGTGCGCGCTGCCCGTCGGCACGGTGGCCGGCGAACTGCTCGCCGGTGCGCGCCTCACACCCGCGCACCGGGAACGCGTCGCGCTCCCCCTGCTGTGCCTGACCCTGCTGCCCTATCTGGGCTTCGCCCTGCGCCCCGGGCTCGTCGTGTCCCTGCTGCTCCTGCTGGTCTCCGGGGCCGGCTCTGCGTACACCCTGGGCCTCGACCAGTGGTTCGTGCGGGCCGTGCCCGACGAGCGGCGCGGGCGGGCCATGACCGTGCTCAGCGCCGGGCTGATGACCGTCCAGGGCGTGGGCATGGCGCTGGCCGGGGTGGCGGCGCAGGCGGTGGGGGTGCGGGCGGCGGTGACGGGGGCCGGCGCGCTCGGTGTGCTGTGCTGCTGCGGGCTGGCCCTGGCGGTCCGGGCGACCGAGGACCGAGACGGGGCTGCCCGGGATATGACCGGCCGGTAGGGTCTGATGACGTGCCCAAGCCTCTCAGCCTCCCCTTCGACCCCATCGCCCGTGCCGACGAGCTCTGGAAGCAGCGCTGGGGAAACGTGCCGTCCATGGCCGCGATCACCTCGATCATGCGGGCCCAGCAGATCCTGCTCGCCGAGGTGGACGCGGTGGTCAAGCCGTACGGGCTGACCTTCGCGCGCTACGAGGCCCTGGTGCTGCTCACCTTCTCCAAGGCCGGCGAGCTGCCGATGTCCAAGATCGGTGAGCGGCTCATGGTGCATCCCACCTCGGTCACGAACACCGTGGACCGGCTGGTGAAGTCCGGTCTGGTGGCCCGGCGGCCCAACCCCAACGACGGCCGCGGCACCCTCGCCGTGATCACCGACAAGGGCCGCGAGGTGGTCGACGCGGCCACCCGCGACCTGATGGCGATGGACTTCGGGCTCGGCGTGTACGACGCGGAGGAGTGCGCGGAGATCTTCGCGATGTTCCGCCCGCTGCGGGTCGCGGCGCACGACTTCGACGAGGACTGAGGCGAGGACCGAGGCGACGGCCGACCCCGGCCAAGATCTGCCGGAACGGGTGGTTACGCTCGACTCCATGAAAAAAAGTGTGCTGACCCGCTACCGCGTCATGGCCTACACCACGGGTGTCCTGCTGGTGCTCCTGTGCCTGAGCATGATCGCGAAGTACGGGCTGGACATCAGCGGTGCCGCCGACGTCACGCGCGTCGTCGCCATCGCCCACGGCTGGCTGTACGTCGTCTACCTCGTCGTCGCCTTCGACCTGGGCTCCAAGGCCAAGATGCCGGTCGGCCGCCAGCTGTGGGTGCTGCTCGCGGGCACGATTCCCACCGCCGCCTTCTTCGTCGAGCGGCGGCTCACCCGCGAGCTGGAGGCCAAGGTCACCGACCGGGCCCCGGTCGCCGCGAAGGCCTGAGACACCGCGCGACTCCACCGCCGTACGAGCGCCCCTCGCGTGCCGTGCGGCGGTCAGCCATCGACATTTACTAGGACGTCCAAGTAAATTCGAGGGTATGGACGCTCACGCCATCGAGGAAGGCCGCCGGCGCTGGCAGGCCCGCTATGACGCCGCGCGCAAGCGCGACGCTGACTTCACCACGCTCTCCGGCGATCCCGTGGAGCCGGTGTACGGTCCCCGGCCGGGTGACACGTACGAGGGATTCGAGCGGATCGGGTGGCCCGGGGAGTACCCCTTCACGCGCGGGCTCCATCCGACCGGATACCGCGGCCGCACCTGGACGATCCGGCAGTTCGCCGGGTTCGGCAACGCCGAGCAGACCAACGAGCGCTACAAGATGATCCTGGCCGCCGGCGGCGGCGGTCTGTCCGTGGCCTTCGACATGCCGACGCTGATGGGCCGCGACTCCGACGACCCGCGCTCGCTCGGCGAGGTCGGGCACTGCGGGGTCGCCATCGACTCCGCGGCCGACATGGAGGTCCTGTTCAAGGACATCCCGCTCGGGGACGTCACGACCTCCATGACCATCAGCGGCCCCGCCGTGCCCGTCTTCTGCATGTACCTGGTCGCCGCCGAGCGCCAGGGCGTGGACCCGTCGGTCCTCAACGGCACGCTCCAGACCGACATCTTCAAGGAGTACATCGCGCAGAAGGAGTGGCTCTTCCAGCCCGAGCCGCATCTGCGCCTGATCGGCGACCTCATGGAGCACTGCGCGGCCGGCATCCCCGCCTACAAGCCGCTGTCCGTCTCCGGCTACCACATCCGCGAGGCCGGCTCGACGGCCGCTCAGGAGCTGGCGTACACGCTCGCGGACGGCTTCGGGTACGTCGAACTCGGCCTCAGCCGCGGCCTGGACGTCGACGTCTTCGCGCCCGGCCTCTCCTTCTTCTTCGACGCGCACCTGGACTTCTTCGAGGAGATCGCCAAGTTCCGCGCCGCGCGCCGCATCTGGGCCCGCTGGATGCGCGACGTGTACGGCGCGCAGAGCGACAAGGCGCAGTGGCTGCGCTTCCACACGCAGACCGCCGGCGTCTCGCTGACCGCGCAGCAGCCGTACAACAACGTGGTGCGTACGGCCGTGGAGGCGCTGGCGGCGGTGCTCGGCGGGACCAACTCGCTGCACACCAACGCCCTGGACGAGACCCTCGCGCTGCCGAGCGAGCAGGCGGCCGAGATCGCGCTGCGCACACAGCAGGTGCTGATGGAGGAGACCGGGGTCGCCAACGTGGCCGATCCGCTGGGCGGTTCGTGGTTCGTCGAGCAACTGACGGACCGGATCGAGGCGGACGCGGAGAAGATCTTCGAGCAGATCAAGGAGCGGGGCCTGCGGGCGCACCCCGACGGGCAGCACCCGATCGGGCCGATCACCTCCGGGATCCTGCGCGGGATCGAGGACGGCTGGTTCACCGGCGAGATCGCCGAGTCCGCCTTCCGCTACCAGCAGTCGCTGGAGAAGGGCGACAAGCGGGTCGTGGGCGTGAACGTCCACACCGGGTCCGTCACCGGGGACCTGGAGATCCTGCGGGTGAGCCACGAGGTGGAGCGCGAGCAGGTGCGGGTGCTCGCCGCGCGCAAGGCCGCCCGGGACGAGAGCGCCGTACGGACCGCCCTCGACGCCATGCTGGCCGCGGCCCGCGACGGCTCGAACATGATCGAGCCGATGCTGGACGCCGTACGCGCCGAGGCGACGCTGGGCGAGATCTGCGGGGTGCTGCGGGACGAGTGGGGGGTGTACACGGAGCCGGCGGGCTTCTGAGGGCGAGCGGCGGGTGAGCGGCCGGTGAGCGGCGGGGTCAGGCGGACGAGGCCAGCCCGCCGATCAGGACGCGTGTGAAGCTGCGCACCCACTCCTCGTCCGCCGCCTTGCCGCTGACCAGGGTGCGGTGCACCACCGCACCCGCCACCACGTCGAAGATGAGGTCCACCGTGCGGGCGGCCTCCCGCGGATCGGGTTCCGGCGGGAGTTCGCCCCGTTTCTGTGCCCGCGCGCGGCCCTGGAGGACGAGGCGCATCTGGCGCTCCACGATGGAGGAGCGGATGCGCTCGCGCAGGGCGTCGTCGCGGGTGGCCTCGGCGACCACCGCCATCAGGCCGCTCTTGGCCTCCGGGCGGGCGAGGATCGCCGCGAACTGGAGCACGACGCCCTCGATGTCGTCGGCCAGGCTGCCGCGGTCGGGCAGCTCCAGTTCGTCGAAGAGTTCGGCGACCGCGTCGACCACCAGTTCGTTCTTTCCGGCCCAGCGGCGGTAGAGGGTCGTCTTCGCAACCCCGGCCCGCGTCGCCACGTCTCCCAGGGTGAGCTTGGACCAGCCCAGCTCCACCAGCGCCGCCCTGGTCGCGGCCAGGATCGCGGCGTCCGCGGCGGGGTCGCGCGGGCGCCCGGTACGGCTGGCGGGGGTGCGGCTCTGCATCCCCTGACCATAACGGGCGGGTCCTGTGGTGTCGTGAGGGAGATCACCGGGGGGTGGTGTCGCGCGGGGGTCCCATGGCATTACGCTACGAGTCGTAGCGAAAGCGCGTGAGAGCAGCCGTGACGGACGTACGCGGGCGCGATCATGAGGTGTGGGGTGGGGACCCGGCGCCCCGGCGCACGACTTTTTCATTCCGGCGCGGTAACGGGGGAGGATAGGCGCATGCAGCCACGGAACATGTCCATGAGCGGCGTCGTCGACCTCGCCGCGGTGAAGGCGGCCCAGGAGGCCAAGGCCAAGGCCGAGCAGACGCGCGCCGAGGCCGCCCGGCAGGGCGGCACTGGGGCCGTCGCCCCGGCCGATCTCGTCATCGACGTCGATGAGGCGGGCTTCGAGCGCGATGTCCTCCAGCGCTCCGCCGAGGTCCCGGTCGTCATCGACTTCTGGGCCGAGTGGTGTCAGCCCTGCAAGCAGCTGAGCCCGGTCCTGGAGCGGCTCGCCGTCGAGTACAACGGGCGCTTCCTCCTCGCCAAGATCGACGTCGACGCCAACCAGATGCTGATGCAGCAGTTCGGGGTGCAGGGCATCCCGGCGGTGTTCGCCGTCGTCGCGGGCCAGGCGCTGCCGCTCTTCCAGGGTGCGGCCGGCGAGCAGCAGATCCGCGAGACGCTGGACCAGCTGGTGCAGGTCGCCGAGCAGCGCTTCGGGCTGACCGGCCTGACCGTCGACCCGGACGCCGAGCCGGGCGAGGCGCCCGCGCAGGAGCAGGCGGGGCCGTACGACGCGGCGCTGAACGCGGCGGCCGACGCCCTGGACGCGGGCGACCTGGCCGGTGCCGTTCGGGCGTACCAGAACGTGCTGGCCGACGACCCGGGGCACCCGGAGGCCAAGCTCGGCCTGGCGCAGGCCGAACTGCTCCAGCGGGTGCAGGGCTTCGACCCGCAGAAGGTGCGTCAGGAGGCCGCCGAGCGGCCGAAGGACGCCGACGCGCAGATCGCCGCGGCCGACCTGGATCTGGTGGGCGGGCATGTCGAGGACGCCTTCGGGCGTCTGATCGACACCGTGAGCCGCACCGCGGGCGACGACCGCGACAAGGTGCGGCTGCGGCTGCTGGAGCTGTTCGAGGTCGTGGGCCAGGAGGACCCGCGGGTGGTCGGGGCGCGCAGGGCGCTGGCCCGGGCGCTGTTCTGACCAGTCACTAAACGCCACGGCTTGTGATGCCGGGGTGAAAGATTTGCCGACGAGACGTCAGGGCGGCCCTGCTTTACCAAATCTTGGTAATCGCGGCCGCTGTTACTCGGAGTAAATCGAAGCCGTTGGTCTGTCTGGTTTCATCCAGGGATCAACGGCTTTGCTCTGCCCAGAGTTGCAACCGTGTGTCGCACTCCGAGATCGGCGGGTCGTCCTACGGTTATCCCGCCGTTACTACCGAGTAACGAAGCCCCTTGTGTCACGGGCGAGAATGCACCACGATCGGCGACGCTCGGTCCATTCCCGTACCCCGGCAACCGGTCGGGTCACGGGAGACTCTGGGTCCCCACCGAGCAGAGCCGGCGGCAGTGGCGCCGGCTCTTGGGCAGGGGGGTCTTCGCCGGCCGGCGAAGCCTGTCCAGCAAGGTTGTGCGTGATGCGTGTCAGGCGCGACCAGTGGTTGTCGCTCGGGGGTGATCGCCGGTGATCGTGGTGCATTTCGCGCCACCGGGCGCAGGCGCTCCCCTTCCGAGGACGTAGCACTTCTCCCATCCCTGTCCGGCCGAGCCGTCCACCGCGGTGTCCGGACCAGGAGATGTACGTCCGAGAAGGAGGAAATATGGAGTCCCAGGTGCGTGGCGGGACCAGATGGAAGCGGTTCGCTGTGGTCATGGTGCCCAGCGTCGCCGCCACGGCGTGCATAGGTGTCGCCCTCGCGCAGGGCGCTCTCGCCGCGTCGTTCAGTGTCTCCGGCCAGTCGTTCAAGGTGACGGCGGACCGGCTCGACGGCACGGGCTTCGAACAGTACGGAGCGATCGACTCGGGCTACACGCTCGACGGCCAGAAGACGGGTCACCCCGTCGCCGTCTCGGCGTTCAAGTCCGCGAAGATCACGAACATGTGCCAGTCCGTCGTGACGCCGAACATCCCGGTGTTCGGCTCGGTCAGCCTCACGCTGAAGGCCGGCGCGAAGGACCCGGTCGAGGCGTCGAACCTCTACATCGACCTCGATGACCTGAGCGCCGACGCGACGTTCAACAACATCGACATCGGTGTGGCCGCCAAGGATGCCGGCAAGGGTCCGGGCATGAAGGGCGGCAGCGAGCAGTCCAACCCCTACGGGTTCGCCCAGCAGGCCGACTCGGCCACGCTGACGAACGTGAAGCAGACGGCGTGGGCGACCACCGCCGGAACCTTCAAGCTCAGCGGTCTGCACATGTCGGTGTCCACGGGAACGCACGAGTGCTACTGAGCACTCGATGACGGGCGGGGGGCAGGTGGCGCCCCCGCCCGTCCACTCCTCGGGCGTCCTTCGCGCCCGGGGCACATCACCGCCACAGCAACACCGCAACAGGGAGCTGTTTTCCATGAGCGCCGAGACCCCTGCCGCCCACCCCGGCCAGTTCACCTACCGGAGGCAGCAGTTCCGCGCCTGGCGTGGTGCGCGTCCGTTCTGGGCCGGTCTGTTCGTCCTGCTCGGCGGCTTTCCGATCATGTACTTCCCGTACGCGCATCTCCAGATCGGCCATCTCACGCTGGCGATGGCGACCACCGCCGGTGCCGGATCCCTGATCATCGGTGTGCTGCTCGTCGTCCTGGGCATCAGCCTCTGGTTCCAGAAGCACGTACGGACCTTCGCGGGAGTCGCCGCGATCCTGCTGGCGCTGGTGTCCCTTCCCGTGTCCAACTTCGGCGGCTTCGTCATGGGCTTCCTGCTCGCCCTGATCGGCGGAGCGATGGCCGTGTCCTGGGCGCCGGGCGTTCCTCCGCAGCCGCAGCCGGGGCAGGATGTCCCCCCGGCCGGGGGCGAGACGCCGGGCGAGGCCCCCTACGGCTTCGACAAGGGCATGGCCACGGACGGCGTGGGCGAGAACGACCTGTCAGGAACGAGCCCGGCCAACGGGGCGAACGGGAGGCACAGTGCCGGCTGACGAGGCGACCCGCGAGACCGAGGTGGACGGGTCCCGTGAGAGAACCGGGCCCCGCCACGCGGCACCCAGAAAGCCGCTGTTCACCAGGTTCCACATGCCCGCCGGCAAGGCGATAGCCTCGGTGGCGATGCCGACCGCGGTGCTGATGGGCATGGGCTTCACGTCCACGCTGGCGCTCGCCGACAGCGGCGGCAGCCCGTCCCCGTCGACGACCGCGAAGAGCCTGACGGCGGACGAGTACAAGAACTGCGTCAAGCAACTGGCCGGCAAGGACAGCTCGGCCTCGCCGACGCCGTCCGCCTCCGCGAGCGCGTCCGACTCGGCCACGCCGTCCCCCTCGGCGAGCGCCGGCACGAAGGGCTCGGACACGTCCTCGTCGTCGTCTTCGTCGTCTTCATCGGGTTCGTCGTCTTCATCGGGTTCGGGCTCCGGCGGCAAGGCCGCCCCGACGCCGAGCGCGACCTCCGGCTCCGGCGGCTCGGGTTCGGGCAGCGACTCGGCCTCGCCGACGCCGTCGCCGTCCGCGTCCAAGAGCAGCGGCGGTCTGCTGGGCACCATCGGCGACACGCTCGGCGGCCTGCTCGGCGGCGGCACGGACTCCGGCTCGTCCGCGAGCTCCTCGCCGTCGGCGACCCCGTCGGCCAGCGCGTCCCCGAAGGCCTCGGGCGTGTCGGCGAGTTCCTCGGGGTCCACCGGCTCCAAGCTCGCCGACACGGTCAAGGGCACCGCCTCCAAGGCGGGCACGACCGTCACGGACACGGTGAAGAACGCCACCGGCACGGTGTCCAAGACGGTCGCCGACACGACCAAGGCGGCGAAGGACGCGGCCGCGTCGGCCACCCCGAGTCCGTCGGCGAGCGCCGGCACTCCGGCGGGGGACTGCCCGGCGGCCACGACCGACCAGAGCGGCGTCGACAACCAGGTGCCGGTGGCGGACGACCCCTGGTACCTCAGCGCCAGCTCGCTGCTGCTCAAGAGCGCCGACTACCAGGGCATCGTCGAGGTGAAGACGGCGTCCGGCACCACCAAGAAGGTGCTGAAGTACGTCATCTCCGGCGGCACGGACATCGGTGACCTGCACCAGACGGTGAACGACAAGCTGTCCGGCAAGGTCTACCACGTGCAGGCGTCCAAGGGGTCGACGTCCACCATCACCGGCGGCTCCACGACGATGTACACGGAGAGCATCTCGGGCAATCTGTTCGGTCTGATCCCGATCACCTTCAGCCCGGACAGCCCGCCGCCGCTCAACATCCCGCTGATCTACTTCACCAACGTGAAGGCCGTCCAGGCCGGCCAGTTCGGCGGCAACCTCCACGTGCCCGGGATGCACGTCTACACGACCGACAACTGACCGGTCGCACAAGCCCGTTCGGGAGCCGCACAAAAGCCGAGGGCGCCCCCTGGATCCCCAGGAGGCGCCCTCGGTGCCGTACGGGGCCCTCGCGGGCCCCGGCACGGCCGGTCGCTCAGCCGCCCTGCGTGCCCAGGTGGTGGACGCGGAGCATGTTGGTGGTGCCGGGGACGCCGGGGGGCGAGCCGGCCGTGATGATCACGGTGTCGCCCGCGTCGAAGCGGCCCAGCTTGGCGACCTCCTGGTCCACCAGGTCGACCATCTCGTCGGTGGTGTTGACGAACGGCACGATGTGCGACTCCACGCCCCAGCTGAGGGTGAGCTGGTTGCGGGTGCCCTCGTCCGTGGTGAAGGCGACGATCGGCTGGACCGCGCGGTAGCGGGACAGCCGGCGCGCGGTGTCACCGGACTGGGTGAAGGCGATCAGGCCCTTGCCGCCGAGGAAGTCCGCGATCTCGCACGCGGCACGCGCGACCGAACCGCCCTGCGTACGCGGCTTCTTGCCGGGCACGAGCGGCTGGAGGCCCTTGCTCAGCAGCTCCTCCTCGGCCGCCTGGACGATCTTCGACATCGTCTTGACCGTCTCGACCGGGTAGGCGCCCACGCTGGACTCGGCGGACAGCATGACCGCGTCCGCGCCGTCCAGGATCGCGTTGGCCACGTCGGAGGCCTCGGCGCGGGTCGGGCGGGAGTTGGTGATCATCGACTCCATCATCTGGGTCGCCACGATCACCGGCTTGGCGTTGCGCCGGCACAGCTCGATCAGGCGCTTCTGCACCATGGGGACCTTTTCGAGCGGGTACTCGACGGCGAGGTCACCGCGGGCGACCATCACGGCGTCGAACGCCGCGACGACGTCCTCCATGTTCTGCACCGCCTGCGGCTTCTCGACCTTGGCGATGACGGGGACCCGGCGGCCCTCCTCGTCCATGACGCGGTGGACGTCCTGGACGTCCTTGGCGTCCCGGACGAAGGACAGCGCGACCATGTCGCAGCCCATGCGGAGGGCGAAACGCAGGTCCTCGACGTCCTTCTCGCTCAGCGCGGGCACGTTGACCGCCGCGCCGGGCAGGTTGATGCCCTTGTGGTCGGAGACGACACCGCCCTCGATGACGATCGTCCTGACCCGGGGGCCCTCGACGTCCAGGACCTTCAGCTCGACGTTGCCGTCGTTGATCAGGACCTGGTCGCCGCGCGAGACGTCGCCCGGCAGCCCCTTGTACGTCGTACCGCAGATGGACTTGTCGCCCGGGACGTCCTCGGTCGTGATGACGAACTCGTCACCGCGTTCGAGCTCGACCGGCCCCTCGGCGAAGGTCTCCAGACGGATCTTCGGCCCCTGGAGGTCGGCGAGGACACCGATGGCCCGGGCGGTCTCCTTGGACGCGGCCCGGACGCGGTCGTACCGCGTCTGGTGCTCGGCGTGGGTGCCGTGGCTGAAGTTGAAACGGGCCACATTCATGCCCGCCTCGATCATGGCGACGAGCATCTCGTGGGAGTCGACCGCGGGGCCGAGCGTACAGACGATTTTGGAACGGCGCATGGGGCGATCCTATCGGTTTGTTTCGCTACGGAATATTCCGTCTGGCGGAAGATACAAATGAGTGGCGCACCGCTCAGGTGCTATTCAGTCGTTCTTTCCGACCAGTGCGTAGGTCTGGGTCGCGATCTCCAGTTCCTCATCCGTCGGCACCACGGCGACCGCGACACGCGCGTCTTTCGGAGAGATCAGTCTGGCCTCGCCCGCTCGCATCGCGTTCAGCTCCGGGTCGACCGCGAGGCCCAGCCCGTCGAGGCCCGTGAGCGCGGCCTCGCGCACCGGCGCGGCGTTCTCGCCGACCCCGGCCGTGAACGCGATCGCGTCCACCGTGCCCAGTACGGCGAAATAAGCGCCGATGTACTTCTTGAGCCGGTGAATGTAAATGTCGAAGGCGAGTGCGGCTTCTTCGTCGCCCTCGTCGATCCGGCGGCGGATCTCCCGCATGTCGTTGTCCCCGCACAGGCCGAACAGACCGCTCCTCTTGTTGAGGAGAGTGTCGATCTCGTCCATGGACATATCCCCAACCCGGGCCAAATGGAAGATGACGGCCGGATCCAGATCACCGGAGCGGGTGCCCATCACGAGCCCCTCCAGCGGCGTCATCCCCATCGAGGTGTCCACGCACCGGCCCTTCTCGACCGCCGAGGCCGAGGCGCCGTTGCCCAGGTGCAGCACGATCACGTTGACCTCGGACGGGTCCTTGCCCAGCAGTCGCGCCGTCTCGCGGGAGACGTACGCGTGCGAGGTGCCGTGGAAGCCGTAGCGGCGGATGCGGTGGCGGTCGGCGATCTTCGGGTCGATCGCGTAGCGGGCCGCGGACTCCGGCATCGTCGTGTGGAACGCGGTGTCGAAGACGGCGACCTGGGGCAGGTCCGGACGCAGCGCCCGGGCGGTGCGGATGCCGGTGAGGTTGGCGGGGTTGTGCAGCGGGGCGACCGGGACCAGCCGCTCGATCTCGGCGATCACGGCGTCGTCGATGACGGTCGGCTCGGTGAAGAACAGCCCGCCGTGCACCACCCGGTGCCCGATCGCGGCCAGTTCGGGCGAGTCCAGGCCGAGGCCGTCCCGGCCCAGCTCGGCGGCGACCGCCTTGAGCGCGGCGTCGTGGTCGGCGATGGGCCCGGTGTGCTCGCGGGTCTCGCCGCTGGTGAGGCAGGTGTGCCGGAACCGGGAGGTCTGCTCGCCGATGCGCTCCACCAGACCGGCGGCCAGCCGGGCGGCGTCGCGCATGTCGAGCAGCTGGTACTTCAGCGACGAGGAGCCGGAGTTGAGGACGAGGACGCGGGTTGCAGCCACGGTGTTCGAGAACTCTCTGTACGGGAAGGTCAGTTGGCGGGCGTCTGGGCCTGGATGGCCGTGATGGCGACGGTGTTGACGATGTCCTGGACGAGCGCGCCCCGGGACAGGTCGTTGACCGGCTTGCGCAGACCCTGGAGGACCGGGCCGACGGCGATCGCGCCGGCCGAGCGCTGCACGGCCTTGTACGTGTTGTTGCCGGTGTTGAGGTCCGGGAAGATCAGGACCGTCGCCTGCCCGGCGACGTCGGAGTCCGGCAGCTTGGTCGCGGCGACCGTGGGCTCGACGGCCGCGTCGTACTGGATCGGCCCCTCGATCTTCAGGTCGGGGCGGCGCGAGCGCGCCAGCTCGGTCGCCTCGCGCACCTTGTCGACGTCGGCGCCCGAGCCGGACGTGCCGGTGGAGTACGACAGCATCGCGATCCTCGGCTCCACGCCGAACCGCGCGGCCGTCGCCGCCGACTGGATGGCGATGTCCGCGAGCGCCTGCGCGTCCGGGTCCGGGTTGACCGCGCAGTCGCCGTAGACCAGCACCTTGTCGGCGAGGCACATGAAGAAGACGGACGAGACGATCGACGACTCCGGCGTGGTCTTGATGATCTCGAAGGCGGGCCGGATGGTGGCGGCCGTGGAGTGCACGGAGCCCGAGACCATGCCGTCGGCCAGGCCCTCCTGGACCATCAGGGTGCCGAAGTAGTTGACGTCCGACACGACGTCGTGGGCCAGCTCGACGGTGACGCCCTTGTGTGCCCGGAGCAGGGCGTACTGCTCGGCGAAGGCGTCGCGCAGCTCGCTGGTGGCCGGGTCGATCAGCTGGGTGTCGCCGAGGTCGATGCCGAGGTCGGCGGCCTTCTTGCGGATCTGGTCCTCGGGGCCGAGCAGGGTCAGGTCGCACACGCCCCGGCGCAGCAGCACCCCGGCCGCGTGCAGCACGCGCGCCTCGGTGCCCTCGGGGAGCACGACCCGGCGCCTGTCGGAGCGGGCCTGCTCCAGCAGCTTGTGCTCGAACATCATCGGGGTGACCCGGTCGGTGCTGGGTGCGCTCACCCGCGCGGCCAGCTCGGCGGTGTCGGCGTAGCGCTCGAACAGGCCGAGCGCGGTCTCCGCCTTGCGCGGGGTGGCCGCGTTCAGCTTGCCCTCCAGCGAGAACAGCTGCTCGGCGGTGGGGAAGCTGTTGCCGGTCACGGACAGCACCGGGGTGCCCGGGGCGAGGCGGGCGGCGAGGGTGAGGATCTCCTCGCGCGGCACCTCGTTCAGGGTCAGCAGCACACCGGCTATCGGCGGGGTGCCGGCGCTGTGCGCGGCCAGCGAGCCGATGACCAGGTCGGCGCGGTCGCCCGGGGTGACGACCAGGCAGCCCGGGGTCAGGGCGCCGAGCAGGTTCGGCAGCATCGCGCCGCCGAAGACGAAGTCCAGCGCGTCCCGGGCGAGCCCCGAGTCGTCGCCGAGCAGGACCTTCGCGTCGAGGGTGTGGACGATCTGGGAGACGGTCGGCGCGGACAGCGCGGGCTCGTCGGGGACGACGTAGCAGGGCACGGGCAGCCGGTCGCGCAGCCGCTCGGCGATCTCGTCGCGGTCCTCGCGGGCAACCCGGTTGGTGACCATGGCGAGCACGTCGCAGCCGAGGCCGTCGTAGGCGCGGAAGGCGTTGCGGGTCTCGGCGAGCACGGACTCGGCCGGCTGCTTGCGGCCGCCGACCACCGGGATCACGGAGGCGCCGAACTCGTTGGCCAGGCGGGCGTTCAGGGACAGCTCGTCGGGCAGCTGGGTGTCGGCGAAGTCGGTGCCGAGGACGAGGACGACGTCGTAGTCCCGGGCCACCAGGTGGAAGCGGTCGACCAGCGTGGAGACCAGTTCGTCGGTGCCCCGCTCGGCCTGGAGCGCGGAGGCCTCGTGGTAGTCCATGCCGTAGACGGTCGCCGGGTCCTGGGAGAGCCGGTAGCGCGACCGCAGCAGCTCGAACATCCGATCGGGCCGGTCGTGGACGAGCGGACGGAAGACCCCCACCCGGTCGACCTGACGGGTCAGGAGCTCCATGACTCCCAGCTCCACGACCTGGCGGCCGTCACCGCGGTCGATCCCGGTCACGTACACGCTGCGCGTCACGCGTCCACTCCGTTCCTCATGTCTTGTATGTCGCCATGTCTCGTATGTCGCATCACCGGCATAAAAATCGCCCACCAAGGTGAGCGGAACCCTCTTGACAATACCTCCGGCTCCGGATAAGGCGCCCGTCAAGTGGGTCACTGCTCCGGCGGACGTGGAACAATCGGCACTGGCTCACCCGCACCGACAGCGAGCAGGAGACACAGCACGATGCGCATCGGAGTTCTCACCGCAGGCGGCGACTGCCCCGGCCTGAACGCCGTGATCCGGTCGGTCGTGCACCGGGCCGTGACGCAGTACGGCGACGAGGTCATCGGCTTCGAGGACGGTTACCGCGGTCTGCTCGACCGCCACTACCGCTCCCTCGACCTGGACGCCGTCAGCGGCATCCTGGCCCGCGGCGGCACGATCCTCGGCTCCTCCCGGCTGGAGCGCGACCGGCTGCGCGAGGCCTGCGACAAGGCGACCGACATGGTCGAGGAGTTCGGCATCGACGCGCTGATCCCGATCGGCGGCGAGGGCACGCTGACCGCGGCCCGCATGCTCTCCGACGCCGGCCTGCCCGTCGTGGGCGTCCCGAAGACCATCGACAACGACATCTCCTCCACCGACCGCACCTTCGGCTTCGACACGGCCGTGGGCGTCGCGACCGAGGCGATGGACCGGCTCAAGACCACCGCCGAGTCCCACCAGCGCGTGATGGTCGTCGAGGTCATGGGCCGGCACGCCGGCTGGATCGCCCTGGAGTCCGGCATGGCCGCCGGTGCCCACGGCATCTGCCTGCCCGAGCGGCCCTTCGACCCGGTCGACCTGGTCAAGATGGTCGAGGAGCGCTTCGCCCGCGGCAAGAAGTTCGCCGTCATCTGCGTCGCCGAGGGTGCCCACCCCGCCGAGGGCAGCATGGACTACGGCAAGGGCGAGATCGACCAGTACGGCCACGAGCGCTTCCAGGGCATCGGCACCGCGCTGGCCTACGAGCTGGAGCGGCGCCTCGGCAAGGAAGCCAAGCCGGTCATCCTCGGCCACGTCCAGCGCGGCGGCGTCCCCACCGCCTACGACCGCGTCCTCGCCACCCGCTTCGGCTGGCACGCCGTCGAGGCCGCCCACCGCGGCGAGTTCGGCAGGATGACCGCGCTGCGCGGCACCGACATCCAGATGGTGCCGCTCGCCGAGGCGGTCACCGAACTGAAGACGGTGCCGAAGGACCGGATGGACGAGGCGGAGTCGGTCTTCTAGGCACGACAGGCCCTAGGGAACGGCGAGCGCCCAGAAGCGCTCGACTATCCCGTCGAGGAACTCGCGGCCCGCGTCGCCGGCGGCGTCGGCCGCGCTGTTCCCGCCCCAGCTGAGGCTGGCCACCATCTGCCCCTGATAGTCCGTGTGCAGCCGTTGGAGAGCGCTCTCCAACAGCTTCCGGTCCAGGGGCACCAGCCTGGCGACCGGCCGTACGTAGGCCTGCCAGCGTGTGGTGACCGCGCTGCGCAGCAGCTCGGTGAGCTTCCCCTCCCGCTTCGTCACGGCGACGAAGTCCGGCAGGGACAGCTGGAGGATCTCGGCGAGCGCGGCGGACTGGCGTTCGCTGCCGCGCCAGTCGTCGCTCTCCTCCATCCGCAGATAGGCGCGGTGCTCCAGGCCGGTGGCACGGGCGACGTCCTCACCGGCGAGGCCACGCGCGACGCGGTGCTCCCGCAGGGTGCGGGGCCGACCGATCAGCTCGCCGGGGGAGCACCACAACACCCCGGCGAGAGCGGTGACTTCGGGGCTCGACGGCACCGCCGTACCCCGCTCCCAGGCGATGACGAGATCGGGCGTGACATAGGGCATGCCGTACGAGACCCGCATGCCGTAGGCGACATGCTCGGGGCCCATGCCGAGCGCCGCGCGCAGTCTGCGGGCGGCCTGGGCGTTGAACGGAGGAGCTGACGGTTGGCGCACCTCGCACAAACTAAGGGTGCCGGTGCGGGGATGGCTACGGTCTGTTCGGCCAGGAATACGGATTGTGTGAACGTACAGTTCCGACTGTTCGGTATGCAAGGAATGTAACGGACGGAACACCTCTCCCGGCTACCCCTTGACCGCCCCGCCCAGCGCGAACCCGCCGCCCAGTCTGCGCGCCACCAGGACGTACAGCAGGATCACCGGCGTCGAGTAGAGCACGGAGAACGCGGCGAGCTGGCCGTACGCCACCATGCCGCGGTTGCCGAAGAAGTCGTTGATGCTGACCGAGGCCGGCATCTGGTCCGGGGTGAGCAGCAGCATGAACGGGACGAAGAAGTTGCCCCACATCGTCACGAACGAGAACACCGTGACGACGGCGACGCCGGGGCCCATCAGCGGCAGCACGATGCGCAGCAGCGACTGGAGCCCGGAGGCGCCGTCCGTCCAGGCCGCCTCCTCCAGCTCCCTCGGCACGCCGTCCATGAAGTTCTTCATCAGCCAGATGGCGAAGGGGAGTTGGGAGGCGGCGAAGAACAGGATCGTGCCCTGCATGGTGTCGATCAGGTTCACGCGGACGAACAGCGCGTACACCGGCACCATGATCGCGGTGATCGGCAGGCTCGTCGCGAACAGGATCGTCAGCAGGAACGGCCGGTTCAGACGGGAGCGGAAGCGGGAGAGCGGGTACGCGGCGAGGGCGGCGCAGACGACCGTCAGCACGGTCGCACAGCCGCACAGGATCAGGCTGTTGAGCAGCGGGGTGTAGGTGATGTCGGGGGTGAGGACGGCCCGGAAGCCGGCGAGCGTGAAGCCGCCCGGGACGCGGACCCTCAGGTCGGCGTGCGGGTCCACGGCGGACAGCACCACCCAGGCGAGGGGAAGCGCGAAGGCGGCCGCCACCAGCAGCAGGGCGGCGTCCGCGGTGAGCCGGCGGGAGGTGCGCTTGCGAGGCACGGCCGGTCACACCTCCGTTCGCAGCAGACGCAGGTACACGACGGAGAACAGGGAACCGACGAGCAGCAGGAGCAGGGCGACCGCGGTGCCGTACCCGATCATGCTGTTCTGGAAGGCCTGTTCGTACATGAACAGCGGCAGGGTCTGGCTCTTGTTGCCGGGGCCGCCCCGGGTCATCACCCAGATCAGCCCGAAGACGGAGAGCGTCTGGAGGGTGTTGAGCATGAGGTTGGTGGCGATGGACCGGCGGATCATCGGCAGCGTGATGTGCCACATCCGGCGCCAGCCGCCGGCCCCGTCGACCTCCGCGGCCTCCGTGATCTCGGCGGGGATCTCGTCCAGCGCGGCCGAGTAGACGAGCATCGAGAACGCCGTCCCGCGCCAGACGTTGGCGAAGGACACCGCGAGGATGGGCAGGGTGAACAGCCAGTTCTGACGCGGCAGATGAAGCAACTCCAGGATGGCGTTGAGGGTCCCCTCCCGCCGGAAGAAGGCGTACAGCAGGAACCCGGCGACGACCTCCGGCAGCACCCACGCCGTGACCACCACCCCGCCGGTGAGGGTCCGCACCGGCTTGCTTGCCCGCTTCATCAGCGCGGCCAGCGCGAGCCCCAGGGTGTTCTGCCCGACGAGCGAGGACAGCACGGTGAACACCAGCGTCAGCCATACGGCGTTCAGGAACTCGCTGTCCCCGAAGGCCCGGCGGAAGTTGTCGAACCCGATGAACGACGCGTGCGCCTGCCCCGTCAACTGCAGGTCGGTGAAGGCGATGTAGACGCAGTAGGCGATCGGCCCGGCGAGGAAGAGCAGGACGAGGACGACGGCGGGGGTGAGCGGGAGCGCCCGCGCGAACCGGCGGCGGGCCTGGCCGGGACGGGCCCGGCCGGGACGGCGCCTCACTTGTGGACCACTTGGCCGCCGGTGACGTCCTTCAGCGTCGAGTCGTACGTGCTCGCCGCCTTCTCGGCCGACGCGTCACCGGTGGTCACGCTCTCCATCGCCTCCTGGATCGCCGTGGACACCTTCGGATACGCCGGATACGCGGGCCGGTAGTGCGTGCTGGACACGAGGTCGGTGAAGAACTTGATGCCGGGCTGGGCGGTGGCGTACGCGGGGTCGGCGGCGACGTCCTTGCGCAGCGCGATACCGGAGTTGGCGATGTACCACTTCCTGGCGTTGGCCTCCGTCTGCATCAACTTGATGAAGTCGAAAGCCATGTCCGGGTGGCCGGCCTTGGCCGGAATCGCCCACGTCCAGCCGCCCGACATGCTCACCCTGCCCGGTGCCTGCCCGGCTTGCGTCGGCATGTACGCGAGGCCGAGCTGCTGGGACCAGTCCGGCCAGTCACGGCCGCTGCCCGGCAGCCAGTTCTGCGGCAGCCAGGAGCCGTCGAGGTCGATGCCCAGCTTGCCCTCGGGGAGCAGTTCGCCCGCGACGGTGGTGGCGTAGTTCGGGTCGAGGGCGTCGGAGACGTCGGGCCCGAGCTTCTCCTTGTAGACGCTCTCGATGAACTTCAGCGAGTCCGTGAACCCCCGGCTGCCCGCGATCCACTTCTTGCTGCCGCTGTCGTACAACGGGTCGGACGTCCCGTTCCCCGTGCCGTACAGCAGCATCTCCATGCCCTGCATGGTGGCCCGCTCACCGGCCGGCTTGCCGGTGTAGACGTTGAGCGGGACGACGCCGGGGACCTTCTGCCTGATGGTGCGGGCGGCGGCGAGGACGTCGGCCCAGGTCTTGGGCTGCCAGTCGAGCGGCAGCCCGGCCTTCCGGAACACCCGCTTGTCGAACCACAGCCCCCGGGTGTCGGTCCCGTCCGGCACGCCGTACGTCTTCCCGTCCTCCCCCCGCGCCGACGCCTTCGCCGTGCCGAGGAACTGCTTCCAGTCCGGCCAGCCGGCGAGATAGGGGTCGAGGGGCTTCAGATACCCGCTCGTGATGTCGGAGTTGATGAGAAAGGTGTCCTCGTAGACCAGGTCCGGCGCGGTCCTCGGCGAGCGCATCATCTGCTGGACCTTGGTGTAGTACTCGGAGTCCGGTGCCTTCACCGGAACGAACTCGACCCTCTTCCCCGGGTACTTCTTCTCGAACTCCTTCTTGATCCCGGCGAGATAGGTGTCCATCACCTTGATGGAGTTGTCGGTCGACTGCTTGTACGACACCTTCAGCGTGTTCGGACCGCTTCCGGAACCGCTGCCGCACGCGGTGAGAGTCGCGACGGCGAGAGCGGCGGTGAGGAGGGTGGAGAGGGCGGCGGTGGGGCGCACGGGCATGACCTCCTGAGCGCACGTGGGGATGGCGCGGAGATGACTGCCGTGTGAAGGTAAGAGGAGTGGTCTAGTCAGGTCAATGGATGTGCGCGGGATTGGGGCACGGCGGGCTGGGTCTCCGGCACACTCGTGAAGTACTGCCGGGGGAAGGGGCTGGGGTGTCGGAACGAGATGTCACCGTGGGGCAGTTGCTGCTCACCGAGTACCAGACGCTCAAGGACGAGCAGAAGACCCGGATCGGGTTCCGGGACAATCTGCTGTACGTCACCCTGACCGTCGTGGCCGCCGTCATCGCCGCCGCCGCTCAGGCCAAGCAGGCGTCGATGCTGCTGGCGCTGCCGCCGGTGTGTGTCGTACTCGGGTGGACGTATCTCGTGAACGATCAGAAGATCTCGGCGATCGGGGCGTACGTAAGGGACGACCTGGGGCCGCGACTGACCCGACTCGCGGGCGCCCCCGACGCCCCTTCTGTCTTTCGCTGGGAGACGGAGCACCGCACCGACGCACGCCGCAGGTCGCGCAAGGCCATTCAGTGCGTGGTGGACCTGACGGCCTTCTGCGTCGTGCCGTTGGCGGCCCTCGTGCTGTTCTGGGCGGCGGGGGACGGCGGTGGGATGCTCGTCACGGTCTCCGTGCTGGAGGCACTGGCGGTGGTCGGCCTCGGTGTGCAGGTCGTGTCGTACGCAGGATTCGCCACGGCGGAGTGAAAAGCCGCGGGTCACAGCGGACCTCGCCCTTCAGGCGCTGCTCCGGCCGGGTTCTCCTGAGGCGGGGCGCAGAGCCGCCGGGCCGGCGCGGCCTCACCGCCCCTGCGCCACCCACCGGTACACCAACTCCGGCCTCCCCACCTGCCCGTACAGCGGGCTGCGTCCGGCTCGGCCCGAGTCCACCAGATGCTCCAGGTAGCGTCGGGCGGTGATGCGGGAGATGCCCACCGACTCCGCCAGGCCCGCTGCCGTAAGCCCCTCCGACGCCTCCCGCAGTGCCGCCGTCACGCGTTCCAGCGTCGGCGCGCTCAGCCCCTTCGGCAGGGCGACGGGGGACGGCGCACGGAGGGTCGCGAGGGCGCGGTCGACCTCGTCCTGGCCGCTCGCCTCGCCGGCCGCGGCGTGGAACTCGGCGTAGCGGACGAGGCGGTCGCGGAGGGTGGCGAAGGTGAAGGGCTTCAGGACGTACTGGACGACACCCAGGGAGACGCCCTCGCGGACCACCGCGAGGTCGCGGGCCGAGGTCACCGCTATCACGTCCGCGTGATGGCCCGCCGCGCGCAGGGAGCGGGCGAACTGGAGGCCGTGCACGTCGGGGAGGTGGAGATCCAGCAGGAGGAGGTCCACGGGCGTGCGGTCCAGGACGCGGCGTGCCTCCGCGCCCGTGTGGGCCTTGCCGACCGCGACGAACCCGGGGACCCGGCCGACGTACAGCACGTGTGCGTCGGCGGCCACCGGGTCGTCCTCGACCACCAGCACCCTGATCGCCGGTGCATCCGTCATGTCGTGTCGCCTCCCGGCACCGGGGAAGCCGCACGCGTCGGCAACCGCACCTCGAACACCGCTCCGCCCTCGCCGTCCGCGCCGTTGTCGTCGGATTCCGCCACCGTCAGCGTGCCCTCGTGGCGGGCCACCGCCTGCCGGACCAGGGCCAGCCCGAGCCCCCGCCCGCCGGGCCCGGCCGGCTTGGTGGAGAACCCCCGCTGGAATACCAGGTCCGCATGGGCCGGGTCGACACCGGGGCCGGTGTCGGTCACCCGCAGGACCACCTCGTCGTCCGAGGCGTACGCCGTGACCGTCACCCGCGCCCCGGCGCTGCCCTGCGCCGCGTCCACCGCGTTGTCGATCAGGTTGCCGAGGATCGTGACCAGGTCGCGGGAGGACAGTTCCGCCGGGAGCAGGCCGTCGTCCAGGCGGCTGTCGGGGGAGACGACCAGTTCCACGCCCCGCTCGTTGGCCTGGGCCGTCTTGCCGAGCAGTAGCGCGGCCAGCACCGGCTCGCTCACCGCCGCCACCACCTGGTCGGTCAGCGCCTGCGCCAGCTCCAGCTCGGCCGTGGCGAACGCCACCGCCTCCTCGGCCCGGCCCAGCTCGATCAGCGAGACGACCGTGTGGAGGCGGTTGGCGGCCTCGTGGGCCTGTGAGCGCAGGGCCTGGGTGAAGCCGCGTTCCGAGTCCAACTCTCCCATCAGCGCCTGGAGTTCGGTCACGTCGCGCAACGTCACCACCGTTCCGCGTCGCTCGCCGCCCGACACCGGGGAGGTGTTCACCACCAGGACCCGGGAGGTCGTCAGATAGACCTCGTCGACCCTCGGCTCCGACGACAGCAGCGCGCCCGTCAGCGGGCCCGGGAGGCCGAGGTCCGCCACCGAGTGGCCGATCACCTCCTGCTCGCTCCCCACCCCCAGCAGCTCCCGCCCGCCGTCGTTGATCAGCGCCACCCTGTACTGCCCGTCCAGCATCAGCAGGCCCTCGCGGACCGCGTGCAGCGCCGCCTGGTGGTAGTCGTGCATCCGGCTCAGCTCGGTGGCGTTCATGCCGTGGGTGTGGCGGCGCAGGCGCGCGTTGACGACGTACGTGCCGACCGCGCCCAGCAGCAGGGTGCCGCCGGCCACCCCGAGCAGGGCCGTGACCTGGCCCTGGACCCGCTCGCTGATCGCCTCCACCTTGATGCCGGCGCTGACCAGGCCGATGACGCGGCCGCCGTCCTCGACCGGGGTCACCGCGCGGACGGACGGGCCGAGGGTGCCGGTGTAGGTCTCGGTGAAGGTGTGGCCGTGCACGGCGGGGTCGATACGGCCGAGGAAGCGCTTGCCGATCTGCGAGGGGTCGGGGTGGGTCCAGCGGATGCCGTCCGTGTTCATGATCGTCACGAAGTCGACGTCCGTGTCCCGGGTGACCTGGAGGGCGTAGGGCTGCAGCGCGGCGGAGGGGTTCGGGGTGTGGATCGCCGAGCGGACCGAGGGGGCGTCCGCGATCGACCGGGCCACCGCGACGACCTGCCGCTTCGCCGCGTCCTCGGCCTGCCCGCGGTCGCTGACGTAGGTGAACAGCGCGTACCCGGCCACGACCAGTGCGATCAGCACGGCCTGCATGGCGAACAGCTGGCCCGCCAGGCTGCGAGGTCGGGGGAGGGAGGGAACGCGCATGTCAGCAGTGTGCCCCCTCGGTTAAGCGTGAACTAAATGAACGGAAGGGTGACCGCTCTCACAGGCCGGGAGATAGTCACGGCAACCCCCACAACACCCCCGGACGTGAGCCGCACGCCGGTGATGCCGACGAAGACGTCAAGGAGGGCAGCCGTGGCCGCCAGCACCCCCGATACGGCACCAGCCGTACCCCGCGTGAAGCGGGACCGGACTCATTACCTGTACATCGCCGTGATCGCGGCGGTCGTGCTCGGCATCGCCGTGGGGCTCATCTGGCCCGATGCCGCCGTCCAGCTGAAGCCGCTCGGAACCGGTTTCGTGAACCTGATCAAGATGATGATCTCGCCGATCATCTTCTGCACGATCGTGCTCGGCATCGGATCGGTACGGAAGGCGGCCAAGGTCGGCGCCGTCGGCGGTATCGCCCTCGGCTACTTCCTCGTGATGTCGCTGGTCGCGCTCGCCATCGGCCTCGTCGTCGGCAATGTGCTGCACCCGGGTGACGGGCTGCACCTGACCAACGCGATCAAGCACACCGGGCACGCCCAGGTCTCCAGCGACGCGCTGCCGCCCGTCGAGTTCGTGCTGTCGATCATCCCGACCACGTTCGTCTCCGCCTTCACCGAGGGCCAGGTCCTCCAGACGCTGCTGATCGCCCTGCTCGCCGGGTTCGCGCTCCAGGCCATGGGCCCGGTCGGGCAGCCGGTGCTGCGCGGCGTCGAGCACATCCAGCGGCTGGTCTTCCGCATCCTGTCGATGGTCATGTGGCTCGCGCCGCTCGGTGCCTTCGGCGCGATCGCGGCCGTGACCGGCTCGGCCGGCATCGACGCGCTCAAGAGCCTCGCCGTGCTGATGCTCGGCTTCTACATCACCTGCGTCCTGTTCGTCTTCGTGGTGCTCGGCGCGATCCTGCGGATCGTCGCGGGGGTGAACGTCTTCTCGCTGTGCAAGTACCTCGCCCGTGAGTTCCTGCTGATCCTGTCCACCTCCTCCTCCGAGTCCGCGCTGCCGCGGCTCATCGCGAAGATGGAGCACCTGGGCGTCAGCAGGCCGGTCGTCGGCATCACCGTGCCGACCGGGTACTCGTTCAACCTCGACGGCACGATGATCTACATGACCATGGCGTCGCTCTACATCGCGGACGCGCTGGGCACGCCGATGTCGATCGGCGAGCAGATCCCGCTGCTGCTGTTCCTGCTGCTGGCGTCCAAGGGTGCGGCGGGCGTCAGCGGCGCCGGTCTCGCAACCCTGGCCGGCGGCCTCCAGTCGCACAAGCCCGCGCTGGTCGACGGCGTCGGTCTGATCGTCGGCATCGACCGCTTCATGAGCGAGGCCCGCGCCCTGACCAACTTCGCGGGCAACGCGGTGGCGACGGTGCTCGTGGGCACCTGGACCAAGGAGATCGACAAGGAGCGGGTGCGGCGGGTGCTCGCCGGTGAGCTGCCCTTCGACGAGACGACGCTCATGGACGAGGGCCACGGGACGGTGGCCGAGGTGCCCGAGCAGCGGGAGGATGCGCTGGCCAAGGCCTGACCTCGAAAGAAGCTCCGGATGTCCGGCCCCGCCTGAACCGGGGCCGGGCATCCGGCATGTCCACGGCACCGCTACGGCGCTGCTACGACTCCTCACTCACCTCGGCCACCAGCTCGGTGGCCGTCGAGGCGGGCACGCCCGCCGCGGTCAGGACCGTGACCGTGGCCGAGCGGCCCGCCTCCGCCGCTGTCAG
This sequence comes from Streptomyces sp. NPDC025793, assembly GCF_055558375.1. Taxonomy (NCBI): domain Bacteria; kingdom Bacillati; phylum Actinomycetota; class Actinomycetes; order Kitasatosporales; family Streptomycetaceae; genus Streptomyces; species Streptomyces sp. NPDC025793. The sequence continues at coordinate 10,362 of NZ_JBVHMR010000028.1, read as the reverse complement.
GAGGCCGTCGTTCACCGCCTCCATCACGGCGAACAGCAGCTGCTCGTGCACGTACGCCAGCGCCGGGGCCGGCAGCGGTGAGCTGAACACGCCCTTCTCCAGTCCCCGCTCCAGCAGCCGGACCTTGTTCGCGCGCAGCGGGGCGAGGCGTTCGCGGATGCCCTGGACGGTGACCGTGCGCTGGGCGAGCGCGACCAGCAGCCGGTAGCGGTCGGCGATCTCCCAGATCGCGAGCACCGACCGGGCCACCGCCTCCGCCGGGTCGGCGACCTCCTTGCGGGCGCCCGCGTCCGCGTCCGCCAGCGCCGCCACGGCCTCGTCGACCAGCGTGCTGATCAGCGCCTCACGGCTGGGGAAATGGCCGTACACCGTCCGCCGTACGACCCCCGCGGCGCGCGCGATCTGGTCCATGGAGGCGTCGGGGTCGCGCAGCAGTTCCGCGAGGGCGACGTCGAGGATGCGGCGCCGGTTGGCGTCGGCGCGGCTGTTACCCGTGGTCATGGCAGTCATTCTGCACGCCCTTCAGGATTTGCACACCACTGTGCAACGGCGTACATTACACATGGTTGTGCAATTGCACGTCACTGTGCAAGTCCGCACCGTTCCGCACCAACCGTCGCGATCCGAGGAAGGCGACCCCTGCCATGCGACTCGTCATGACCGAACCGGTCGAGAAGATGGAGCGCCCATACGCCCGGCGCTGGTGGGCACTGCTCGTGCTCTGCCTGAGCCTGCTGATCATCGTGATGGCGAACACCGCCCTCACGGTCGCCGCACCCGACATGACGAAGGACCTCGGGCTCTCCAGCGCCGACCTCCAGTGGGTGATCGACGGCTACACCGTCCCGTACGCCGCGCTGATGCTGCTGCTCGGCGCGATCGGCGACAAGTACAGCCGGCGCGGCGCCCTCGTCCTCGGTCTCGCGGTCTTCGGCGGCGGTGCCGTCTTCGGCTACCTCGCCGACAGCTCCACGACCGTCATCGCGGCCCGCGCCGTGATGGGCGTCGGCGCGGCGCTGATCATGCCCGCCACGCTCTCCCTGCTCGCCGCGACCTTCCCGCGCGCCGAGCGCGCCAAGGCGATCGTGCTGTGGACCGCCACCGCCGGTCTCGCCATCGCCGCCGGACCGGTCGTCGCGGGTGCGCTGCTGCGCGACCACGGCTGGTCCTCGACCTTCCTGATCAACGTGCCCATCGCGGCCGTCGCGATCGTCCTCGCCTTCGTGCTCATCCCGCCGTCCAAGGCCGGTCACCACGACCGCATCGACTACGTCGGCGGCCTGCTCTCCGTCCTGTGGACCGGCTCCCTCGTCTACATGATCATCGAGGGTCCGCACTTCGGCTGGCACGCGAAGGCGATCACGGCCGCGGTCGTCGCCGGCGCCGGCCTGGTGGCGTTCGTCCTCTGGGAGCTGCGCCACCCCCGCCCCATCCTGGACGTCCGCCGCTTCGCGCACCGCCGCTTCGCGGGCTCCAACCTCGCCGTCGCCCTGTTCTTCCTCGCCGTCTTCGGCGCCTTCTACTACCTGACCCAGCACCTCCAGTTCGTCCTCGGCTACGACGCCCTCCAGACCGGCGTCCGGATGCTCCCGCTGGCCGGCGCCGTCTTCGTCGGCTCGGCCCTGACCGGCTTCCTGACCCCGCGCGTCGGCATGAAGTGGACGGTCGGCGCGGGCATGGTCGGCGGCACCACCGCCCTCGCCCTGCTGACCCGGGTCGACGCCGGCTCGACGTACGGCGACTTCCTCGCCCCCCTGATCATCCTGGGCCTCGCCATCGGTCTCGCCCTCTCGCCCTGCACCGACGCCATCATGGGCGCCTTCCCCGAGTCCGAACTGGGCGTCGGAGGCGCGGTCAACGACACCTCGCTGGAGCTGGGCGGCTCGCTCGGCATCGCCATCCTCGGCTCGGTGCTCGCGACGTCGTACGGCAACCACCTGAGCGACGCCACGGCCGGCAGCAAGCTCCCGGCGAGCGCCCTGGACACGGCGCAGGACTCGGTCGGCGCCGGGTACGCGGTCGCCCAGGGCATCGGCGACAAGGCGCACGCACTGGCCGCACAGGCCGCGAAGGCGACCGACCCGCAGCAGGCGGCGCAGCTCAAGCAGCAGGCCGCCGAACTCGCCGCCGGCGCCCGGCAGATGGCCGACGCGGTCGGCTCCTCCTTCTCCGACGCCGTCGCGCACACCAGCCTGGTCGGCGCGGTCATCCTCGGCATCGGCACCGTCCTGGTGGCCGTTCTGCTCCCGCGCCGTGAAAAGGCCGCGCCCGAGGTGAAGGAGCAGGAGCGGGAACTGGCGGACAGCACCGCCGCCTGAGCACTCCTCGCCCCCGTCCGCTAACGTGCCGCTCCGGATCATTCGGAACGGCACGTTCGCGCGTGGCGTCCGTACAGGCGAGACATCAGGTACAGGCAAGTGGAGGCTCGGGGGACATGAAGATCGACTGGGACCGGCGGACCTGCGCGCGCAAGGGCCATACGACCTACGCGCCCGACGAGCCCACGCTGCGGCCGCGGCTGCACGCCGAGACCGCGCTCGGGGACGCCTGGCGCTGTCTGCGCTGCGGCGACTTCGTGCTCGGCGAGCCGCACGGCTCGGGACCGGCGGTGAACGCCCCGCTGGTGCCGCGCGGCAAGGTGCTGCGCGACCTGTTCATCCTGCGCTTCCTCGCGATCGAGCGGCTGGTGCGCGGCGTGTTCATCGTGCTGGTCGCCATAGCGGTCTGGAAGTTCAGCAACAGCCAGGACGCGGTGCGCCGCCTCTTCAACGAATACCTGGACGTCCTGCGCCCGGTCTTCCGGCACTTCCACTACGACCTCGACCACTCACCCGTGGTCGGCTCGATCCAGAAGGCGTTCGGCTACAAGCACTCCACCCTCATGGTCGTCGCCGCACTGGCGCTGGCCTACGCCCTGATCGAGCTGATCGAGGCGGTCGGCCTGTGGTACGCCAAGCGCTGGGCGGAGTACCTGACCGTCGTCGCGACGGCCGCGTTCCTCCCTCTGGAGATCTACGAACTCACCGAGAAGGTCAGCTATCTGAAGATCGCCACCCTCGTCCTCAACATCCTGGCCGTCCTCTACATCGCCGTCGCCAAACGCCTCTTCGGCCTCCGGGGCGGCGCCAGGGCCTTCGAGGAGGAGCGGCAGAGCGCGTCGCTGATGGAGGTCGAGGAGTCGGCGGGGGTCCAGCCGGTCTTGCCCTGACCCCGGCGTCAACGCCTACCGTCGTCGTCATGCGAATCGGCGAGCTGGCCGCGCGGGCCGGGACCACGACCCGCGCGCTGCGGTACTACGAGTCGCGCGGGCTGCTGCCGGCCCGGCGCGACGCCAAGGGGCACCGCACGTACGACGAGGGGGATCTGCGGCTGCTGGCGCAGATCCGGACCCTCCAGGACTTCGGGTTCGGGCTGGAGGAGACGCGGCCCTTCGTGGAGTGCCTGCGGGCCGGGCACCCGGAGGGCGACTCCTGCCCGGCCTCGCTCCAGGTCTACCGGCGCAAGCTGGCCGAGCTGGACGCGCTCATCGGGCAGCTCCGGTCGGTGCGGGAGACGGTCGCGGGGCAGCTGGTGCGGGCCGAGGAGGCGCGGGACGCGCTGGCCGCCGACGCGCTGGTTCCGGGGGGTCCGGAGCCCGGGTGCGAACTGGGAGGACAGCAGCGGTGATCAACGCGGCGGGCGTGGCCGAGGTGCGGGACACGGATTTCGAGGCGGAGGTGCTGTGGTCGGATCTGCCGGTGCTGGTCGAGTTCACGGCCGACTGGTGTCCGCCGTGCCGGCAGATGGGCCCGGTGCTCAGCGCACTCGCGGCCGAGGAGGAGGGCCGGCTGAAGGTCGTACAGCTGGATGTGGACACCAATCCGGAGACCACGAACGCGTACAAGGTGCTGTCGATGCCGACGTTCATGCTGTTCCGGGGCGGTGAGCCGGTGAAGGCGATGGTGGGGGCGCGGCCCAAGCGGCGCCTGCGCGAGGAACTGGCCGACGTGCTGGACGACATGCGGTAAAGAACGGCCGGGCACCAAAAAATCCCCTGAGCAATTGCGCTCGGGGGATTTCTCTGCGTATATTCAGTGGTTCGCGACTTCAATCCTGCGATGTCGCGAGGAAGTTCACTGAGCAGAGTATATCCGGGCGGGAGTGGAATTGTCAAACAGCGAATATCCAGGCGATGAATTGCGCAACGAACAGGAATTCATCGACGGACTGTACGCGCGCGTGGACGTTCTGCGCGGGGAGGCCGAGACCTCGGTCACGGACGCGCTCGCCCAGGGCGACAAGCCCATGCAGGCCCGGCTGGAGCGGGACATCCTCGTCGCCGAGCGCTCGGGGCTGCTCGCCGCGCTGAACGCGGTGGACGGCTCGCTCTGCTTCGGCCGGATCGACCTGGCCGACGGCACCGCCCACCACATCGGCCGGATCGGGCTGCGCGAGGACGACGCCGAGCACACCCCGGTGCTGATCGACTGGCGGGCCGACGTCGCCCGGCCCTTCTACCTCGCCACCGGGCACACCCCGATGGGCCTGCGTCGCCGCCGGCACATCAGCACCGAGGGCCGCACCGTGACCTCGCTGCACGACGAGATCCTGGACCTCGGCGACACCACCCGCACCGGGCACGAGGACCCGAGCGGCGACGCCGTGCTGCTGGCCGCGCTGAACTCGGCGCGCACCGGCCGCATGAGCGACATCGTGCAGACCATCCAGGCCGCACAGGACGAGATCATCCGGGCACCGCACCGCGGGGTGCTGGTGGTCGAGGGCGGGCCGGGGACGGGCAAGACGGCGGTCGCGCTGCACCGCGCCGCCTATCTGCTCTACGAGTACCGCGAGCTGCTGGCCCGCCGCGCCGTGCTGATCGTCGGCCCCAACCCGGCCTTCCTCGGCTACATCGGCGAGGTGCTGCCCTCGCTCGGTGAGACGGGCGTGCTGCTCGCCACCGTCGGCGAGCTGTTCCCCGGTGTGAAGGCCACCGCGACCGACACCCCCGAGGCGGCCGCCGTGAAGGGCCGCGCCGACATGGCCGAGGTGCTGGCCGCCGTCGTCCGCGACCGGCAGGCCCTGCCCGACCCGGTGATCACCGTCCAGCACGACCGCGAGGTGCTGATGCTCGACGACGGACTCGTCTCCGTCGCCCGCGAGCGCACCCGCGCCGCGAAGCTCCCGCACAACGCGGCCCGCGAGTACTTCGAGGGCCACATCCTCAACACCCTCACCGAGCTGTACGCCGAACGCGTCGGCACCGACCCCTACGACGGAACCAGCCTGCTCGACGCCTCCGACATCACCCAGATCCGCGACGAACTCGCCGAGAACCCCGAAGTCTGGTCCGCCGTCGACCGGTTGTGGCCCCGGATCACCCCGCAGCGGCTCGTCGCCGACTTCCTCGCCGACCCGCACGACTACCTGACGCAGACGGAAGCGGACGCGATCCGCAGACCGGTGACCCGCGCCTGGACGGTCGCCGACGTCCCGCTCCTCGACGAGGCGGCCGAACTCCTCGGCGAGGACGACCGCTCGGCCCGCGCCCGGGCCGAGCGGGAACGCGAGACGCAGGTCGCCTACGCGCAGGGCGTGCTGGACGTCTCCTACGCGTCCCGGACGTACGAGTTCGAGGACAGGCACGACGACGATTCCGAGGTCCTGTCCGCGCACGACATCATCGACGCCGAGCGGTTCGCCGAGCGGCAGGAGGAGGCGGACCACCGCAGCGCCGCCGAGCGGGCCGCGGCCGACCGCACCTGGGCGTTCGGGCACATCATCGTGGACGAGGCGCAGGAGCTGTCGCCGATGGCCTGGCGGCTGCTGATGCGGCGCAGCCCGACCCGCTCGATGACCCTGGTCGGCGATCCGGCCCAGACGGCGGAGGCGGCCGGTGTCGGCTCCTGGTCGGACATCCTCGCGCCGTACGTCGAGGACCGCTGGGAGCACACCCGGCTCGGCGTCAACTACCGCACCCCGGCCGAGATCATGGAGCTGGCCGCGGCCGTCGTGCGCGCCGAGCACCCGGACTTCGAGCCGCCCAGCTCGGTCCGCTCGACGGGCGTACGGCCGTGGGTGCGCCGGGCGGCGGACGACCTGCCCGGCGCGGTCGCCGAGGCGGTCGCCGAACTCGCCCCCGCCGAGGGCCGCCTGGCGGTCATCGCCCCGCGCGAGCTGCACCGGCGGCTGGCCGCCCGCCTCGACGGCGTCACGGCCGGCGCCGAACCCGACCTCACCCGCGGCGTCGTCCTCCTCGACCCCCGCCAGTCCAAGGGCCTGGAGTTCGACGCGGTCCTCGTGGTGGAACCGGGCCGCTACGGCACCAGCGACCTCTACGTCGCCCTGACCCGGGCCACGCAGCGGCTCGGGGTGCTGTACACGGACGCTCTGCCCGAGGCGCTCACGCCGGCCGCAGCCACACCGTAGCCAGCGGGGGCAGGGTCAGCCGGATGCTCGCGGGGCGGCCGTGGGCCCCCCTCGGCTCCGGCTTGACCACGTCCGGGTGGACGACGCCGCTGCCGCCGTAGCGCACGGCGTCGGTGTTGAGCACCTCCGCCCACGCCGGCACGTCCTCCGGGACGCCGAGGCGGTAGTCCTCGCGTACCACCGGCGAGAAGTGGCAGACGGCGAGGAGCGGGGTGCCGTCGGCGGACCGGCGCAGGAACGCGAGGACGTTGTCGTCGGCCGCGTCCCCGGTGATCCACTCGAAGCCCGCCGGGTCGGTGTCCCGCTCCCAGAGCGCGGGGGCCGCGCGGTAGCGGGTGTTCAGGTCGCGGACCAGGTCCCGTACGCCCCGGTGGTCGGCCTCGGCGCCGTACGCCGGGTCGAGCAGCCACCAGTCGGGGCCGTGCGCCTCGGACCACTCGGCGCCCTGCGCGAACTCCTGGCCCATGAAGAGGAGTTGCTTGCCGGGATGGGCCCACATGAAGCCCAGATAGGCCCGGTGGTCGGCGCGCTGCTGCCACCAGTCGCCGGGCATCTTCGAGACGAGGGACCGCTTGCCGTGCACGACCTCGTCGTGGGAGATGGGCAGGACGTAGTTCTCGCTGTAGGCGTACACCATCGAGAAGGTCATCTCGTGGTGGTGGTACTTGCGGTGCACCGGCTCCTTCTGGACGTACTGGAGCGAGTCGTGCATCCAGCCCATGTTCCACTTCAGCCCGAAGCCGAGCCCGCCGCTGTCGGTGGGCCGGGTCACCCCGTCCCAGGCCGTGGACTCCTCGGCGATGGTGACGACCCCCGGGCAGCGCCGGTACACGGTCGCGTTCATCTCCTGGAGGAAGGCCACCGCGTCCAGGTTCTCCCGGCCGCCGTGCTCGTTCGGCGTCCACTGGCCGGGCTCGCGCGAGTAGTCCAGGTACAGCATCGAGGCCACGGCGTCCACGCGCAGCCCGTCGATGTGGAACTCCTCGCACCAGTACACGGCGTTCGCCACCAGGAAGTTGCGCACCTCCCGGCGGCCGAAGTCGAACTCCAGCGTCCCCCAGTCCGGATGCGCGGCCCGCAGCGGATCGTGGTGCTCGTACAGCGGCCGCCCGTCGAATTCGGCCAGCGCCCAGTCGTCGCGCGGGAAGTGCGCCGGCACCCAGTCCATCAGCACCCCGATCCCGGCCTGATGCAGCCTGTCCACCAGGTGGCGGAAGTCGTCCGGTGTGCCGAGCCGGGCCGTGGGGGCGTAGAAGCCGGTCACCTGGTAGCCCCAGGAGCCGCCGAAGGGATGCTCGGCGACCGGCATCAGCTCCACATGCGTGAAACCCAACTCGGAGACGTACGCGGGGAGTTGATCGGCCAGCTCGCGATACGTCAGCCCCGGCCGCCAGGACGGCAGATGGACCTCGTACACCGACAGCGGCGCCCGGTGCACGGCTCTGTCCCCCCGGTGCGCCATCCATTGCGCGTCGCCCCACTCGTGGTGCGAGGCGGTCACGATCGACGAGGTGGCGGGCGGGGCCTCCGTGCGGCGGGCCAGCGGATCGGCCCGCAGGGTGCGCGAGCCGTCGGGACGGGTGATCTCGAACTTGTACAGCTCGCCCTCGCCGAGGCCCGGCACGAACAGCTCCCACACCCCGCAGGAGCCCAGCGAGCGCATCGGATGCCCGGTGCCGTCCCAGAAGTCGAAACCGCCCGCGAGCCGCACCCCGCGCGCGTTCGGCGCCCACACCGCGAACCGGGTGCCGGACACGCCCTGGTGGACGGTGACATGCGCGCCGAGCGCCCGCCACAGCTGCTCGTGCCGGCCCTCGCCGATCAGATGCAGGTCCAGCTCGCCGAGCGTGGGCAGGAAACGGTAGGCGTCCTCGGTCTCCAGGACCGTCCCCTCGTACGCCACGAGCAGCCGGTAGGCGGGGACCTCGGGGAGCGGGAGCAGGCCGCTGAAGAAGCCGTCCCCGTCGTCGTGCAGTTCCGCCTTCAGCTCGCCGGCGACGACGGTGACGGACAGCGCGTACGGCCGGAAGGCCCGGAACGCGACACCGCCCGGCACCGGATGGGCGCCGAGGACCGCGTGCGGGTCGTGATGGACGCCGTGCAGCAGCCGCTCGCGGTCGGCTCGGTCCACGGCGGCGGAGCCGGTGTGCCGGTTCGTCACGGACGGGCCTCCTGGTCGGACGCGGCGAGCCGGCGGATCGCCGAGAGCGGTACGGGGAGCCAGTCGGGCCGGTGCCGGGCCTCGTAGAGGACCTCGTACACCGCCTTGTCGGTCTCGTAGGCCCGCAGCAGCACCGCGTCGGCGCGCGGATCGCGGCCCGCCACCTGCGCGTACCCCGCGCAGTAGGCGGCCCGGCACCCGCGCGCCCAGTCCGGTGCGGGCGGCCGCACCGAGTGGGCCGCGTAGTCGAAGGAGCGCAGCATCCCGGCGATGTCCCGCACCGGCGGCTGCGGCAGGCGCCGTTCGGCGAGCGGCCGGGCCGGCTCGCCCTCGAAGTCGATCAGCGACCAGGTCCCGTCGGCCGCGCGCAGACACTGCCCGAGGTGCAGATCGCCGTGGATCCGCTGCGCGGTCCAGGTGCGGCCCTCGGCGGCCGGCCGGTCCAGATCCGCGTAGGCGTGCCGCAGCCCGTCCTCGTACGGCCGCAGCGCCGGTACGGCCCGTACCGCCGCCCCCAGCCGCTCCCTCATCCCCTCGGCCAGCGCCCGCAGGGGGGCGTGCCCGAGGGTGACCGTCGGCAGGGCGCGGGCGAGCGCGGTGTGCACCTCGGCGGTGGCCCGGCCCAGTGCGCGCGCCTCGGAGACGAAGTCCTCGCCCTTGGCCAGCTCGCGCAGCGCCAGCTCCCAGCCGTCGGCCGCGCCGCGCAGGAAGGGCTGGAGCACGGCGAGGACATACGTCTCCCGCCCGATCTCCGCGCGCGCCCACGCCGTCGGCGCGGGCACCCGGGGGCAGCCCTCGCGGGCCAGCGCGAGCGGCAGCTCCAGGTCGGGATTGACGCCGGGCACCACCCGGCGCAGCAGCTTCAGGATGAACGTGTCGCCGTACACCACCGAGGAGTTGGACTGTTCGGCGGTCAGCAGCCGGGCCACCAGCCCCGTGCGGATCTCGTGCCCCGGGTCCCGTTCGAAGCGCAGCCCGCCGATGCGGGCCCGGGTGCGCAGGGCCTCCAGGAGCACTTCGGCGGGCCGGGGGTCGTACAGGGCCTCGTACACCGTGCGTCCGGCGAGCGGCCCCTCGTCCACGTGTCCGATCAGCGCGGGCGCCAGCCGGGGCGGCAGCGCCTCGCGCACGCCTATGAGGAACTGGTAGCAGTCGCCGGGGCCGCGCAGGTCCGGCTGGTGGACGCGGAGCAGCAGGTGGTAGAGGCCGAGGCGGCCGTGGGGCGGGAGCAGCTCGGTGACGGCGACCGGGGTGAACCCGGTGACCGCGCGTCCCTTGCCCGCGAACCAGCGTTGTCTCGGCAGCCAGGTGCGCAACAGGGGAGCGAGGGAATCCAGGAGCGAGGGGGTGGTGACCGGGTCCGCCATGGGGGTCATGTCCTTTCCCCGGGGTCGTCGGGGGTGTTCCTTGTGCGTGCCCCGGGCGGGCCGGTGGAAACGCGCCATCGCCCCGCCCGGCCGGAACCACGCGGGTCCGCTACGCGGACTCGCGGCGCAGCCTGAACCAGTAGAAGCCGTGCCCCGCGAGGGTGAGCAGGTACGGCAGTTCACCGATCGCCGGGAAGCGGACCCCGCCGAACAGTTCGACGGGATGCCGCCCGCGGAACCGGCTCAGGTCCAGCTCGGTCGGCTGGGCGAAGCGCGAGAAGTTGTGCACGCACAGCACGAGGTCGTCCTCGCCGTCCCGCGACAGGGGGGCCTCGCGCAGGAAGGCGAGCACCGCCGGGTTGGAGGACTGGAGCTCGTTGTACGACCCGAGTCCGAAGGCGGGGTTCTGCTTGCGGATCTCGATCA
>NZ_JBVHMR010000027.1:0-106789 GCF_055558375.1 Streptomyces sp. NPDC025793 | reverse complement strand
TGGATCGCCGGCTTGTCGACGACCGGCAGCATCTCCTTGGGAGTGGCCTTGGTGGCCGGCAGGAACCGCGTACCGAGGCCTGCCGCAGGGATGACGGCCTTGGAGATGGAGGGGCGGGAAACCACGTGGTGCTCGTCTCTCTCGTTCTGTGCGTCAGGCCGTGCGTCAGGCGCCGATGAGGCCACGCTCAGCGGTCGGCTGCTGCGGAATGCGCGCCTTGGCGACGACGCCCGGCGCGGGAGCCGGAGTCCGCTCGTGAAGGGGCAGCACCGCGGGACCCCGGTCCTGGCCGAGGAACAGCCGGCGTACGACGCGCTCCGCCGCGTTGCCGTCGTCGAACTGCACGAACCGCTCGCGGAACGCGGCCCGCAGCTCGGCGGCCTCGGCGCTGTTCCAGGCGCCGGAGCGGAAGACCGAGATCAGCTCGTCCTCCGTGGTGGCGGTCGCGCCCGGGGTCTCGCCCGGCTGTCCGGAGAGAATGTCGAAGTAGACGCCGCGGGCCTTGCGGTAGACCTCCCAGTCGTCCGCGTAGCTGACGATCGGGCGGTCGAGGCACGCGTAGTCGAACATGATGGACGAGTAGTCCGTGATCAGGGCGTCGGCGGCCAGGCAGAGGTCCTCGACCACCGGGTACCTCGACACGTCCTTGATCAGCCCGCGCTCCTGGAGGGCCGCCAGCCGGGGGTCGGCACCGTAGAAGTAGTGGGTGCGCACCAGGACGACATGGTCGGGCCCGAGCTCGCGGCAGAAGCGCTCCAGGTCGATGCGGGGCACGTAGCCCTTCTGGTAGTCGCGCACCGTCGGGCAGTAGAGGATGGCGGTCTTGCCGTCCTCGATGCCGAGTTCACGGCGGATCCGCGTGACGTCCTCGGCGGTGGCCCGGAAGTAGACGTCGTTGCGCGGGTATCCGAACTCGACGGCCTCGAACGCGCAGGGGTACACCCGCTCCCAGATCTCCGTGGAGTGCTGGTTGGAGGTGAGGCTGAGGTCCCACTTGTCGGCCCGCTCCAGCATCTTGGCGAAGCTCATGTTCTTGGCCGCCGCCGGGTACTTCTGCTGGTCGATGCCCATCTGCTTCAGCGGGGTGCCGTGGTGGGTCTGGAGGAAGACCTGCTCGGGCCGCTTGACGATGTCGTTCGGGAAGTTGACGTTGTTGACGAGGTACTTGGCCCGGGCCATGACCTCCCAGTAGCGCGGCGAGTTGGCCACCACGTAGTCGACGCCCTCGGGGACGGTGTCCACCGCGTCGCGCTTCACGACCCACACACCGTGGACGTTCGGGGCCAGCTCCTTCGCCTTCTCGTAGACGGCTCCCGGGTTGCAGGCGACACCGCGGTTCCAGTAGGCCGCGTAGACGGCGAGGTTCTCGTCGACCGGGCGGCGCAGGTGCAGCTGGTACAGCCGGTTGTAGGCGGTCTTGCCGAGCTTGGTCTTGACCTTGGTGGCCCGCTGGATCACCTGGCGACGGGTGTTGCTCGCGGCCATCACCGCCGCGTACGCCGTGTAGGAGCCGCGCTCCAGCAGCTGGAACCTGGTGCCCTGCGTGCCCTCGGGGAGAACGAGGTCCTTCGGCTTGAAGCGCTTGTAGTCGGCGGCCGCCAGCTTGAAGAACTCCGCGCGGTCCTTGGGGACGATGCGGTCCTCGCGGGCCAGGGTGAACAGGTAGTGGCTGGCGGCGCGCTCGAACAGCAGGGCCCGCACGGGCTCCAGGTGGGGGCGCTCGTCGAGGAACGCGAAGAGCCGCTGGTACTGCTCGAAGATCCCGAAGTGCTTGCGCCCGGGCGTGCGCATGGAGTTGCCCTGGCGGCGCTGGCGGTACTCGACGCAGACGTGGTCGGTGGCGGCGATGCGCTCCGCGGTCAGCATGGTCTTGTAGACCATGAGGGCGTCTTCGTAGATGCCGTCGGTGAAGGTGAAGTGGTGGTCGTCGACGTAGAACTCGCGGCGGTAGGCGCGGTTCCACACCACGGCGAACATGCCGAGGTACTCGGGACGCTCCAGTGCCGTGAACACGTCCGTGCCGGCCGCGGCGAGCAGCTCGCCGGCCGCGCTCGCCTGCACACGGTTGTTCCAGTAGGTGCGGACGTGGTTGAGCAGGAGGATGTCGGGGTTGTCCGTGACGGCCAGCCGGTCGGCCATCGCCTGGAGAGCGCCGTCGGCGAGGGTGTCGTCGCTGTCGAGGAACAGGATGTACTCGCCGCGTGCCTTCAGCGCACCGGCGTCACGTGCCTTGCCTATGCCCTGGTTCTCCGCCAGGTGCACGGGTATGACGCGCTCGTCCAGGGCGGCGTATTCGTCGAGTATGCGGCCGCAGGAGTCGGGGGAGTGGTCGTCGATCGCGACGATCTCGAAGTCCTCGAACGACTGGGAGAGAATGGAATCCAAGCATGCGCGCAGATATCCCTGAACTTTATAGACAGGGACGACCACGCTTATTTTGGGCGAAGTGTTTCCATTCGCGAGGGGCATGCTTGGGGCTCCTGGACTGTCGATCAGACTCACCCGCGCCCCGCTGCTGACGTGCGGCGCGGGTGGCGAGAGGCACAAGGAGTGCAAGGTTAAGGTTGGTTTAAGCCTATCCTAACGTCACTCGTGAGACGTTCTTACCACAGCTCGTCCGTCGCTGGTCAGCGGGGATGTGGCAGGACTCACCCCCGACTCCGGGCCTGCGGTCAAGGTGTGTGAGCCCCTCCAAAGGTAAGAAGAGGAAAAGAGGTGCTGTCCGTATTTTTGGCGCGCAAACAGGACATTCCATGCCGCAAATGGTCCGGCGGAGAAGTGCCGGCTTCGTGACGCGCGCCCGCTCTTTTGACCGCTTGTGGCCGATATTCAGTGAGGAGGGCCGCGGGATTCGTGATGCGCGCCCGGCAGGCGGGCCCGCGAGCCGGGCACTCGGGCCGGGCACTCGGGCCGGGCAGTCGGGCCGGGCACGCGAGCCGGGCACGCGGACCCGCGCGTCCGCAGAGCGGACCTGCGCGATGCCCCCTCTCCTCTTCGCGTAGATTTTGGCTGCGAAGCCGACCTACGCGAGGGGACAGTCAGCACCGTGGCAAGGGCAAGGCAGGCCGTACGCGAGGCCCGCAGGATCGTCGTCAAGGTGGGCTCCTCCTCCCTGACCACCGCCGTCGGCGGCCTCGACGCCGACCGCGTCGACGCGCTGGTCGACGTGCTGGCCAAGATCCGCAGCGGCGGGGAGCGGGAGATCGTCCTGGTCTCCTCCGGTGCCATCGCCGCAGGTCTCGCCCCGCTCGGCCTGCGCCGCCGTCCCAAGGACCTGGCCCGCCAGCAGGCCGCCGCCAGCGTCGGCCAGGGCCTGCTCGTCGCCCGCTACACCGCCTCCTTCGCCCGCTACGGCGTCCGCGTCGGCCAGGTCCTGCTCACGTCCGACGACATGAGCCGCCGCGCCCACCACCGCAACGCCTCCCGCACCCTCGACAAGCTGCTCGCCATGGGTGCCTTCCCGATCGTCAACGAGAACGACACCGTCGCCACCGACGAGATCCGCTTCGGCGACAACGACCGCCTCGCCGCCCTCGTCGCCCACCTCGTCCACGCCGACCTGCTCGTCCTGCTCTCCGACGTCGACGGCGTCTACGACGGCGACCCCAGCAAACCCGGCACCTCGCGGATAGCGGAGGTGACGGGTCCCGAGGACCTCGCTGGCGTGGAGATCGGCAGCACGGGCAAGGCAGGCGTCGGCACCGGCGGCATGGTCACCAAGGTCGAGGCCGCCCGGATCGCCGCCGCCGCCGGCATCCCCGTCGTCCTCACCAGCGCCGTGCACGCGGCGGACGCGCTCGGCGGCGGCGACACCGGCACCTACTTCCACCCCACCGGCAAGCGCTCCGGCGGCCGGCTGCTGTGGCTCCAGCACGCCTCCACCCCGCAGGGCGCGCTGACCCTCGACGACGGCGCCGTCGAGGCCGTCGTCAAGGGCCGCAAGTCGCTGCTGCCCGCCGGAATCGCCTCTGTGGAGGGCGAGTTCAGCGCCGGCGACCCCGTCGAACTGCGCGACGCGGCCGGCCGCGCGGTGGCCCGGGGCCTCGTCAACTTCGACGCCAAGGAGATCCCCCGGCTGATCGGGCGCTCGACCCACGAACTGGCCCGCGAACTGGGCCCGGCGTACGAACGCGAGGTCGTACACAGGGACGACCTGGTGCTCCTGCACCTCTGACAGTCGCAAGACCGCTCGTAAAACAGGGCGTACGGTACGCCCCCGGTGGGGGACGTTCCGTAAAACCACCACGCGGAGCCCTGCGGCCTGCTCAACTTTGACTCGGGGGCATGTTGACAGGACACGCCTTCCGTCAAGGGGCCGAGCGAGTCATGAAGGAGGCCGTCGTGAGACGAGTGCGCCCTGGGGCGACGTCGCGCGGTGCTCTGACGAGCGTCGTGGCCGGGGACACCTACGAGGAGCCGAAAGACCTGCCCCGGCTGTGGCACGTCACCCTCAGCGTCTCCGGGGACACCGTTCCCCTGTCCGATCTGCGCCGGGCCCTGGAACAGCTGGCCCACGACCACCCCTTCCTCCTGACCAGCAGATACGCGACCGATCACGCCGAGATCCGGTACTGGGAGGAGGCCCGCGACCTGCACGACGCCGCGGCCGTCGCCCTGCGCCTGTGGGGCGAGCACCGGCAGAGCGCCGGACTGCCCGCGTGGGAGATCGTCGGCCTGGAGGTCATCGACCGCGAGACCTACCACCACCGCATCGCCGAGGGCTACGGCCCGTCGCCCGCGACACCCGTAGGGGTCCACCCCTTCTGATCCCACCCCGTCTGATCCCGTACGTTCTGGTCCCGTACGGGGGGTTTCGTCTCGGGGTGTGGGACGTGCTCCGGAGGCGTGCGCGGCGCGCACTACCCTTCCCTCATGACCACGCTCTCGCCGTACGACTCGATGTCCCCGGTCACCCAGGCCGCCTACCGCGCCAAGGCCGCGGCCGCCGACCTCGCGCCGCTGCCGCGCGCCGTGAAGGACGACGCGCTGCTCGCCATCGCCGACGCGCTGGAGGTACGGACCGCCGAGATCGTCGAGGCCAACGCCAGGGACGTGGCCAGGGCGCGGGAGAACGGCACCAGCGAGTCCGTCGTGGACCGGCTCACCCTCACCCCCGCGCGGGTCCGCGCCATCGCCTCCGACGTCCGCGACGTCGCGAAGCTGCCCGACCCGGTCGGCGAGGTCGTCCGCGGCTCCACTCTCCCCAACGGCATCGACCTGCGCCAGGTCCGCGTCCCGCTCGGCGTCGTCGGCATCATCTACGAGGCCCGCCCGAACGTCACCGTCGACGCCGCCGTCCTGTGCCTGAAGTCCGGCAACGCCGTCCTGCTGCGCGGCTCCGCCTCAGCGTACGAGTCGAACACCGCGCTGGTGCGGGTGCTGCGCGACGCCGTGGGCGGCGCCGGGCTGCCCGCCGACGCCGTGCAGCTGGTGCCGGGCGAGAGCCGGGACTCCGTGCGCGAGCTGATGCGCGCCCGCGGCCTGGTCGACGTCCTCATCCCGCGCGGCGGCGCCTCCCTGATCCAGACCGTGGTCAGCGAGTCCACCGTCCCCGTCATCGAGACCGGCACCGGCAACTGCCACGTCTACGTCGACGCGGCCGCCGACATCGACATGGCGATCGACATCCTGATCAACTCCAAGGCCCAGCGGGTCAGCGTCTGCAACGCCGCCGAGACCCTCCTGGTCCACCAGGACATCGCCGCCGAGTTCCTGCCGCGCGCCCTGGACGCCCTCGCCGAGGCCGGTGTCACCGTGCACGCCGACGAGCGCGTGCTGGCCCACGCCAAGGACTCCAAGGCGACCGTCGTCGAGGCCGTGGCCGAGGACTGGGAGACCGAGTACCTCTCGTACGACATCGCCGCCGCGGTCGTCGACTCCCTCGACAAGGCCGTCGAGCACATCCGGCTGTGGACCTCCGGCCACACCGAGGCGATCGTCACCACCTCCCAGCAGGCCGCGCGCCGCTTCACCCAGCTGGTCGACTCCACCACCGTCGCCGTGAACGCCTCCACCCGGTTCACCGACGGCGGCCAGTTCGGCTTCGGCGCCGAGATCGGCATCTCCACCCAGAAGCTGCACGCCCGCGGCCCGATGGGCCTGCCCGAGCTGACCAGCACGAAGTACATCGTCACCGGCGACGGCCACGTACGCCCCTGAGAATCACCCGTTCGGCCGTACGTCCGGGGATCCGGGCGGGCGGCCGAAAGGCGTCTCACCAGTCAGACGAATTTCCCTACCGTCTGCCCAAATTGACCCCTCAGGTCTACTCTGGACGTGTGCCGGAGGACGTGGGGGGCACGCCGTTCTCTGACGGCTGGGAGCCCGACGACGACCACGACCGCGGGGTGTCGGACGAAGAGTTCGCCTCCGTGGTCTTCGACGAGGCCTTCGTGCTGGCGGCCACGGTCCATGAACCGACCGCCGTGGAGCGCCTCCTCGCCGCCGCGCAGGCGAGAGCCGAGGCCTCCGAGGCGGAGGCCCGCCGTGCCCGCGCCCGCGGCGAGCGCTACGACGACACGTACGCCCCCGAGGGCACCGATCCCGGCCAAGATCGCGACGACGACCTGGACGACCTCTACGTCCTCGACGACGGCGACGGCCCCTTCGGCGCCCACGGCAGACAGGTCCGCTGGCACCGCCCCGTGGCCTGGGTGCTCGCCGTCGTGATGGGCATAGGCATGGTCGCCCTCGCCTTCGCCGCGGTCTACCGCGGCGGCTCCTCCGGCGCCCGCGACCGGGTGCCCGCCCCCGCCTCGACCGGTGTGGAACAGGGCGGCGCCGCCGCACCCTCCGTCTCCGCCGACACCGGCCAGCCGGTCGCCTCGGCCACGCCGCGCACTCCCTGAGCGCACCCGCCCGCCCCTTGGTGAGAACCTGTCAGAAGTTGTCGTGTACCAGGGCGTTTACCTGAGGTCCCTGCGACCTACCCTGAAGGTATGGGCGGGCCAGGAGACCCACCGGAGGGGACACCCGAGGGCGGCCCCGCAGGTGGCGAGGACGAGTACCGATCCGTCGTGTTCGACGAGTCGTTCGTCCGCGCTGCCCGCCTCCAGGAGTACTCCGCCGAGGAGCGGATGGCCGACCACACGCCGGCCGTACGCCGCCGCCCGCCCCTGCACCGCGGCCTGCACCGGCAGTTGCTGGTCCTCGTCGTGCTGTTCGCCGTCGCCATGGGCACCGCGGTCTACATGAGCGTGCGCCATCCCTACGGCTCCCCGCAGGTCCGGCGCTCCGCCGAACCCCTGCGGACCACGGTGATCCCGCTCGCCCCGACGGCCGAGGTGCCCGGCGGGGCCGACGCCGAGAGCCTGTACGCGCACAGCCCCGCCGCCCAGTTCGAGGTCGGCGCCGAGGGGATCCCGCTGCCGGCCGCGCGCGGCACCGTCCACTTCGCCGACAGCCAGGTGGTCACCGCGCTCACCAGCGCCAAGGACTACATCGTGCGCTCCGCGCTCTACCCCGAGGTGCTGACCGGCCGTCAGATCGCCCCCGCCCGGGCCCTTGTCGACGCCGACCAGCTCGACCAGTTCGACCAGAGCTTCGCCCGTCCGGCGGCCGACGGGCGGCACGCCGCCACCGGCTGGGTGGTCCGCTTCGACCCCGCCCGCACCCAGCTCGCCGACGACCGGATCCGGGTCCAGGGCGACCTCCAGGCCGTCGAGGCCGACGCGGACACGCTGGAGGTCACCGCCGACCACACCCTGGTCTACGCACTGCGGCCCACCGGCGCCCCGGCCGGTGCGCGGGTCTCCCTGTTCACCGTGCGCCGCGAGCTGACCTTCAGCTTCACCCGCGACGACCTGCGCACCCACCAGGTCCAGCTGCTCACGTCGTACGTCCAGGCGGGTCCCCTCGCCTGCGCCGAGGACTCCTCGGCCTATCTGCGGCCGCTGCTGGCCGGGCAGACGGCCCGCAGCGGGGGCCCGGCGGGCACCGACCCGTTCGCCACGGACAGCCCGGCGGCGCTGTGCGGGACCCTGGCTACTCCTCGTCCGTCGGCCCCTCCTGCGCCGTAGGCGGGCCGCTCTTGAAGCCGTCGAAGCCGCGCCGCACCCGGCCGCCCAGGTCGCCCGCGCCGCCCGCGAGGTCCGAGACCAGCTTCATCAGCGGGTCCTTGGAGGTCTTGACGTCGCTCGCGTAGGCGGCCGCCGACTCGCGGAAGGAGTCGCTGACCGAGGTGTCCTTGTCCTCGTCGCGGTGTGCGTAGTGGCCGTCCATGATCCGCTGGAAGTCCCGGGACTCGGACCACTTCTTCAGCTCGGCCGCCCGTACGGCGGCGAACGGGTGCGAGCGGGGCAGCACGTTCAGGATCTTCAGCACCGAGTCGCGCAGATCGCCCGCGGCGTCGTACTCCTCGGCCTGCTCCAGGAAGGCGTCCACGTTCATCTCGTGCAGGTGGTTGCCGCCCGCGATCTTCATCAGGCCGCGCATCGAGGCCTGTGCGTCCTGGCCCACCAGCAGACCCGCGCGGTCCGCGGACAGCTCCGACTTGCGGAACCACTCCCGCAGGGCCGTGATGATCGCCATGATCGCGAAGTTGCCCAGCGGGATCCAGGCGACCTTCAGGGCGAGGTTGGTCAGGAAGAGCAGGATCGTGCGGTACACGGCGTGGCCGGACAGGGCGTGGCCCACCTCGTGGCCGACGACCGCGCGCATCTCCTCCTCGTCGAGGAGCTCCACGAGGCCCGTCGTGACCACGATGATCGGCTCGTCCAGGCCGATGCACATGGCGTTCGGCTGCGGGTCCTGGTTGACGTACATCGGCGGGACCTTCTCCAGGTCCAGGATGTAACAGGCGTCCAGCAGCATGTCGTGCAGATGCTGGAACTGCCGCTCGGAGACGCGGACCGAGTCGGACAGGAACAGCAGCCTCAGGCTCCGCTCGGGCAGCAGCCCGCTGAGCGCCTTGAAGACCGTGTCGAATCCGCTCAGCTTGCGCAGCGCGACCAGGGCCGAGCGGTCGGCCGGATGCTCGTAGGCACGCGAGGAGATCCCCGGGAAGCGCCTGCGCTGCCTGCTCGGCACGCGCTCGTGCCCGGTCTGCTGGCCGTCGTCGGACATGTCTTCCCCCAAGTGCGTGTGAGTGCCCACTGTGCCCCCGAGGCAGGGCCCAGCCTAGGCGGAGATACCGTGGACGGGCAGTACAGCCGAAGGAGTCCACCGATGGATCACCACCCCGCAGCCGCCTGGCTGACCGAGGCCGCCACCAGCGCCGCCCAGCAGCACGGGTCGGGGAATCTGCTCCGCGTCGTTCTGGTCGTGATGGTCCTGGGCTGCGCGCTGACCGCCTGGTTCCTACTCAGGGGCTACAAGCGCAAGGACGACTGAGCGGCGGCGAAAGTTCCCCGCCGGACCCCAACGGCGGAGTCGGCGTGATCGTCGCCGGACCGCCCGCATACGATGAGCCGACATCTTTATCCCGCCCACACGCGTTAGGTCCTGCCGAAGATGAGCCTTCACAGCGCCGCAGCCCAGATGGTCACCCTCGCCGAAGCCGAGGGCGGCCACCACAACAGCCTCAACCCGGCCATCACCGGCGGCGGCGCCTTCGTCATCCTGCTGCTCCTGCTGTGGATCACCACGCGGTTCAACCGCGACCGCTGAGCCGGAACCCCGTCCCCGGCGGGACCTCTGAGGCCGGGCCGGTAGGGTCTGCACGCATGGGAGAGCAGGACATGCCTACCGGCCCCGTGCACACGGGCAAGCGACGCCTGGGCGTCATGGGTGGAACGTTTGACCCGATCCACCACGGACACCTGGTGGCGGCCAGCGAGGTCGCCGCGCAGTTCCAGCTGGACGAGGTGGTGTTCGTGCCCACCGGCCAGCCGTGGCAGAAGTCCCACCGCAAGGTCTCCCCGGCCGAGGACCGCTACCTGATGACGGTCATCGCGACCGCCGAGAACCCCCAGTTCTCCGTCAGCCGCATCGACATCGACCGTGGCGGTCCGACCTACACCGTGGACACCCTGCGCGACCTCAGGGCCCTCAACCCCGACACCGACCTGTTCTTCATCACCGGTGCCGACGCGCTCGCCCAGCTGCTGACCTGGCACGACAGCGAGGAGCTGTTCTCCCTCGCGCACTTCGTCGGCGTCACCCGGCCCGGCCACCACCTGACCGACCCCGGCCTTCCCGAGGGCGGCGCCTCGCTGGTAGAGGTTCCCGCGCTCGCCATCTCCTCCACAGACTGCCGTGCGAGAGTCGCGAAGGGAGACCCCATCTGGTACATGGTGCCGGACGGAGTCGTGCGCTACATCGCCAAGCGCGAGCTGTACCGCGGCGAGTGAGCCGAGAGGGGCACCGGTGAACGACCGATACGACACGGGCAACGGCGGCTATGGCGCCGACCCGTACGAGATCGTCGGCTACGACGAGTACGGCCGGCCCGTCTACCGGCAGGTCCCGGCGCAGCAGGCCCAGCACACCCAGCAGGCCGGCTACGACCCGTACGCCCAGCACCAGGGCTACGGCTACGACCCCTACGCCACCGGCCAGCAGCCGCCCGTGCCCTCCTACGACTCGGGGCAGCAGCCGGCGTACGACCCCTATGCCGCCCAGAGCCCGTACGACCCGTACGGGACCGGCACCCAGCAGGTGCCCGGCTACGACCCCTACGGGCAGGCCGCGGCCGGCGGGCAGCAGCCCCGGGCGGCCGGACAGACCGCCCACATCCCGCACCAGCCCGGCCCGGCACAGGGGCCGCGGGAGCCGGGGGAGCGGCACGCGGAGACCCGGGACGGGGGCGAACGGGACTACCGCACCGAGCAGTTCGCGTTCGTCGAGGACCCGGAGGGTGACTCCGAGGACGTCATCGACTGGCTGAACTTCACCGAGAACCGCACCGAACGCCGCGAGGAGGCCAGGCGCCGCGCGCGCGGCCGGCTGATCGCCCTGGTCGTCGTCCTCGCCCTGGTCGCCGTCGGCGGTGTCGGCTACCTCTGGTACGCCGGAAAGCTGCCCGGCCTGTCCTCCGCGGCCGCCAAGCCCGGCGCGGCCACGCCCGTCGGAGCCCAGAAGCGCGACGTGATCGTCGTCCACCTGCACAACACCGACAAGGGCGGCACGTCCACGGCGCTGCTGGTCGACAACACCACCACCAAGCAGGGCAGCACCGTGCTGCTGCCCAACAACCTCGCCCTGAGCGACGACTCGGGCGCCACCACGACGCTCGCCAAGTCGGTGGACGGCGACGGCTCCTCCGGCACCCGCGACCAGCTCGGCACCGTCCTCGGCACGAACATCCAGGCCACCTGGCGCCTCGACACCCCCTACCTGCAGAACCTGGTCGACCTGGTCGGCAACATCGACATCGACACCAACGCCGACGTGCCCGACCCGAGCTCGAAGAAGGCCGGCGCCGAACCGCTCGTCCACAAGGGCAGCCAGCAGACGCTGAGCGGCAAGATGGCCGTCGCCTACGCCACCTACCGTGCCCCGGGGGAGAACGAGAACGCCCAGCTGGAGCGGTTCGGACAGGTCATGCAGGGCACGCTGCGCAAGCTGTCGTCGGACCCGTCGGCGGCGATCACCACGGTGCAGACCCTGGCGCAGATCCTCGACCCGCCGCTCACCGACAAGGACCTCGGCACCTTCCTCGCCAGGCTCTCCGACCTCGCCAAGAGCGGCGCCTACAAGACCGCCCTGCTGCCCGTGCAGACCGACGGCACACTGAGCGCGAAGACCAGCGACAGCGTGGTGAAGGACATCCTCGGAGGCACCGCGAAGAGCCCCGACGCCGGCTCCGCGATCCGGGTCTCCGTGCAGAACGCCACCGGTGTGAAGGACGACACGGAGAAGGCCCGCGTGGTGCTCCTCAACGGCGGCTTCACGTTCCTGGAGGGCGGCAGCGCCACCGGCACCCAGGCCGTCTCGAAGGTGCTCTACTCGGACGCCTCCCATAAGCAGAACGCCACCGAGGTCGCCAAGACCCTCGGCCTGCCGAGCGGCGCCGTGGCCAAGGGCACGGTCTCCTCGGGCGCCGACGTCTCGGTCGTACTCGGCCAGGACTACCGACCGTCCGCCTCCTGACCGGCCGCCTCCCGGCCGGGGCACCCTGCGCGACCCTTTAATCACGTGGGGTGCCCCGGGCGGTCCGTGAGACCCTTGAGGGCAAACGACCGCCGACGGAAAGCCATGTAGTGACCGCCACTGACCGTTCCCTTGAGCTCATCCAGACCGCCGCCCAGGCGGCGGCCGACAAGCTCGCCCACGACGTCATCGCCTACGACGTCAGCGACGTGCTGTCGATCACGGACGCCTTCCTGCTGGCCTCCGCGCCGAACGACCGCCAGGTCAAGGCCATCGTCGACGAGATCGAGGAGCGCCTGCAGAAGGAACTCGGCGCCAAGCCGGTGCGCCGCGAGGGCGACCGCGACTCCCGCTGGATCCTGCTCGACTACGTCGACATCGTCGTCCACGTCCAGCACAGCGAGGAGCGGGTCTTCTACGCCCTGGAGCGGCTGTGGAAGGACTGCCCCGAGCTGGAGCTGCCCGCCGACGCCAAGGCCACCCGCGGCAAGGCCGAGGAGCACGCGAAGCAGCAGGCCGCCGAGGCCGACCAGGGGCCGGGCGGGGAGTGGTGATGAGCGCCACCGGCGAGGTCACCGACCGCAAGGGCCGCGGCCGCCGCATCATCCTGTGGCGGCACGGCCAGACCGCGTGGAACGTCGAGCGCCGTTTCCAGGGCAGCACGGACGTCGCGCTGACCGAGACCGGCGTCGGCCAGGCCCGCCGCGCCGCCCGGCTGCTGGCCTCCCTGGGGCCGGACGCGATCGTCTCCTCCGACCTTCAGCGGGCGGCGCACACGGCCGCCGAGCTGGCCGCCCTCACCGGCCTCGACATCACCCGCGAGGAGGGCCTGCGCGAGACGTACGCGGGCGTGTGGCAGGGGCTGACGCACGAGGAGATCATCGCCCGCCACGGCGCGGAGTACGCCGCGTGGAAGCGCGGCGAGCCGGTCCGCCGCGGCGGCGGTGAGCTGGAGACCGAGGTCGCCGACCGGGCCGCCCCCGTCGTGCTGCGGCACGCCGAGAAGCTGCCCGAGGACGGCACGCTCGTCGTCGTCAGCCACGGCGGCACCATCCGCACCACCATCGGCCGGCTCCTCGGGCTCGCGGCCCGGGACTGGGAGAGCCTCGGCGGTCTGTCCAACTGCTGCTGGTCCGTGCTGGGCGAGGGCGCCCGCGGCTGGCGCCTGCTGGAGCACAACGCCGGCACCCTCCCGGAGCCCGTCCTCGGCGACGACGACTGACCCGCCGGCCGACCCGCCGGGGCTCGCGCACCCCGGATTTCACTTTCTGGCAGGTCACAGGCTAGAGTTCTTCTTGTTCGCCCCGCCGAGCGGGAAGAACGCAAGGGGCTATAGCTCAGTTGGTAGAGCGCCTGCATGGCATGCAGGAGGTCAGGAGTTCAATTCTCCTTAGCTCCACTGGTCGACACTCTGTCGAGTGTCAGAGATCGGTGAGAAGATCCCGTCCCCTGAGGGGGCGGGATCTTCTGTTTGTCGGCGGCGGCCTTTGAGTCGCTCGGGGTCCCGTGCTCGTATACCCCTCCGGAGGCGTTCCCGTGGCAGAATCAAACGGCCGGAAGGGGGCGCGGCCCGACGGGAGGGAGTAGCGATGCCTGCGAGCATCCTTGGGGAGGGCGGCGACCTCCTCGGTGCGGCATTGATACGGAACACGACGACCCGGCTGCTCTGCCCTTCCTGCGGTTCCGCGCACGTGGCCCAAGTCCTCGGCGACAACGGCGGAATCTCCTACGTGTGCACGGCCTGCGGCCACAGCTGGAGCTGATCGATGGGTGCACACAGGCGAAAGTGCGACTGGTGCGGCAGCGGTACGCCGATCGTCCGTGACATGGAGCCGATCAACCCCGACTACCAGTACTGGTGCGAGGAATGCGCGCGGGCGCTGATCATAAAGGGCGACCCGATCGAGACGTACCGGGAGCTGGAGGGCGAGCCGATCTACGGCCGCCTCCTCGAAGAGCACTGCACGCTCAAGCGGTTCTACTCCTTCGTGACGGCCTGACAGCTACAGCGCAAAAGCGGACATACATGAGCGTATTGGAGCGGCCCCGAAACCGATTTTGCGCTCCGCTTCCGGCCCTGTAATGTTTACGACGTCGCCAGGGGGAACCGGGCGAAACAACAAAACAAGGGGCTATAGCTCAGTTGGTAGAGCGCCTGCATGGCATGCAGGAGGTCAGGAGTTCAATTCTCCTTAGCTCCACAGAAGTCGAAGGCGGACCATCCCGAGGATGGTCCGCCTTCGACGTGTTGAGCGGGTCCGCTCAGCGGCCCAGGGCCCGCCGGCCGCGGCCCTGCGAGAGAACCGGCAGGTTGCGCGACGGCGCCTGGCCGCGCGTGTCCTCCTCCAGGCGCAGGGCGAGCGCCGGGCAGCGGCGCACCGCGCGCAGCGCCTTGGCCTCGGCGTAGCGCGGCACCTGCGCCTG
This sequence comes from Streptomyces sp. NPDC025793, assembly GCF_055558375.1. Classification (NCBI taxonomy): domain Bacteria; kingdom Bacillati; phylum Actinomycetota; class Actinomycetes; order Kitasatosporales; family Streptomycetaceae; genus Streptomyces; species Streptomyces sp. NPDC025793. Next base: position 92,335 of record NZ_JBVHMR010000027.1, on the reverse strand, counting down.
GGCGACGGTCGGGAAACCGTCGGCGCCCAGCTCGAACACCTCGGGCAGGATGTCGGCGCACAGCCCGTGGCCCCGGCACAGCGTCCAGTCGACGTAGATCTTCTGCCGGCTGGCGCCGGTCTCCTCGGGCTCTGCGCCGCCCGGGATGCCCGTAGGGGCCCTGCCGCCCTCGAAGAGCGGCAGAACGCCTTCCACGGGCCGTCCGCAGCCGTTGCCGAGGACGTGGGCGGCGAGGTCGTCGGTGAACGCCTTGATGGTCGACTCCAGGAACATCGCCGAGCCGTCCGGGTGCGAACACGCCCCGCGGCGCTTGACGTTCTTCGCGACCTGCTTGAGCGCCTCCAGGGCGGCCGGTCCGCCGCCGTTGAGAATGTCCTCCATCCCGCGCGCGGCGGCGGGCAGTCCGAGGTAGCAGGGGCCGCACTGGCCCGCGCTCTCCTCGGCCAGCCACTGCGCCACCCGCAGCGACTCGCCCAGCGGGCAGGTGTCCTGGCTGATCGGCAGGATCGCGCCCGCGCCCAGCGAACCGCCCACCGCGTCCAGGGAGTTGCGCGAGACGATCGCCTCGTCGACGGTCGCCGCGTCGATCCACTTGCCGTGGTAGCCGCCGGTCAGCACGCCCTGCGGCACCGGCGGGGCGCCCGCCAGCTGGAGCACGTAGCGCAGCGGCACGCCCGTGGGGACCTCCAGGACCATCGGGCGGGCCACCGCTCCGGACACGGTCAGCATGACCGTGCCGGGCTCGTCGTACAGGCCGGTGTTGCCGTAGCGCTCCGGGCCGATGCGGGCGGCGATGGCCAGCTGCGCGAACGTCTCGGCGTTCGACAGCAGCGTGGGCGCCCCGCCGACACCGCTCTGCGAGGCGCTGATCTTGCGGCCGGGCGGGATCGCCGGGCCGCCGTCGACCGAGCGGATCAGCGACGCGGCGGCGCCGGTGACCATGCGCACGGGGTTGCGCTGCACCCACGCGCGCAGCGCCGATCTACGGCTGTTGCTCAGCCCGCGTTCGGCGAGCGCGGCCTCCATGGAGCGCTGGGTCGACTCGCGGGTGACGCCGATCACGAGCGTGCGCGCGCCGAGCGCCTCGGCGCACAGCAGCGCGCCGTCCAGGATCAGGTGCGGGGCGCGGTTGATCAGCACCGTGTCCTTGCGGCAGGCCGGCTCGTCCTCGCTGCCGTTGACCACGACGACGGGCCGCACCCCGCGCTTGATCGCCGACTCGGCGACCGAGCGCAGCTTCTTGTGGAAGGGGAAGCCGGCGCCGCCGCGGCCCTTGAGGTTGATGTTCTCGGCGAGCTGGGCGAGCTGTTCGCCGCCCAGGGGGTCGAGCGGCCCGTGCACCTTCAGGTGCATGGGCAGGTCGAGTCGTTCCACAAGGTCGAAGCCCGACGTCAGCTGGGGAAGGCCGACGACGCGGACCTCGGGGACGTCGGGCAGGGCCTCGTTCACTTAAAGCCTCCGGACGGGGTGTTCCAGGACTCGCCCGAACCCGGTGCGTCGAAGGACGAACCGGGCAGCGGTCCGGTCGAGGGACCGTTGTTGTACGTGTCACTGGCGTTGTACGTGTCATACCGGCCGTTTGTCTCACCGGTGTCGTACATCTCACTTCCGCCGTATCCGGACGTGCCCGGATTGTCGTAGACCGGGATGTTGAATCCGGTGTCCTGGAGCGGGTCGTACGCGGACGGCGGGGCCTCGCCGACCGGCGGCGGGGAGGGGATCGGCCAGCTGCCCGAGGTGCTGGAGGGGCCGTCCACGCGCGGGAGGGCCTCCGTGGCCTGGAGGTCCAGCGGCAGGTCCATGCGGGCGGTCTGGCCGGCCGCGAACGGCTGCTGGGCGCCACCGCGCGGGGACACCGCGCGGTAGGCGGCCGCGAACCCCGACGCCGGCTGCCCGGAGGGGGCGGCGGGGGTCTGGTACAGCGGTGCCGCCGTCGCCTCGGGCTCGCGGGGCTCGCGGGCGCTTCCGAAGCCCGCGAGGCCCGCCTCGGCGACCCGGGAGCGGCTCGCGTCCAGCTCGTCGAGTCCCGGCCGCTCCGAGCTGCCGAACAGAGCCACGAGACGGTCGGCGACCCTGCGCTTGACCGGGCGCGGGGCCGCGCGCAGCGCGAGGGCGGCCATGACGGCGATCAGCGACAGCGCGTACGCGTACGTGAAGAACGGGCTCTTCACCGGACGGCCCGCGTACAGGCCGTGGACCAGCGCCGCGCACCAGGCCGGGTAGGACAGCATGTGCATCGCGCGCCAGCGGGCGGCGACCGGGGCCGGGGTGGCGAAATTGCTGCGCAGGGCGCCGGTGATACCCACGAAGATCATCAGAAGGCCCGCCACCGACCCCAGTCCGATCAGGCCGCCGATTCCGGTGATGCCGAGGGAGAACGGAATGATCGCGGCGATCACCTGCGTGTGGCCGAGCGCGATCTTCGTGACGATGTGCAGCAGGAGGAACGCGATCGACGCGATCCCCAGCGTGCGGTGCACCGCCTGGCCGACGATCCGCTGCCGGATGTTCAGGAAGATCCGGTCCTGGGCGAACAGGCCCCAGATCACCGAGCAGCTGAGCGAGACCAGGGACATCACGCCCGCGCCGAAGTTCAGGAAATCGACGTACTGGGTGCCTCCGACCAGCACGCTGACGGGTATCAGCAGCAGGGCGACGGCGGTCGCCACTCCGTAGGCCGAGCGGCCCGGTTTGGGGAGGGAGCTGGTACTACGACGAGGGTTCATGGGGGCAACTCCGAGCAGTTTCGGGAAAGCGGTCCCGCTGCCGAACTCTAAGCGGCGCCATACCGATCGGTACGGGGTTTCAGTTATTGCGTTGTTATCAACGGGCAATATGACTGGGCGGTGTCCCTTAGGGGACAGTACGCGATGTATTTCTTGACCTTGGTTCAGTTCCGGCGGGTTCCTGGCATGTCCACAAGGGATACGGACGCGCGTCCCGGCTTGCTCAAGGCCGTCGCGGCCCGCTCGGGGCCTGCGGTACCCTAACGCCATGCGTGCCGTACGCCTTCTGCTTAGCGGGCCGCGCTGATCAGCACCGACCCCGGTCGTACCCGTGAGGTCGGCATCGGCGCGGCGTCCCCTCCTGTGCGAGGGGATTTTTCGTTTCTTTGGACAGCCGCAGGCAGAGACGATCGATGGAGCTTTGAGGATCATGAGCGAGACGAACCCCGCTGCCGCCGCCGCCACGTCGGCGGAGGTCGCGCCGCACCGCTACACGGCCGCCATGGCAGCCGACATCGAGGCACGCTGGCAGGACTTCTGGGACGCCGACGGCACCTACGCGGCCCCGAACCCCAAGGGCGACCTGGCGGGCGACCCCGAGATCGTCGCCCGGCCCAAGAAGTTCATCATGGACATGTTCCCGTACCCCTCCGGTGCGGGCCTGCACGTCGGCCACCCGCTGGGCTACATCGCCACCGACGTCTACGCCCGGTTCCAGCGCATGACCGGCCACAACGTCCTGCACACCCTGGGCTTCGACGCCTTCGGCCTGCCCGCCGAGCAGTACGCCGTGCAGACCGGCACGCACCCGCGTGTCTCCACCGAGGCCAACATCGAGAACATGAAGTCCCAGCTGCGCCGGCTGGGCCTGGGCCACGACAAGCGCCGCTCGTTCGCCACGATCGACCCGGACTACTACAGGTGGACCCAGTGGATCTTCCTGCAGATCTTCAACTCCTGGTACGACGAGGAGGCGAGGAAGGCCCGCCCGATCGCCGAGCTGATCGCCCAGTTCGAGTCCGGTGAGCGTGCGGTCCCGGGCTCCACGCGCGCGTGGAGCGAGCTGAGCACCGGCGAACGCGCCGACGTCCTGGGCGAGTACCGCCTGGCGTACGCCTCCGACGCGCCCGTGAACTGGTGCCCGGGCCTGGGCACCGTGCTGGCCAACGAGGAGGTCACCGCCGACGGTCGCTCCGAGCGCGGCAACTACCCGGTCTTCAAGGCCAAGCTGCGCCAGTGGAACATGCGCATCACCGCCTACGCCGACCGGCTGCTGGAGGACCTGGAGGAGCTGGACTGGCCCGAGGCCATCAAGCTGCAGCAGCGCAACTGGATCGGCCGCAGTGAGGGCGCCCGCGTCGACTTCCCGATCGACGGCGAGAAGATCACGGTCTTCACCACCCGCCCCGACACCCTGTTCGGCGCGACCTACATGGTGCTGGCGCCCGAGCACCCGCTGGTCGAGAAGTTCACCTCGGCCGCCTGGCCCGAGGGCACGCACGCGGTGTGGACCGGCGGTCACGCCACCCCGGCCGAGGCCGTCGCCGCCTACCGCGCGCAGGCCGCCTCGAAGTCCGACGTCGAGCGCCAGGCCGAGGCCAAGGACAAGACCGGCGTCTTCATCGGCGCGTACGCGACCAACCCCGTCAACGGCGAGCAGGTCCCGGTCTTCATCGCCGACTACGTCCTGATGGGCTACGGCACCGGCGCGATCATGGCCGTCCCCGCGGGCGACCAGCGCGACTTCGAGTTCGCGCGCGCCTTCGAGCTGCCGATCCACTGCGTCGTGGAGCCCACCGACGGCCGTGGCACGGACACGTCGACCTGGGAGAACGCCTTCGGGTCGTACGACGCGAAGATCATCAACTCTTCGAACGACGACATCTCCCTGGACGGCCTGGGCGTCGTCGAGGCCAAGGCCCGCATCACCGCGTGGATGGCGGAGCGGGGCATCGGCGAGGGAACCGTCAACTTCCGCCTGCGCGACTGGCTGTTCAGTCGCCAGCGCTACTGGGGCGAGCCCTTCCCGATCGTCTACGACGAGGACGGCACCGCCCACGCGCTGCCCGAGTCGATGCTGCCGCTGGAGCTGCCCGAGGTCGAGGACTACAGCCCGCGCACGTTCGACCCGGACGACGCCGACACCCAGCCCGAGACGCCGCTGTCGCGCAACGAGGAATGGGTCAACGTCACCCTGGACCTGGGCGACGGGCCGAAGAAGTACCGCCGCGAGACCAACACCATGCCCAACTGGGCCGGCTCCTGCTGGTACGAGTTCCGCTACCTGGACCCGCACAACGACGACAAGCTGGTCGACCCCGAGGTCGAGCAGTACTGGATGGGCCCGCGCGCGGGCCAGCCGCACGGCGGTGTCGACCTGTACGTCGGCGGCGCCGAGCACGCCGTGCTGCACCTGCTGTACGCGCGCTTCTGGTCCAAGGTCCTGTACGACCTGGGCCACGTCTCCTCCGCGGAGCCGTTCCACAAGCTGTTCAACCAGGGCATGATCCAGGCCTACGTCTACCGCGACAGCCGCGGCATCGCCGTGCCGGCCGCCGAGGTGGAGGAGCGCGACGGCGCCTACTACTACCAGGGCGAGCAGGTCAGCCGCCTGCTGGGCAAGATGGGCAAGTCCCTGAAGAACGCGGTGACTCCGGACGAGATCGCCGCCGAGTACGGTGCCGACACCCTGCGCCTGTACGAGATGGCGATGGGCCCGCTGGACGTCTCCCGGCCGTGGGACACGCGCGCGGTGGTCGGCCAGTTCCGGCTGCTGCAGCGGCTGTGGCGCAACATCGTCGACGAGGACACCGGCGAGATCACGGTGGTCGACACGGCCCCCGACGAGGACACGCTGCGTGCCCTGCACAAGGCCATCGACGGCGTCGGCCAGGACCTGGAGGACCTGCGCTTCAACACCGCCATCGCCAAGGTCACCGAGCTGAACAACCACCTGACCAAGGCCGGTGGCGCGGTGTCGCGTCCGGTCGCCGAGTCGCTGGTGCTGATGGTGGCCCCGCTGGCCCCGCACATCGCCGAGGAGCTGTGGCGCAAGCTGGGCCACAGCGACTCGGTCGTCCACCAGGACTTCCCGGTCGCCGACCCGAGTTACGTCGTCGACGAGACCGTGACCTGCGTCGTGCAGATCAAGGGCAAGGTCAAGGCCCGCCTGGAGGTGGCACCGGCGACCTCCGAGGAGGAGCTGGAGAAGGTCGCCCTGGCCGACGAGGCCGTCGTGCGGGCACTGGACGGCGCGACCGTCCGCAAGGTCATCGTGCGCGCGCCGAAGCTGGTGAACATCGTCACGGGATGATGTCCGGGCGCTGACCCCTACGGGGAGACTCGGGGCAGGTTCGGGGTTCTTCCGGAACTCCGGGCCTGTCCGCGGCGTTTACCGTGGAGAGTGCGGCGGTGAGTGCCGCGTCCGCCGGAGGAGGAGCGTCGTGGAAGCAGTGATCGCCGTCTTCGCCCTACTCTTCCTGGTGCTGATCGGCCTGGGCGCGTACGCCACGGTGAAGGCGATCACCGCCGCCAAACGCGGCGTGGACCGCACGATCGAGCAGGCCCGGCGCACGGTCGAGGACCACACCCTGCGCGCGAAGTCCTTCGTCCAGGTCGGCCCCACCGCCGAGATCGCGCAGCTGAGGCTCACGCTGCGCACGTCGATGCGCGCCACCCAGGACGCGCTGCGCACGGGCTCCGCCGAGGACGAGTCCCTGAAGGAGTCCCTCGGCCTGTTCGAGCGGCTCAGCGCGCACGGGCATCAGCTGGACGCCGACCTCAGGCGGCTGGAGGCCGATCCCGACCGGGCCGAGGTCAAAGAGCGGCTGGCCGAGCTGCGTGGCCGTACCGAGCGCATCACCAAGTCCGCGGACTCCCTGCGCTGGGCCGTGCGCGACCGGGCCCGCCGCTTCTCCGACGACGATCTCGGCGCGCTCAGCGACCAGATCGACCTGGAGGCGGACGCCCTGCGCCACTGGACGCCGGCCGGGCCGGCCCAGCCGCCGCCCACGCCGTGGCCCGACGCCTCCGTCGCCGAGGACCGGGCGGCGCAGCACACCCAGTCCTGGGCCCCGGGCTCCCGTCCCGCCGAGGACCCGGCTCCGCAGGCGATCACCCCGCCGGCACCCCGCCCCGCCTACCCCTGGCAGAAGAAGCCCCGCCCGGAGAGCACGGCCTGAGCGGAGCGCCGCGTTCCCCTCGACGGGGGCCGGGCTGCCGCGTGCGCGCTACGGCAGGTAACCTCCAGCTCATGTCCCGCCATGTCGCGATCGTCACCGATTCAACGGCCTACCTGCCGCCCCGGACGATGGAGCGTCACGGCATCACCGCGGTACCCCTGACCGTGGTCCTCGGTGACGAGGCGCTCGAAGAGGGCACGGAGATCTCGACCCGCTCGCTCGCCCAGGCGTTGCAGAAGCGCCGCCCGGTCACGACGTCCCGGCCGAGTCCCGAGGTGTTCGCGGAGACCTATCGCAGGGTCGCCGCGTCCGGCGCCGCCGGCATCGTCTCGCTGCACCTGTCCGCCGAACTGTCCGGCACCTACGACGCGGCGGTCCTCGCGGCGCGTGAAGCGCCGGTGCCGGTGCGGGTGGTGGACACCGGCATGGTCGCCATGGCCCTTGGCTTCTGCGCGCTCTCCGCGGCCGAGACCGCGGAGGCCGGCGGCACGGTGGACGAGGCCGTCACGGCCGCGGAGAAACGCGCCGCGGGCACGTCCGCCTACTTCTACGTCGACACCCTCGACTACCTGCGCCGCGGCGGCCGCATCGGAGCCGCCCAGGCCCTCCTCGGCTCCGCCCTCGCCGTCAAACCCCTGCTCCAGCTGGACGGTGGCCGTATCGAACTGCTGGAGAAGGTCCGTACGGCGTCCAAGGCCATCGCCCGCCTGGAGGAGCTGACCGCCGAGCGGGCGGGCGACGCCGACGTCGACATCGCCGTCCATCACCTCGCCGCCCCCGAGCGCGCCGCCGCCCTCGCCGACCGGCTCCGGGCACGGGTGCCGGGCCTGGCCGACCTGCATGTCAGCGAGGTCGGAGCGGTGATCGGGGCACACACCGGGCCGGGGCTGCTGGGAGCGGTGGTCTCGCCCCGCTGACCCGGGTGCACGGGTCTCCCGTCTCACTCATACGGGTGGCGGAGTTTTCCACAACCGGGCGGTAATACCCGGGAATTGACCAAGATCATCGCAAGTCGGCGGGATGTTCCATCCTCGTCGCATGGCACTTCGATCACGTACGCGCATCACCTCTGCGAGCAGTGGACCCGGCCGCGGGCCCGCGTCGGACGGGCGGGTCCGGTATCACCGTCGCGCCGGTCTCCGCCCGTCGCCGCCGGGAGACGAACTGCGCCGCCGAGCGGAACTCCTCTTCGGCGAACGAGCGGTGCGGCGGCTGGGGTCGGACCACGGGCCGCCGCAGGGGGAGGTGCGGGCGCCGACCACGGCGACGCTCGACCCCGAACCAGCCGAATCCACGGACCCGTTGGAGCCGCTGTCACCCGCCGGTCCCGGCGGTCCCGCCCCTCCTGGTGTACGGGAGCGGGTGGGCCTGGCGGTGCGGGAGCGGATGCCGGTGTGGTTGCAGACGCGGTGCGGGGTGGAGCGGCGGGGCGTCGTCGCGCTCACGGTGCTGCTCGTGGCGGCCGCCGTGTTCGCCGTCCAGCACTTCTGGGCCGGGCGGCCCGAGTCCCTGAAAGCCCCTCAGGTGGTGCGTGCCGAGGCGCCGTACGCCAAGAGGAGAGAAGGGCAGGGGCAGAACGCGAAGGCGGGTGCGGGCGTCGGGGCGAGTGCGGGGGTGAGCGCGGGTGCCTCGGGGGCGCCGGGCGGGGAGATCGTCGTGGACGTCAGCGGCAAGGTACGGGAACCGGGGATCCGGCGGCTGCCGGCCGGCTCCCGCGTGGCCGACGCGCTGCGGGCCGCCGGCGGGGTCCGTCCGGGCGTGAGCGTCGAGGGGCTCAACCGGGCCCGCTTCCTGGTCGACGGCGAACAGGTCGTCGTCGGCCTGCCCGCCTCGGCGGTGGTACCACCCGGTCCGGCGGGCGGTCCGGCCTCCGCGGCGGCGGGCGCGGTCCCCTCGGCCCCGGTCTCCCTCAACACGGCCACGGCGGACCAGCTCGACGCCCTGCCCGGGGTCGGCCCGGTGCTGGCCCGGCACATCGTCGACTACCGCACCCAGCACGGCGGTTTCCGCTCGGTGGACGAACTGCGCGAGGTCAACGGCATCGGCGACCGCCGCTTCAGCGACCTGCGCGAGCTGGTACGGCCATGAGCCGCGCGACCGGCACCGGACCGCCCGGGACCACCGCGGGCCGTGGACCCGAGGGGCGGGAGGCATCGCGCGAGGCGCGGGGGAGCTCGCGCGGCGACCGGGGCGACCGGGCGGGGCCCCTGGACCTGCGCCTCGTGCCGCCCGCACTCGCGGCCTGGGCCACGGCGGCCCTGACGCTGGACGCACCGGCCGGCTGGACCGCCGCGTCGGCAGGGATCTGCCTGGCGGGCGGCGCCGCGCTGCTGTGGGCACGCGGGGCCGGCGCTGTGGTGATGCCGAGGCGGTTCGCATGGGCCCGGGCCTCGGTCGCCGCCGTGCTGCTCTGCGTGGCCGCGGCCGCTGTCTCCGCCGGGCTGCACGGGGCCGACGTGCGGCGCGGGCCGGTGCCCGAGCTGGCCCGGCGGTTCGCGACCGTGACCGCCGAGATCGAGGTGAGCGGCGACCCCTGGCTCAGCCGGCCGAAGGTGCGCGGGGATCACACGGCACCCCTGGCGGTGCTGGCCCGCGCGCAGGTGCGCGGCGTCGAGCGGAGCGACGGGACCCGGGTGCGGACCCGGAGCCCGGTGCTGCTGGTCGTCGACGCGGACGTCCCGGCACCGGAGGGGAGCGCCGGAGGAAGGAGCGGTGCGGCGGACGGCCCGGCGGAAGGGAGCGGGGCGGGGAGCGGGGTCTCCGGGGCGACCTCGGCGGCCGCCGCCCGGCGGGCCCAGGAGACGCGGGCCGCCTGGCTCGGGCTGCTGCCGTCCACGCGGCTCCGGCTGGACGGACGGCTGGCGCCCGCGCTGACGGGCGGCGACCGGACCGCGGCCGTGTTGCGGGTGCGCGGGCGGCCCCCGCGGATCATCGCGGGGCCCAGTGGGTCACAGCGGCTGGCGGGCCGGCTCAGAGCCGGGCTGCGGGCGGCGACGGACGGCCTGCCGGAGGACGCGCGGGCGCTGCTGCCCGGGCTGGTCGTCGGGGACACCACGCGGATCACCCCCGAGCTGGACGAGGCGTTCAAGGAGACCGACCTGGCGCACACGCTCGCCGTGTCCGGCAGCAATCTCACCGTGCTGCTCGCGCTGCTCATCGGGCCGCCCGGGCTGGCCCAGCGGGCCGAACGCCGCGGCCTGGCCCCGCGCCTGGGGCTCTCGCTGCGGGCGACCGCGCTCGCCGCCGGGGCGCTCACCCTGGGTTTCGTGGTCGTGTGCCGCCCCGACCCCAGTGTGCTGCGAGCCGCCGCCTGCGGCGCGCTCGCGCTGGTCGCACTGGCCACCGGGCGCCGCAGATCCCTGGTCCCGGCACTGGCCACGACCGTCCTGCTGCTGGTGCTCTACGACCCCTGGCTGGCACGGAGTTACGGCTTCCTGCTCTCCGTGCTGGCCACCGGCGCGCTGCTCGTGCTGGCCCCGGGCTGGAGCGAGGCGCTGAACCGGCGCGGGGTGCCGGCGAGGCTCGCGGAGGCGCTGGCGGCGGCCGCCGCGTCGCAGGCGGTGTGCGCGCCGGTCGTGGCGGTGCTGTCGGCCCGGGTGAGCCTCGTGGCGGTGCCGTGCAATCTGCTGGCCGAGGCGGCGGTGGCACCGGCGACCGTGCTGGGGTTCGCGGCGCTGGTGACGGCACCCGTGGCGATGCCGGTGGCCACGGCGCTGGCGTGGTGCGCGAGTTGGCCCGCGGGATGGATCGCCGGGGTCGCCCGGACCGGGGCGGCGCTGCCCGGCGCGGGCGTGGACTGGCCGGGGAGCCGGCCGGGGGCGCTGGCACTCGCGGCCGTCACCGTGGCCGTCGTCCTGGCCGGGCGGCGGTTGTCACGGCACCCGTGGTGGTGCGGGCTGCTCGGGCTGCTGCTCCTGCTGGCGGTGGTCCGGCCGGCACCGCTGACCCGGGTGCTAACGGGCTGGCCGCCACCCGGCTGGCGGTTCGCGATGTGTGATGTCGGACAGGGCGACGCGACGGTGCTGGCGGCGGGGGACGGCGCCGGGGTGGTCGTGGACGCCGGACCGGATCCGGTGCCGGTGGACCGCTGTCTGCGACAGCTGGGCATCACACGGATCCCGTTGCTCGTCCTGACCCACTTCCACGCGGACCACGTCGCGGGACTGACCGGTGTGCTGCGGGGCCGCACGGTCGCCGCGATCGAGACCACCGGCTTGGAAGAGCCTGCCGACCAGGCCGAGTTCGTCAGAAAGGAGGCGGCGAGACGGCACATCCCGCTCATGCGGGCCGTGGCCGGGGAGGAGCGGCGCACCGGTCAGCTCGCCTGGCGGGTGCTGTGGCCCCCACCGAGTGGCGGTGCGCCGCCGGACCCGGGGCTCCCCGGACGGCCGGGCACGATCGCGGGATCGGCGCTGGTGCCGGACGGGCCGAACGATGCCAGCGTGGCGATGCTGGTCCGCACGGGCGGACTGCGGCTGCTGCTGCTCGGTGACCTCGAACCCCCGGCCCAGCAGGCGCTGTTGAGGTCCCCGCGGGCGGCGGAGCTGGCCGGTGTGGACGTGCTCAAGGTGGCTCATCACGGCTCGGCCTACCAGGACCCGGACCTGATCCGGCTCGTCGCGCCCCGGGTGGCCCTGATCTCCGCCGGGGCCGGCAACCCGTACGGCCACCCGGCACCGGCGACCCTGGCCGCGCTGCGGGCGGGCGGCGCGCTCGTGCTGCGCACCGACCGGGACGGCTCCCTCGCGGTCGGCGGGACGGGAGGGCCGGGCGGTGAGGTGCGGGTGACGAGAGACTGAGCGCATGAACTCACGCCAGGTCGACGCCTACCTCCACCGGATCGGGGCCGGGCGCCCGCAGCGGCCCACCGGCGAGGCGCTGCGCGAGCTGCATCTGCACCATCTGCGGACCGTTCCCTTCGAGAATCTCTCCGTCCACCTCGGCGAGGAGATCGCGCTGGAGGAGGAACGGCTGCTGGACAAGGTGGTCGGGGCGCGCCGGGGCGGCTTCTGCTACGAACTGAACGGCGCCTTCGGCGCGCTGCTCACCGCCCTCGGCTACGAGGTCGAGCTGCTCGCGGCGCGGGTGTACGGGGACGAGGGGCGGCTCGGTGTCCCGTACGACCATCTCGCGCTGCGGGTGCGGACGGCGGAGGGGGACGTTTGGCTCGCCGACGTCGGGTTCGGGGCGAACAGCCACTACCCGCTGCGGTTCGCCGAGCGCGGGGAGCAGGCGGATCCGGGCGGGCTGTTCCGCATCGCGGAAGCGGCACCGGACGCGGCAGGGGTGCGCGGCGACGGCCCGGCGGGGTCCGGGGAGCCGGACCTGGACGTCGTACGGGACGGAGTGCCGCAGTACCGGCTGGAGACGCGGCCCCGGGTGCTCGCGGACTTCAGGGCCGGCGCCTGGTGGCACAGCACCTCGCCGCTGTCGCACTTCACCGGGTCGCTGGTCTGCTCACGGGTCGCCGGCGACGGAGGGCGGATCACGCTCAGCGGGCGGTCGCTGACCACGACGGACGCGGACGGCGCGCGCGGGACAGGGGAGTTGGGGACGGACGAGGAGGTGCTGGCGGCTTACCGGGAGCGGTTCGGGATCGAGCTGAGCTGTGTTCCGGCTGTGCGAAACCGGAACCTGAACCCCTAATTCGGATCAGTTCCGGCGCATGGGCCGGATTCCCGCGATGTGGGCCCGTGTTGCCCCGAAAGCCGCACCAGTGATCGAATGGACCTTCGGCAGCAGGTGATGTCGAGGCGTACAGGGGTGTCGTAGATGTTCGGCCGCTGGCTGGGTAACCGGACGAACCAGAAGGAACGGACGAGTCCCCTGGTGGCGGTGCGGACACCGCCGGGCGCCGGGGTGCTCAGCTGCCGGGTGGTCGATCCGGTCGACGAGCCGGTCGCGGGCGCCGAGTTCACGGTCAGCGACACCATGGGCCGCAAGGTCATGTGCGGCGGCACGGACCCCTACGGGACGTTCATCGCGACGGTGCCGGCGGGGGAGTACCGGCTCGCGCTGTCGGCCGAGGGCTACACACCCTACCGGGCCACCGCGCTGGTCGGCGAGAACTCCCTCGCCTCGCTGGGCGACGTGACCCTCCAGGTGTCCCATCCGCCGGAGCCGCCCGCGCCGGGCGACTGGGAGATCGAGCCCATGCACTCCTCGATCGGGTTCACCGCGCGGCACATCGGACTGGCCCGGATCCACGGACAGTTCACCTCCTTCGCCGGGGCGGTGCGGATCGGCGAGCGGGTGGAGCGGTCGGCGATGCACGTCGTGATCGACGCCGCCTCCATCGACACGGGGGTGCGGATGCGGGACGACCATCTGCGGTCGGCGGACTTCCTCGACGTGCAGCGGTTCCCGACCCTGGAGTTCTACAGCGAACGGTTCGTGCACAGGGGCGGCAGCCGGTGGGCGATCACCGGCGCGCTGTCGCTGCACGGGGTGACGCGCACGGTCACGCTGGACACCGAGTACCTCGGCCTCGGCAACGGCATGGAGGGCGAGGTACGGGCCGCCTGCCGGGCCACCACCGAGCTGCACCGGGACGACTTCACGGTCAACTGGCAGTCCATGCTGGCGCGGGGCATCGCGGTGGTCGGCTCCAGCGTCCGGGTCGACCTCGACGTGCAGCTCGTGGCCAAGGGCTGACCGGGCCGTGGTCAACGGCTGACCTGGCGGTTCTTCGCCCGGGGGTGCCGGAGAATGGGTGCGTGAGCGATGTGAGACACGTGCTGGTGCTGCCCGACCGGGAGGCCGCCGAGGAGGCGGCCGAGGCGCTCGGGGAGCGGTTCGGCCTGGCCGAGGAGCCCCAACTGGTCCGGGACGCCCTGGCCGGCGAGGACGACGCCGAGGACGCGCAGTGGCTGCTGGTCCTGCGCGACGAGGGCGAGCGGCTGGACCCCGCGGAACTGGACGCGTTCGCCGGGGAGTGGGACGGCTGGCGCGAGGAGCCCTGACCTCGCGAGCCCGCCCACCCCCGAGCCGGACCGGACCCCCGAGGCGGGCTCCGGGTCTGTTCAGGGACCGCTCAGGGTGCGCGGGCGGACTCGATGTCAGTGCCGCGTGGGATGCTGTAGGCGATGGCCAGGAAGACTGCGAATGACGACCCTCTCGCCCCGGTGACACTCGCCGTGGGCCAGGAGGACCTCCTGCTCGACCGTGCCGTGCAGGAGGTGGTGGCCGCCGCCAGGGCCGCCGACGCCGACACGGACGTACGCGACCTCACCCCGGACCAGTTGCAGCCCGGCACGCTCGCCGAGCTCACCAGTCCCTCGCTCTTCGCCGAGCGCAAAGTCGTGGTCGTACGTAACGCACAGGACCTTTCGGCCGACACGGTCAAGGACGTCAAGGCGTATCTCGGTTCGCCCGCCGAGGAGATCACCCTCGTGCTGCTGCACGCGGGCGGGGCCAAGGGCAAGGGCCTGCTGGACGCCGCGCGCAAGGCGGGGGCGCGGGAGGTCGCCTGCCCGAAGATGACCAAGCCGGCGGACCGGCTGGCGTTCGTGCGGCAGGAGTTCCGCGCGGCGGGGCGCTCGGCGACGCCCGAGGCGTGCCAGACGCTGTGCGACGCCATCGGCAGCGATCTGCGCGAGCTGGCCTCGGCGGTGTCGCAACTGGTCGCCGACGTGGAGGGGACGATCGACGAGGCGGTCGTCGGGCGGTACTACACCGGCCGGGCCGAGGCCTCCAGCTTCACGGTCGCCGACCGGGCCGTGGAGGGGCGTACGGCGGAGGCGCTGGAGGCGCTGCGCTGGTCGCTGGCCACGGGGGTGGCGCCGGTGATGATCACCAGCGCTCTGGCCCAGGGCGTGCGGGCCATCGGAAAGCTGTCGTCCGCGCGGGGCGGGCGGCCGGCCGATCTGGCCCGTGAGCTGGGCATGCCGCCGTGGAAGATCGACCGGGTGCGGCAGCAGATGCGGGGGTGGACGCCGGACGGTGTCGCGGTGGCGCTCCGCGCCGTCGCCGAGGCCGACGCCGGAGTGAAGGGCGGAGGCGATGATCCTGAGTACGCGCTGGAGAAGGCGGTCGTGACCATCGCCCGGGCCGCTCGGTCGCGCGGGCGCGGATAGGCGCACCGGGACACCGAAAACCCCGGTGTCCGCCCTGGGGAAGGGAGAGATACCGGGGTCTGCGATTCGAGCTGTTGGATTCGCACCCGCGTGGCGAACGCAGGCCGCGTGCGAATCCGTGGATGCCGAAAGGGAGCGGATGAGAGAGGGCCCGCTCTGGGTCCGTCCGGCGGTCAGATCAAAGGGAGAGTTCAGCCCTTGAGGGTCGTGACCTTGGAAGCGAGCGCCGACTTCTTGTTGGCAGCCTGGTTCTTGTGGATGACGCCCTTCGAGACGGCCTTGTCGAGCGCACGCGCAGCGGCGCGCTGGAGCTCGGTGGCCTTCTCGACGTCACCCGCGGCAGCGGCCTCACGGGCCTTGCGGATCGCGGTCTTCAGGGAGGACTTGACGGCCTTGTTGCGCAGCCGCGCCTTCTCGTTGGTCTTGATCCGCTTGATCTGGGACTTGATGTTCGCCACGAAGGAGCCTTTTCAGGTTCTGGTGCGGGGCCGCTCGGGTCCCGTACCGGTGATCCAAAATTTCTCGGACGTGCCTCGCGCTGAGAGGGCATGAGGCACAGCCATCTACAGTACCAGCGGCCCTGCCGGCAGCCCAAAACGGTCCCCGGTCGCTCCCCGTGGGACCATGGAGACTACGTATCGATCCGACCCGAGGCATAAGGCGCCTCAAGAGACAGGACCCTGCGTGCCCGCGACCCCTAAGCATGTGCCCGAGCCGAGCCGTACCGCCCCGGCGCTGATCCGCAATTTCTGCATCATCGCGCACATCGACCACGGCAAGTCCACGCTCGCCGACCGGATGCTCCAGCTGACCGGTGTGGTCGAGCAGCGGCAGATGCGTGCTCAGTACCTCGACCGGATGGACATCGAGCGCGAGCGCGGCATCACGATCAAGTCCCAGGCGGTGCGTCTGCCCTGGGCCCCCACCGAGGGCCCCGATCAGGGCACGACCCACATCCTCAACATGATCGACACCCCGGGGCACGTCGACTTCACCTACGAGGTCTCGCGGTCGCTGGCCGCCTGCGAGGGGACCATCCTCCTCGTCGACGCCGCCCAGGGCATCGAGGCGCAGACCCTCGCCAACCTCTATCTGGCGATGGAGAACGACCTCACGATCATCCCCGTGCTGAACAAGATCGACCTGCCGGCCGCCCAGCCGGAGAAGTTCGCCGAGGAACTGGCGAACCTGGTCGGCTGCGACCCGTCCGACGTGCTGAAGGTCTCCGCCAAGACCGGCCTCGGCGTGGAGGCGCTGCTGGACAAGGTCGTCAAGGAGATCCCGGCCCCGGTCGGCGTCGCCGACGCCCCCGCCCGCGCGATGATCTTCGACTCGGTCTACGACTCCTACCGCGGCGTCGTGACGTACGTGCGTGTCATCGACGGTCAGCTCAACAAGCGTGAGCGGATCAAGATGATGTCCACCGGCGCCACCCACGAGCTGCTGGAGATCGGCGTCAGCTCGCCCGAGATGCTGCCGGCCGACGGCCTCGGCGTCGGCGAGGTGGGCTACCTCATCACCGGTGTGAAGGACGTCCGCCAGTCCAAGGTCGGTGACACCGTCACCAGCCAGCAGAAGGGCGCGACGGAAGCCCTCGGCGGCTACAAGGACCCGAAGCCGATGGTCTTCTCGGGCCTGTATCCGCTGGACGGTTCCGACTACCCCGAGCTGCGCGAGGCGCTGGACAAGCTCCAGCTCAACGACGCCGCGCTGGTCTACGAACCGGAGACCTCCGCGGCCCTCGGCTTCGGCTTCCGCGTCGGCTTCCTCGGCCTGCTGCACCTGGACGTGATCCGCGAGCGGCTGGAGCGCGAGTTCGGCCTCGACCTGATCGCCACCGCCCCCAACGTGGTCTACCGCGTGGTCATGGAGGACGGCGGCGAGCACGTCGTCACCAACCCGAGCGAGTTCCCCGAAGGCAAGATCAACGAGGTGTACGAGCCGGTCGTGCGCGCCACCATCCTGGCGCCCACCGAGTTCATCGGCTCGATCATGGAGCTGTGCCAGACCCGGCGCGGCACCCTGCTCGGCATGGACTACCTCTCCGAGGACCGGGTCGAGATCCGCTACACGCTGCCGCTCGCGGAGATCGTCTTCGACTTCTTCGACCAGCTGAAGTCCAAGACCCGCGGCTACGCCTCCCTCGACTACGAGCCCACCGGCGAGCAGACGTCCAGCCTGGTCAAGGTCGACATCCTGCTGCACGGCGACAAGGTGGACGCCTTCTCGGCGATCACCCACAAGGACGCGGCGTACGCGTACGGCGTGCGGCTCGTGGCCAAGCTGCGCGAGCTGATCCCCCGGCAGGCCTTCGAGGTGCCCATCCAGGCCGCCATCGGCTCCCGGGTGATCGCCCGCGAGACCATCCGTGCCATCCGCAAGGACGTCCTCGCCAAGTGCTACGGCGGTGACATCTCCCGTAAGCGGAAGCTGCTGGAGAAGCAGAAGGAAGGCAAGAAGCGGATGAAGATGGTGGGTTCCGTGGAGGTTCCGCAGGAGGCGTTCATCGCCGTCCTGTCCAGTGATGACAGCGCGGGGTCGGCCAAGGGCAAGAAGTAACCACGGGTAACAACGGGTTACGTCCGCAAACCGGGCATGAAGGGGCTCGTCGTACGAAAGTGCGGCGGGCCCCTACGCACGCGTAACGTCGCTCTGCGTGGAACGTGCGGGGAAACAGACAGCACGATGCCCCTTACGCAGCGGCCGGTCGCGGCTTACTCTGATCCCTGCTCGATAGTTACTCGCGAGTTAAACAACACGCGCGAACCCCACCGTGAGTCACCCCAGCCGCACTGAGCCAGCCGCACCGTCGCGGGCCCCGGAGGATGTCGTGAGCGACACACAGACCCTGATCGAGAACCGTCCGCCGTCCGTGGCGTCCCTCTTCCTGGAGCGCGTCGAGGCCACACCGGACGCCGAGGCCTACCGCTACCCGGTGCCGCCGTCGTCGGGCCAGGGCCCCGACGACTGGAAGTCGCTGAGCTGGGCGCAGGCGGCCGAGCGGGTGTACGCGATCGCGGCCGGACTCATCGAACTGGGTCTTCAGCCCGAGCAGCGGGTGGCCCTCGCGGCCTCCACCCGCGTCGAGTGGATCCTCTCCGACCTAGGCATCCTGTGCGCGGGCGGTGCGACGACCACGGTCTACCCGCAGACCAACGCCGACGAGTCGGCCTTCATCCTCTCCGACTCCGAGAGCCGGGTGCTCATCGCCGAGGACGCGGCGCAGGTCGCCAAGGCCGTCGAGAAGCGCGCCGAGCTGCCCGAGCTGACCAAGGTCGTCGTCATCGACCCGGCCGGCGTCGAGACGGACGACTGGGTGATCACCCTCGCCGAGCTGGAGCTGCGCGGCGCCGCCCATCTGGAGAAGCACCCCGAGCTGATCAAGGAGCGGGTCGGCGCGATCACCGGGGACCAGCTCGCCACCCTCATCTACACCTCCGGCACCACCGGCCGCCCCAAGGGCGTGCGCCTGCCGCACGACAACTGGTCGTACATGGCGAAGGCCATCGCCGCGACCGGCCTGGTCACCATCGACGACGTGCAGTACCTGTGGCTGCCGCTCGCGCACGTCTTCGGCAAGGTGCTCACCTCCGGACAGATCGAGGTCGGGCACGTCACCGCCGTGGACGGCCGGGTCGACAAGATCATCGAGAACCTTCCGGTGGTGCAGCCGACGTACATGGCGGCCGTGCCGCGCATCTTCGAGAAGGTCTACAACGGCGTCGCCGCCAAGGCCCGCGGGGGCGGCCCGGCCAAGTACAAGATCTTCCAGTGGGCCGCCGAGGTCTCCCGCGAGTACGCCAAGGTCACCCAGGACAACTTCCGCCGCACCGGCACCCACTCGGCGCCCTTCGCCCTCGCCGCCAAGCACAAGGTCGCCGACACCCTCGTCTACGCCAAGCTCCGCGAGGCCTTCGGCGGCCGGCTGCGCGCCTGTGTCTCCGGCGCCTCCGCGCTCGCGCCCGAGATCGGCTACTTCTTCGCCGGCGCCGGCATCCACATCCTGGAGGGCTACGGCCTCACCGAGTCCTCCGCGGCCTCCTTCGTCAACCCCGGCGAGGCCTACCGCACCGGCACGGTCGGCAAGCCGCTGCCCGGCACGGAGGTCCGCATCGCCGAGGACGGCGAGATCCTGCTGCGCGGCCCCGGCATCATGCAGGGCTACCACAACCTGCCCGACAAGACCTCCGAGGTGCTGGAGTCCGACGGCTGGTTCCACACCGGCGACATCGGCGAGCTGTCCCCCGACGGCTATCTGCGCATCACCGACCGCAAGAAGGACCTCATCAAGACCTCCGGCGGCAAGTACGTCGCCCCGGCCGAGGTCGAGGGCCAGTTCAAGGGCGTGTGCCCGTACGTCTCCAACATCCTGGTGCACGGCGCCGACCGGAACTACTGCACCGCCCTCATCGCCCTCGACGAGATCGCGATCCTGGACTGGGCGAAGGAGAACGGGCTGGAGGGACGGTCGTACGCCGACATCGTCGCCGCGCCGCAGACGGTCGAGATGGTCGACGGGTACGTGCGGGAGCTCAACGCGGGGCTCCAGAAGTGGCAGACGATCAAGAAGTTCCGGCTGCTGCCGAGGGATCTCGACGTGGAGCACGGCGAGATCACGCCGAGCCTGAAGCTGAAGCGGCCGGTGGTGGAGAGGGAGTACAAGGCCCTCATCGACGAGATGTACGCCGGGACGAGGGAGAAGTAGCGCGTGGTTCCCCGCGCCCCCGGGAGTTTGCGCTCCACCTTGTTCAAAAGTGGCCCTCTTCTGGCCACTTCGATAACTGAGCGCTTCTGATCGCCCCCTGTCTGTCACCCTGGCCGCATGGACATGGCGGCCATACCCACGCAACGGGAGAGCGGGCCACGGGCCAGGGAGGCACGGGGGCGGGCGGCGCTGCCCGGGAGTGCGCTGGCGCCCGGGGCGGCGCGGGCGCTGGTGCGGGCCGCGCTCGCCGACGAGCCGGGCGTGGCGCCGCGGCTCGCCGACGACGCCATGGCCGTCGTCAGCGAGCTGGTGACCAACGCCGTCGTGCACGCCGGTACGGACGTCGAGGTCGAGTGGCGGCTGGAGGAGAGCGGCGCGCTCACCGTGGAGGTGTGCGACCGGCACCCCTCGCGCGCCCCGCGGGACCCCCTCGGCGGCGAGGCGCCGTACGACGCCCACGAGTACGGGCGCGGGCTGCGGCTGGTCGCCACGCTCGCCGAGTCCTGGGGCGTCACCTACCGCGTCGGCGCCAAGACCGTCTGGGCGCGGCTGCCCCCGGGCGGCGTCGGCGAGCCGGACGGACCGGCCCCGGGCGCCGCCCTGGCGGTCGCCGAGGAGCTGGCCCCGCAGCCGCTGCGGGCCGACAGGGAGGGCGAGTGGCTCGGCCGGGGCGCGCTGTCCTTCCTCGCCGAGGCCTCCGACCTGCTCGCGGGACAGCTGGACGAGTCCCTGGTCACCGCGCTCACCGGCCAGCTCATCGTGCCCCGGCTCGCCGACTGGTGCGCGGTGTGGCTGGAGGACGAGGCGAGCGCGCGCGGCGGCATCGGCGGCGGACCCGCCCGGGTCTGGCACACCTGCGAGGGCCATGTCGAGGAGCTGCACCGCACCCTGGAGAAGGAGCCGCCCGCCCCGCGCGAGGGGCTGCGCTCGGGCCCCGAGCCGTACCCCTGGCCCGGCGACGCGCTCGGCCCGCGCGGCGCCGAGGGCACGGCGCTGGCGTACCGGCTGATCGCGGGCGGCCGGCCGCTCGGCACGCTGGTCATCGGCCGGTCCGGCCCCGCCGCCTTCCCCGACGAGGTCACCGGCCTCGTGGAGGACCTGGGCCGCCGGGTGGCGCTCGCCATCGGCGCGGCCCGCCAGTACGCCCGCCAGGCCACCATCAGCGCCGTGCTCCAGCGCGGGCTGCTGCCCGGCGCGGTCGCCCAGATCCCCGGGATGAGCAGCGCGCTCGTGTACGAGCCGTGCGACAAGGGCGGCCCCAGCGGCGACTTCTACGACCTGTTCCCGGCGGGCGACGGCCGCTGGTGCTTCGCCATCGGCGACGTCCAGGGCAAGGGCCCCGAGGCGGCCGTCGTGATCGGCCTCGCCCGGCCCTGGCTGCGCCTGCTCGCCCGCGAGGGCTACCGGGTCGCCGACGTCCTCGACCGCCTCAACCAGCTCCTCCTGGACGACGCCACCGAGGCCGCCGACGCCGCCGCCCGCGCCCTGGTCGCGGTGGGCGGCCGCCCCGTGGCCCCCGGGGACGGCCCGCAGACCCGCTTCCTCTCCCTCCTCTACGGCGAGCTGACGCCGCACGCGGACGGGGTCCGCTGCACGCTCGCCTCCGCCGGCCACCCGCTGCCGCTCGTCCTGTGCCCCGACGGCACGGTGCGTACGGCGGCCCGCCCGCAGACCCTGCTCGGCGTGATCGAGGACGAGACCTACACCAGCGAGACCCTCGACCTGCGGCCCGGCGACAGCCTGCTGTGCGTCACCGACGGGGTGACCGAGCGGCGCTCCGGCTCCCGCCAGTTCGACGACGGCGACGGACTCGCCCGCGCCCTGTCCGGCTGCGCGGGCCTGGACGCCGAGCTGATCGCGGAGACGATCCGCCGCCTGGTGCACGACTTCGGCGGCGGCCAGCCCGAGGACGATCTGGCGCTGCTCGTCCTCCAGGCGGAGTGACGCCCGGGGTGCTGGACAATGGGGACATGCCTTCCGCACTCCCCGACGGCGAGCCCGTCCCCGCCGACGGCGCGCTGCCCGCGTCCGCGCTCGCCGGGGCCGCCGACCGCCCGCTGGGCTTCTACCTGCACGTGCCGTACTGCGCCACCCGCTGCGGCTACTGCGACTTCAACACCTACACCGCGACCGAGCTGCGCGGCACGGGCGGCGTGCTGGCGTCCCGTGACAACTACGCGCAGACGCTGACGGACGAGATCCGCCTCGCCCGCAAGGTGCTCGGCGACGACCCCCGGGAGGTCCGCACGGTCTTCGTCGGGGGCGGTACGCCGACGCTGCTGGCCGCCGACGATCTCGTCCGGATGCTGGGCGCCATCCGCGACGAGTTCGGCCTGGCGCCGGACGCGGAGGTGACGACGGAGGCGAACCCGGAGTCGGTCGACCCGGCCTATCTCGCGACCCTCCGCGAGGGCGGCTTCAACCGCATCTCCTTCGGCATGCAGAGCGCGAGGCAGCACGTGCTGAAGATCCTGGACCGGACCCACACCCCCGGCCGCCCCGAGGCCTGCGTGGCGGAGGCGAGGGCGGCGGGCTTCGAGCACGTCAACCTCGACCTGATCTACGGCACGCCGGGCGAGAGCGACGACGACTGGCGGGCGTCGCTCCGGGCGGCGCTGGGCGCGGGCCCGGACCACATCAGCGCGTACGCCCTGATCGTCGAGGAGGGCACCCAGCTCGCCCGCCGGATCCGCCGGGGCGAGATCCCGATGACCGACGACGACGTCCACGCCGACCGCTATCTGATCGCCGAGGAACTGCTGTCCGCGGCGGGCTTCGACTGGTACGAGGTCTCCAACTGGGCCACCTCGGAAGCCGGGCGCTGCCTGCACAACGAGCTGTACTGGCGCGGCGCCGACTGGTGGGGCGCGGGCCCGGGGGCGCACTCGCACGTGGGCGGCGTGCGCTGGTGGAACGTCAAGCACCCGGGCGCCTACGCGGCGGCCCTGGCCTCCGGCCGCTCACCGGGCGCCGGGCGCGAGCTGCTCTCCGACGAGGACCGGCGG
This sequence comes from Streptomyces sp. NPDC025793, assembly GCF_055558375.1. Classification (NCBI taxonomy): domain Bacteria; kingdom Bacillati; phylum Actinomycetota; class Actinomycetes; order Kitasatosporales; family Streptomycetaceae; genus Streptomyces; species Streptomyces sp. NPDC025793. The sequence goes on along the minus strand of NZ_JBVHMR010000027.1, from coordinate 69,643 downwards.
GTCGAGCGCGTCCTGCTGGAGCTGCGCCTGCGGGAGGGCGTGCCGCTGTCCCTGCTGAAGCGGGAGGGACTGGCGGCTTCCCGGCGCGCGCTGGGGGAGAGCCTCCTGGAGTCGGGGCCGTACGACGAGGGGCGCGCCGTGCTGACGCTGCGGGGGCGGTTGCTGGCGGACGCGGTGGTGCGGGACCTGGTCGACTGAGACCGCACCGAGGCACGAGGCGCCCGCGTTCGGCTACGCGGGCGCCGTGACGAAGTCGATCAGCTCCTCCACCCGCCCCAGCAGCTCCGGCTCCAGGTCCTTGTAGGAGCCCACCCGCTTCAGGATCGCCTGCCACACCGCGCCGGTGTTGTCCGACGGCCAGCCCAGGGCGCGGCACACGCCCGTCTTCCAGTCCTGGCCGCGGGGGACCCGGGGCCACTCGGCGATGCCCAGGGCGGCCGGCTTCACGGCCTCCCAGATGTCGATGTACGGGTGGCCGACGACCAGCGCGTGCTCGCTCGTCACGGACTCGGCGATGCGCCATTCCTTCGTGCCGGGGACCAGGTGGTCCACCAGGACGCCCAGGCGGGCGTCGGGCCCGGGAGCGAACTCCGCGACGACCGACGGCAGATCGTCCACGCCCTCCAGGTACTCCACCACCACGCCCTCGACGCGCAGGTCGTCGCCCCAGACCTTCTCGACCAGTTCGGCGTCGTGCCGGCCCTCGACGTAGACGCGGCCGGCGCGGGCCACGCGCGCGCGTGCGCCGGGCACGGCGACCGAGCCGGAGGCCGTACGGGTGGGCCGTACCGGACCGCGCGACGACGACGGCCGTACGAGCGTGACCACCCTGCCCTCCAGCAGGAAACCGCGCGGCTCCAGCGGGAAGACACGGTGCTTGCCGAAGCGGTCCTCCAGGGTCACCGTGCCCGCCTCGCAGCGGATCACCGCCCCGCAGAACCCGGTGCCGGGCTCCTCCACCACCAGACCCGGCTCCGCCGCCACTTCCGGCACGGGCGGGGACTTCTTCCACGGCGGGGTCAGATCGGCGGAGTACTGGCGCATTCGAGTGACGATAGGAGAAGTCGCGGACCAGCGCCTACGACACGCCGAAGCGGGCCGCCAGCCGATCGCGCTGCCGTCGTACGAACGCCGCGTCCACCACCGCTCCGTGACCCGGCACGTACAGAGCGTCCGCACCGCCCAGCGCCAGCAGCCGGTCGAGCGCGGCGGGCCAGCGGGTCGGGACCGCGTCCGGGCCCGCCTGAGGCTCGCCGGACTCCTCGACCAGGTCGCCGCAGAAGACCACCTCACGGTCGCCGGGGACCAGGACCGCCAGGTCGTTCGCGGTGTGGCCGGGGCCCACGTTGGCCAGCAGGACCTGGCGGCCGGCGCCCAGGTCCAGGGTCCACTCGCCCGAGACCTGGTGGGCGGGCGGGACCAGCGCGTCCGTCGCCTCGTCGGCGTCGGCGACCGGCAGGCCGTTCCTGATCGCGTCCAGGCGCAGTTCCTCCCGCTCGTGGGCGAACACCGCGTCCGCACCCACCGCCGCGTACACCCGCGCCCCGGCGAACGCCGGGACCCCGAAGACATGGTCGAAATGGGGGTGGGTGAGCGCGAGATGGGTCACACGGCGGCCGGCCAGTTCCTCGGCCTGCCCCCGCAGCCGCGCGCCTTCGGCCAGACTCGACCCGGCGTCCACCAAGAGCGCCGTACCCTCGCCGAGGACCAGCCCCACCGTGCAGTCCCAGCCCGGCAGCCGGCACCGCCCGACCCCGGCGGCCAGCCGTTCCCACCCCAGCTCTTCCCAAGTCACGGTCATACCGCGACGCTAGCCGTACGACGCGTGGCGAGCGCACCGACCTTGCCCCGGGTGTACCGGACAGTCGTACACTGGGGCCGGGAAAGGGCTGGCACTCGTATGGGAAGAGTGCCAGGAGGCCGACCCCGACGGACGAACGGGGCGAGGGGACGACGTGCTGGAGGTGCGCGCGCATGCTGAGTGAACGCAGGCTCCAGGTGCTGCGCGCGATCGTCCAGGACTACGTCGGGACGGAGGAGCCGGTCGGCTCCAAGGCGCTGACCGAGCGGCACAACCTCGGGGTCTCCCCGGCGACCGTCCGCAACGACATGGCGGCCCTGGAGGACGAGGGCTTCATCGCGCAGCCGCACACCAGCGCCGGGCGGATTCCGACCGACAAGGGCTATCGGCTGTTCGTCGACAAGCTCGCCGGTGTCAAGCCGATGACGGCTCCGGAACGGCGGGCCATCCAGAACTTCCTGGGGGGCGCCGTCGATCTCGACGACGTCGTGGCCCGTACCGTACGGCTGCTCGCGCAGCTCACGCGGCAGGTCGCCGTCGTGCAGTACCCGTCTTTGACCCGGTCCACCGTCCGCCACGTCGAGCTGCTCTCGCTCGCGCCCGCGCGCGTGATGCTCGTGCTGATCACGGACACCGGCCGGGTCGAGCAGCGGATGGTCGACTGTCCGGCGCCGTTCGGCGAGGCCTCGCTGGCGGATCTGCGGGCGCGGCTCAACAGCCGGGTCGCGGGGCGCCGGTTCACGGACGTGCCGACGCTGGTCGAGGATCTTCCGGACGCCTTCGATCCGGAGGACCGCGGTACGGTCTCCACGGTGCTCTCCACTCTTCTGGAGACACTCGTGGAGGAGAACGAGGAGCGGCTGATGATCGGCGGCACCGCCAATCTCACCCGCTTCGGACATGACTTTCCCCTCACGATCCGGCCCGTCCTGGAGGCCCTTGAGGAGCAGGTCGTGCTCCTCAAACTCCTTGGCGAGGCGAAGGATCCGGGCGTGACCGTGCGTATCGGTCACGAGAACGCACACGAGGGACTCAACTCCACGTCCGTCGTGTCGGTGGGCTACGGTTCGGGCGGCGAGGCGGTTGCCAAGCTCGGCGTGGTCGGACCGACCCGCATGGACTACCCGGGAACGATGGGAGCGGTACGCGCAGTGGCACGGTACGTCGGACAGATCCTGGCGGAGTCGTAAGTGGCCACGGACTACTACGCCGTTCTCGGCGTGCGCCGCGACGCGTCGCAGGATGAGATCAAGAAGGCGTTCCGTCGGCTCGCGCGCGAGCTGCACCCGGACGTCAACCCGGATCCGAAGACCCAGGAGCGGTTCAAGGAGATCAACGCCGCTTACGAGGTGCTGTCGGACCCGCAGAAGAAGCAGGTCTACGACCTCGGCGGCGACCCGCTCTCGCAGAGCGGCGGCGCGGGCGCGGGCGGCTTCGGCGCCGGTGGCTTCGGCAACTTCTCCGACATCATGGACGCGTTCTTCGGTACGGCGTCGCAGCGCGGGCCGCGCTCGCGCACCCGGCGCGGCCAGGACGCGATGATCCGCATCGAGGTCGAGCTGAACGAGGCGGCCTTCGGGACCACCAAGGACATCCAGGTCGACACGGCGGTCGTCTGCAACACCTGCAACGGCGAGGGCGCGGCGCCCGGTACGACCGCCCAGACGTGTGACATGTGCCGCGGCCGCGGCGAGGTCTCGCAGGTCACCCGGTCCTTCCTGGGCCAGGTCATGACCTCGCGCCCCTGCCCCCAGTGCCAGGGCTTCGGCACCGTCGTGCCGACCCCGTGCCCGGAGTGCGCGGGCGACGGCCGGGTCCGCTCCCGGCGCACGCTGACCGTCAAGATCCCGGCGGGTGTCGACAACGGCACCCGGATCCAGCTCGCCGGCGAGGGCGAGGTCGGCCCCGGCGGCGGTCCGGCCGGCGACCTGTACGTCGAGATCCACGAGCTGCCCCACTCGACCTTCCAGCGGCGCGGCGACGACCTGCACTGCACGGTCACGATCCCGATGACCGCGGCCTCGCTCGGCACCAAGGTGCCGCTGGAGACCCTGGACGGCATGGAGGAGGTCGACATCCGGCCGGGCACCCAGTCCGGCCAGTCGATCCCGCTGCATGGCCGCGGCGTCACGCATCTGCGCGGCGGCGGCCGGGGTGACCTGATCGTGCATGTCGAGGTCACGACCCCGACCAAGCTGGACCCCGAGCAGGAGCGACTGCTGCGCGAGCTGGCCAAGCTGCGCGGCGAGGAGCGTCCGCAGGGGCAGTTCCAGCCGGGTCAGCAGGGGCTGTTCTCGCGGCTGAAGGACGCGTTCAACGGTCGCTGACGCGAGCTGCCGGGCGGCCGGGGGGGCGGGGGGTGGCCCCCGGGCAGGCACAGTCAGCCGGGTCAGCAGGGGCTGTTCTCGCGGCTGAAGGACGCGTTCAACGGTCGCTGAGCCCGGGGGGACCAGGGGCGTACGGGCTGCTCGGACCACCCGTATGCCCCTGTCCTATGCCGTGGGAAGCCCGGTTTCGGACTTGTTCGGAGGACGTGACAACATGCGGTCATGTCCTCCGCGCTGACCGATCTCCTCCCCCACCCGATCGTGCAGGCCCCCATGGCGGGCGGCGTCTCCGTCCCGCAGCTCGTCGCCGCCGTCTCCGAGGCCGGTGGCCTCGGGTTCCTCGCCGCCGGTTACAAGACCGCCGACGGGATGTACCAGGAGATCAAACAGCTGCGAGGGCTCACGAGCCGCCCCTTCGGCGTGAACGTGTTCCTGCCGCAGCCCGAGCTGTCCGAATCGGGCGCCGTGGAGGTCTACGCGCATCAGCTGGCCGGCGAGGCCGCCTGGTACGAGACCGAGTTGGGCGACCCCGACAGCGGCCGGGACGACGGCTACGACGCCAAGCTCGCCGTACTCCTCGACAACCCGGTGCCGGTGGTCTCGTTCCACTTCGGCGTGCCGGGCCGGGACGTGCTCGACCGGCTGCGCCGGGCCGGCACCGTCACCCTGGTCACCGCCACCACCGCCGAGGAGGCACGCGCGGTCGAGCGGGCCGGGGCGGACGCGGTGATCGCGCAGGGCGTGGAGGCCGGCGGCCACCAGGGCACGCACCGGGACCTGCCCGAGAACGACGGCTCCGGCATCGGTCTGCTGTCGCTGGTCGCGCAGATCCGGGAGGCCGTGAGCCTGCCGGTCGTCGCCGCAGGCGGCATCATGCGCGGCGGTCAGATCGCCGCCGTCCTCGCGGCCGGCGCGAGCGCGGCCCAGCTCGGCACCGCGTTCCTCGCCACCCCAGAGTCCGGCGCCCACGCCCTGCACAAGCGGGCGCTGACCGACCCCCTGTACGCGCGCACCGAGCTGACCCGCGCGTTCTCGGGCCGCCCGGCGCGCGTACTGGTCAACCGCTTCGTGCGCGAGCACGGCCCCTACGCCCCCGCCGCCTACCCCGAGGTCAACCACCTGACCTCGCCGCTGCGCAAGGCCGCCGCCCGGGCCGGGGACGCCCAGGGCATGTCGCTGTTCGCGGGCCAGGGCCACCGGCTGGCCCGGGAACTGCCCGCCGGAGAGCTGGTGGAGGTGCTGGCGGCCGAACTCGCCGCTGCCCGGACGGCGTTGTCGGCCGGAGGTGACGCGCGATGACCGCGCCCGTCTTCGTCGTGGACCGACTCGACCTCACCGGACCGGAGTTCGTGCTCGACGGACCCGAGGGACGGCACGCCGTGTCCGTGAAGCGGCTGCGGCCCGGCGAGGACGTGGTCCTCACCGACGGGCGCGGCCGCTGGGCCGAGGGCGTCGTCAAGGCGGCCGAGGGCAAGGACCGGCTCGTGGTGGACGTGGCGGCGGTCCACGAGGAGCCGCCGGCCGCCCCGCGCATCACCGTCGTCCAGGCCCTCCCCAAGGGCGACCGGGGCGAGGTCGCCGTGGAGACGATGACCGAGGTCGGCGTCGACGCGATCGTGCCCTGGCAGGCGTCGCGCTGCATCACCCAGTGGAAGGGCGAGCGCGGCCTGAAGGCGCTCGGCAAGTGGCGGGCGACCGCGCGCGAGGCCGGCAAGCAGTCGCGCCGGGTCCGCTTCCCGGAGGTCGCGGACGCCGCGACCACCAAGCAGGTGTGCGCACTGCTGGCCACCGCCGACTTCGCCGCCGTCCTCCACGAGAGCGGCGAGGAACGTCTCGCCACCGCCGAACTCCCCGCCGAGGGCGACATCGTGCTGGTCGTCGGACCCGAAGGAGGCGTCTCCCCCGAGGAGTTGGCGCTCTTCGCGCAGGCCGCTGCGCGGCCGTACGTCCTCGGGCCCACCGTGCTGCGCACATCCACCGCCGGCACCGCCGCCGCGGCCCTGCTGCTGGGCCGCACCGGCCGCTGGTCCTGACACACCTGGGGGACACCGTGGAACTCGCCCAAGTCCGGCTCCTGGTCACCGACTTCGCCGCCTGCTACCACTTCTACGCCGACGTCCTCGGCCTGAAGCCGCAGTCCGGCGCGACCGAGGGCCCGTACGAGAAGTTCAGCCCGCACACCGGTTCCGCCGGGATCGCCCTCCAGGACCGGGCGATGATGACCGAGATCCTGGACGAGCTGGGCGACAGCGTCAACGGCCACCGCTCCCTGGTGGTACTGCGCGTGGACGACCTCGACGCCTGCTGCGCGCGGATCACCGCCCGCGGCGGGACGGTGATCCACGGCCCGGCCCCCATGACCGACCGCATGCGCGTGGCCCACCTCAAGGACCCGGAGGGCAACCTGGTGGAGCTCCAGGAGTGGCTGCTGCTGCGGGGCTGACCACCGCGCCCCCTCCGGGCGCGACCGGCACTCCGAACGGGTGAGTGGCCGTATGCCGCCTTCCCCCGGGGACGGGACGGTGGCACTCTGCCCTACATGGGGGCTTTCAGGTGGATTGGGTACGGGACACGCGGAGTGCGGGTCGCGGGTGCGGTGGGGGCCGTCGCCGTGGCCGGCGGGGCGCTGGCGGGCTGCCAGCCGGCCGATCTCGACTCCTCCTCCGCCGCCTACACCACCGGCACGACCGCCACGGCCAGGCTGAAACAGCAGCACGTGGACGTCAGTTGGCTCAGCTGCACCGGCAACTACGGGAACGACGGGAAGGCGGGCACTCCCGCGCCGACCGAGACCACCGTCGTCTCCGTCGAGTGCCAGGGCGAGACCCGGAGCCGGAAGAGGATCACCGTCACCGGGAGGGTCACCAAGGCCGTCGACGGGGCGTGTGTGCGCGGGTCCCTGACCGCCAGGGTCGGGGGCCGGCAGGTGTTCCACGTGAGCGGGCTCGGTGACTGCGCGGCCACGCCCGGGCCGACGTACGAGCCGCCCACGTACCACCCAGGCGGCGGGCAGCCCACCGTGACGGTCACCGTCACCCGGACCCTCTGGTGCAAGGGCGATCCGACCTGCTGGCCCGTCCAGGGCAAGTGATCGAAACACGGGCGGGGCACGCCGGTCGCTGCGTACAGTGACGGGGTGACTCAGGGTGCTTCGACGGGAACGACGGGAACGGCCGCAACCCCGGCGTCCTACGGCTATCTCCGATTCCCCCACGTACACGGCGACTTGGTGACCTTCGTCGCCGAGGACGACGTATGGCTCGCCCCCCTCGACGGCGGCCGCGCCTGGCGGGTCAGCGCCGACAACCGGCCCGTGACCCACCCCCGGATATCCCCGGACGGGCGCCGTATCGCCTGGACCTCCACCCGGGACGGCGCGCCCGAGGTGCATGTCGCCCCCGTCGACGGCGGCCCCGCCGAGCGGCTGACGTACTGGGGCAACCGCCGTACCGACGTGCGCGGCTGGACCGCCGACGGGCGGGTCCTCGCCCTCGGCGCGCAGGGCCGCCCCAGCTTCCGCCAGAGCTGGGCGCACGCCGTCCCGCTGGACGGCGGCCCCGCCGAGACCCTGCCGTACGGCCCGGTCGGCGACGTGGCGCCCGGCCCGGCCACCGTGCTGCTGTCCGCGCAGATGGGCCGCGAGGCGGCGTACTGGAAGCGCTACCGCGGCGGCACGGCGGGCAAGTTGTGGATCGACCGGGAGGGAAGCGGGGAGTTCGTCCGGCTGCACGCCGAGCTCGACGGGAACCTGGAGTGCCCGGTCTGGGCCGGCGACCGCCTCGCCTTCCTCTCCGACCACGAGGGCACCGGCGCCCTGTACTCCTCCCTCGCCGACGGCTCCGACCTGCGCCGCCACACCCCGATCGACGGCTTCTACGCCCGCCACGCCGCCGGCGACGGCACCCGCGTCGTCTACGTCTCGGGCGGTGAACTCTGGCTCCTGGACGACCTGGAGGGCGCCGAGCCGCGCCGGCTGGACGTGCGCCTCGGCGGGCCCCGCATCGACCTGCGCCCCCGCCCGGTGAACGCCGCCCGCTGGTTCGGGGCGGCGTCGCCCGACCACACCGCGCGCGGCAGCGCCGTCTGCGTACGCGGCGGGATCCACTGGGTCACCCACCGCTCCGGCCCGGCCCGCGCCCTCGCCGCCACCCCCGGCGTGCGCGCCCGGCTGCCCCGCACCTTCCGCGCCGACGGCGAGGAGTGGGCGGTCTGGGTGACGGACGCCGAGGGCGACGACGCCCTGGAGTTCGCCCCCGCCACCGGCAACGTGCCCGGCGCGCCCCCGCGCCGCCTCGCCGCCGGACAGCTCGGCCGGGTCCTGGAGCTGGCCATGGCCCCCGACGGCAGCCGCGCCGCCGTCGCCGCGCACGACGGCCGGCTGCTGCTCGTCGAGCGCGAGACCGGCGAGGTCCGCGAGGTCGACCGCAGCGACGACGGCGAGGTCTCCGGCCTCGCCTTCTCACCCGACTCCGCCTGGCTCGCCTGGGCCCACCCCGGCCCCCGACCGCTCTCCCAGCTGCGCCTCGCCCACACCACCGACCTGTCGGTCACCGAGGCGACCCCGCTGCGCTTCATGGACTACGCGCCCGCCTTCACCCTCGACGGCAAACACCTGGCGTTCCTGTCCAACCGCGCCTTCGACCCGGTCTACGACGAGCACGTCTTCGACCTCGCCTTCGTGGTCGGCGCCCGCCCGCACCTGATCACCCTGGCGGCCACCACGCCCTCGCCCTTCGGCCCGCAGCGGCACGGCCGCCCCTTCGAGACCCCGGACAAGGACGAGACCCCGGACAGCGAGGGCACCCCCGCCACCCGCGTCGACCTGGAGGGCCTCGCCGACCGCATCGTGCCCTTCCCGGTGGAGGCGGGCCGCTACTCCACCCTCCGCGCGGCCAAGGACGGCGTCCTGTGGCTGCGCCACCCCGTGCACGGCGTCCTCGGCACCGCCCGCGCCCACCCCGAGGACCCCGACCCGCACACCGAGCTGGAGCGCTACGACTTCGCCCAGCGGCGCCTGGAGCAACTGGCCTCCGACGCCGACCACTTCGAGGTCAGCGGCGACGGCAAGCGCGTCCTGCTGTGGAGCGACGAGCGGCTGCGCGTCGTGCCGGGCGACCGCCGCACCGGCACCGACGACGACGGCGACACCAGCGTCACCGTCGACCTCGCCCGCGTCCGGCAGACCCTCGACCCGGCCGCCGAGTGGCGCCAGATGTACGACGAGACGGGCCGCCTCATGCGCGACCACTTCTGGCGCCCCGACCTGGGCGGCACCGACTGGACGGCCGTCCTCGCCCGCTACCGCCCCCTGCTGGCCCGCCTCGCCACCCACAGCGACCTCACCGACCTGCTGTGGGAGGTGCAGGGCGAACTCGGCACCTCACACGCCTACGTCATCCCCGCCGGCGGCCACGGCGGCGCCCGGCACGGACTGCTCGGCGCCGACATCTCCCGCCACGAGGACGGCAGTTGGCGCATCGACCGGATCCTGCCCTCGGAGACCTCCGACCCGGACGCCCGCTCCCCGCTCGCCGCCCCCGGCGTCGCGGTCCGCCCCGGCGACGCGATCATCGCGGTCGCCGGCCACCCGGTCGACCCGGTGACGGGCCCGGGCCCGCTCCTCGTCGGCACGGCGGGCCACCCGGTCGAACTGACCGTCGCCCCCGCGGGCGGCGGCGAAGTGCGCCACACGGTCGTCGTCCCCCTCGCCGACGAGGAACCCCTGCGCTACCACGCCTGGGTGGCCGACCGCCGCGCCCATGTCCACGCGGCCTCCGCCGGCCGCCTCGGCTACCTCCACGTCCCCGACATGCAGGCCCCCGGCTGGGCCCAGATCCACCGCGACCTGCGCGTCGAGGTCGCCCGCGAGGGCCTGGTGGTCGACGTCCGCGAGAACCGCGGCGGCCACACCTCCCAGCTCGTCGTCGAGAAGCTGGCCCGCCGCGTCATCGGCTGGGACGTCCCGCGCGGCATGCGCCCCACCAGCTACCCCGTCGACGCCCCGCGCGGCCCGGTCGTCGCCGTCGCCAACGAGTTCTCCGGCTCCGACGGCGACATCGTCAACGGGGCGATCAAGGCCCTCGGCATCGGCCCGGTCGTCGGCACCCGCACCTGGGGCGGAGTCATCGGCATCGACAGCCGCTACCACCTGCTCGACGGCACCCTGGTCACCCAGCCGAAGTACGCGATCTGGCTGGAGGGCCAGGGCTGGGACGTGGAGAACCACGGCGTGGACCCGGACGTGGAGGTCGTCCAGCGCCCCCAGGACTGGGCATCGGGCACGGACGCCCAGCTGGACGCGGCGGTGAGGCTGGCGCTTGAGGCCCTGGAAGCGGCACCTGCGAAGACGCCCCCGGGGTTGCCGACTTAGGGGCGCGGGGAACTGCGCGAACAACCACAGACCATCCGCACCCGAACGACTACGATTGCCCCCCGTATCGATCACTGGCGAAAGCGAGCGCACGCGTATGGCAGGCGAACCGCAGGACGACTGCCTGTTCTGCAAGATCGTCGCGGGACACGTCCCGGCGACGATCGTCCGCGAGACAGACACCACCGTCGCCTTCCGGGACATAAACCCCCAGGCGCCGACCCACATCCTGGTGATCCCCAAGGTCCACTACCCCGACGCGGCCTCGCTGGGCGCGGGCGACCCGCAGAGCGCCGCCGACGTCCTGCGCGCGATCGGCGAGGTCGCCGCGGAGGAGAAGCTGGAGAGCTACCGCACCGTCTTCAACACCGGTTCCGGCGCCGGACAGACCGTCTTCCACGCCCACGCCCACCTCCTCGGCGGCCGCGGCATGCAGTGGCCCCCCGGGTAACCCACCGTGTCCGTACGTGAACTGGTGGTCCTCGGCACCGCCAGCCAGGTCCCGACCCGGCACCGCAACCACAACGGCTACCTGCTGCGCTGGGACGGCGCGGGCATCCTGTTCGACCCCGGCGAGGGCACGCAGCGCCAGATGGTGCGCGCCGGGGTCGCCGCCCACGACCTGAACCGCGTCTGCGTCACGCACTTCCACGGCGACCACTCCCTCGGCCTCGCCGGCGTGATCCAGCGGATCAACCTCGACCAGGTGCCGCACGAGGTCACCGCGCACTACCCGCGCTCCGGGCAGCGCTTCTTCGACCGCCTGCGGTACGCGACGGCCTACCGGGAGACGGTCGGCATCACCGAGGCGCCCGTCGCCGCCGACGGCATCCTCGCGGTGACCTCGTCGTATACCCTGGAGGCCCGCAAGCTGTCCCACCCGGTCGAGTCCTACGGCTACCGCCTCATCGAGCCCGACGGCCGCCGCATGCTGCCCGAACGGCTCGCCGCGCACGGGATCGAGGGGCCGGACGTCGGCCGGCTGCAGCGCGAGGGGCGGATCGGGGACGTCGCGCTGGAGGACGTCAGTGAGGTGCGGCGCGGACAGCGGTTCGCGTTCGTCATGGACACCCGGCTCTGCGACGGCGTGCACGCGCTCGCGGAGGGCTGCGACCTGCTGGTGATCGAGTCGACCTTCCTGGACGAGGACGTCGAACTCGCCGTGGAACACGGCCACCTGACCGCCGGGCAGGCCGCCGCCGTCGCCCGGGACGCGGGCGTGCGGCACCTCGTCCTGACCCACTTCAGCCAGCGCTACGCCGAGCCGGAGGAGTTCGAGCGGCAGGCGCGGGCCGCGGGTTTCGAGGGCGAGCTGACCGTGGCGCACGATCTGCTGCGCGTGCCGGTGCCGAAACGGCGCTGACGCGAAACAACGGCAGAGCCCTCGTACGATACGTCGATGCCCCTCCCGAAAGCAGAACTGCACCTCCACATCGAAGGCACCCTGGAGCCGGAGCTGGCGTTCGAGCTGGCCGCCCGCAACGGCGTGGCCCTGCCGTACGCGGACACCGACGAGCTGCGCAAGGCGTACGACTTCGAGGACCTCCAGTCCTTCCTGAACCTGTACTACGAGCTGATGGCCGTCCTGCGCACCGAGCAGGACTTCGCCGACCTGGCGAACGCCTACCTCGCCCGCGCCGCCGCACAGGGCGTCCGGCACGCGGAGATCTTCTTCGACCCGCAGGCCCACCTCGCCCGGGGTGTGTCCATGGGCACCGTCGTGGAGGGGCTGTGGCGGGCGCTCGGCGGCAGCGAGGAGAACCACGGGATCTCCACCCGGCTGATCCTCTGCTTCCTGCGCGACGAGTCCGCCGAGTCGGCCCTTCGGACGCTCGACGCCGCGAAGCCGTATCTCGACCGGATCACCGGCGTCGGGCTCGACTCCGCCGAGGTCGGGCATCCGCCGGTGAAGTTCCGCGAGGTGTACGAGGGCGCCGCCGCGCTCGGGCTGCGGCGCGTGGCGCACGCCGGTGAGGAGGGCCCGCCGGCGTACATCACCGAGGCCCTGGACGTGCTCGGCGTCGAGCGCGTCGACCACGGGCTGCGCTGCATGGAGGACCCGGCGCTGGTCGAGCGGCTGGTCCGGGAGCGGATCCCGCTGACCCTGTGCCCGCTGTCCAACGTCCGGCTGCGGACGGTCGACACGCTCGCCGACCACCCGCTGCCCGCCATGCTCGACGCCGGCCTCATGTGCACGGTCAACTCCGACGACCCGGCGTACTTCGGCGGCTACGCGGGCGACAACTTCGCGGCCGTGCACCGCACCCTCGCCCTGACCGAGGACCGGCTGCGCGAGCTGGCCCGCAACTCCTTCCTCGCCTCCTTCCTGGAGGACGACGAGGAGCGGCGGGCGCGTTACCTGGCCGAGGTGGAGGCGTACGAGTTCGGGGACGCGATGTCGTGAGCGAGATACCCGGCCGTCACCTTCTTGGTCGCGAACGGCCGAGCTTGTGCACTCGGTCGTTCACACCTCGTCGCGCTCCCGACTGCCCCCTACGACAGGACGGTCACGGGTCGCGTCCACCCTCCCACTGACGGCTGTCAGAGGGAGGGCGCGGGTGCGGTGACGAACACCCGGGCCGAGCGTGCACGGTCGCGCACGTTGACCCCGGCGACGTGGTCGGCGAGGCCAGCGAGCCCGCACCGACGACAGTGGAAGTGGTCCCGGGTGGGCCGGTTGGCCCGCTCGGTGTGCCCGCAGCGCGGGCAGCGCTGCGAGGTATGGCGCGGGTCCACCTCGAGGAACGGCACCCCGGCCTTCTTGGCCTTGTAGGCGAGGTGTTGTCCGAGCTGGTGGAAGGGCCAGGAGGAGGGGATGCTCCGCCGGTCGCAGCGTAGCCGTACCCGCTCGCGGATCCCGCCGAGTGGAGGCGTAGGTGGCGGCCCGGTTGCAGGCGCGCAGGGTTGCGTCGAGTGTCGACGCCTGCTCGGGCGTCGGCAGCAGCTTCACCTGCACTACCAGCTTCACAGCTCTGGACATCGGTGCGGTATGCGCTCACGCAATCGCCATTTGCCCGACATTCGCCGTAACGGGTGACCTGTCGCCGCCCCGTTGACGTGCACTGTCTGCATATCTAATCTCTGTTCTCATATGTGGAAGCCTTCTGTAAAGGGAGATGATCGTGGTGGACGGCGACCCGAGTCCGCAGGTGGCGCGGCGCTTGCGGGAGGGCATGGCACGGGGTGTGCTGTCCTTCCCGCTCACCGCCTTCCACGACGACGGCTCCCTCGACCCCGACGGCTTCCGTGCCCATGTCGCCGGCCGGCTCGCCGCCGGCCCCGGCGCCGTCTTCCCCGCCTGCGGCACCGGGGAGTTCTTCTCGCTGGACGAGGAGGAGTACCGGACGGTCGTCTCGATCGCCGTCGAGGAGGCGGCGGGCCGGGTGCCCGTCGTGGCCGGGACCGGGTACGGCTGGGCGCAGGCCGCCCGGTTCGCGCGGATCGCCGAGGAGGCCGGCGCCGACGCCCTGCTCGCCCTGCCCCACTACCTCGTCGAGGCCCCGCAGGCCGGCCTCGCCGCCCAGCTGGCGCAGCTCGCCGCCCGCACCCGGCTGCCACTGATCGCCTACCAGCGCGGCCAAGTCGCCTACGGCGCTGAGACGCTGAAGCGCATCGCGGACATCCCCAACGTCATCGGCCTCAAGGACGGCCACAGCGACCTCGACCGGCTCCAGCGCCTCACCCTCGCCGCCCCCGACGGCTTCCTCTTCTTCAACGGCGCCGCCACCGCCGAGATCCAGGCCCGCGCCTACGCCACCGTCGGCGTCCCCGCCTACTCCTCCGCCGTGCACGCCTTCGCCCCCGAGATCGCCGGCGCCTTCTTCGCGGCGCTCGGCGACGGCGACCGGGGGGCCATGGACGAACTGCTGCGGGAGTTCTACGTCCCCTTCGTCGAACTGCGCGACCGCACGCCCGGGTACGCCGTGTCCCTGGTGAAGGCGGCGGCCCGGCTGCGCGGACAGCGCGTCGGACCCGTGCGCGCCCCGCTCACCGACCCCGCGCCCGCCGACCTCGCCGACCTCAAGGCCCTGCTCACCACCGGACTCGACCTCGTAGGAGCCGCCCTGTGACGACCGCGACGACCGCACCGACCCGTGATCTGACCATCGCCGAGGTACGCCTGACGCCGATCCTGGTGGCCGACGCGCCGCTGCTCAACACCCAGGGCGTGCACCAGCCGTACACCCCCCGGCTGATCGTGGAGATCGTCACCGCCGACGGGATCACCGGGCTCGGCGAGACGTACGGCGACACCAAGTACCTGGAGATCGCCCGCCCGTTGGCCGAGCGGCTCACCGGGCGGTCGGTCATGGATGTGAACGGGCTGTTCGCGCTCGATCTCGGCGTGGACGCGTCCCGGGTCCAGGGACAGGTCGACGCGGGCGGGCTGCGCGGGGTGCAGAGCGCCGACAAACTCCGGCTGTCCGTGCTCTCCGCCTTCGAGGTCGCCTGCCTCGACGCCCAGGGCAGGGCGCTCGGCCTGCCCGTGCACGCGCTGCTCGGCGGCAGGCTGCGCGACTCCGTCGAGTACAGCGCCTACCTGTTCTACAAGTGGGCCGGCCACCCGGCGGGCGTCACCGCCGAGCCCGACGACTGGGGCGCCGCCCTCGACCCGGCCGGGGTCGTGGCGCAGGCGCGGACGTTCAAGGACCGCTACGGCTTCAGCTCGTTCAAGCTCAAGGGCGGTGTCTTCCCGCCCGACGAGGAGATCGCGGCCGTCCGCGCCCTCGCCGAGGCCTTCCCCGGGCACCCGCTGCGTCTCGACCCCAACGGCGCCTGGTCCGTCGAGACCTCGCTGAAGGTGGCGAAGGAACTCGGCGACGTCCTCGAATACCTGGAGGACCCGACGCTGGGCACCCCGGCCATGGCCGAGGTCTCGGCGGGGACCGACGTGCCGCTCGCGACCAACATGTGCGTGACCACCTTCGGGGAGATCAAGGAGGCGTTCACGAAGGACGCCGTCCAGGTGGTCCTCTCCGACCACCACTACTGGGGCGGGCTGCGCAAGACCCGCGAACTCGCGGCGATCTGCGCCGCGTTCGGGGTCGGGGTGTCCATGCACTCCAACACCCACCTCGGGATCAGCCTCGCCGCGATGACCCAGGTCGCCGCCACCGTCCCGAACCTGCACCACGCCTGCGACTCCCACTACCCCTGGCAGTCCGAGGACGTCCTCACCGAGCGGGTCGTCTTCGACCGCGGCCGGGTCGCCGTGTCCGACGCGCCGGGCCTCGGCGTCGCCCTCGACCGCGACGAACTGGAGCGGCTGCACCGCAGGTGGGCCGAGGACGACGGCTCGCTGCGCGACCGCGACGACGCGGCGGCGATGCGGACCGGCGAACCCGGGTGGCGGCAGCCGGTGATGCCGCGCTGGTAGCCCCGGGCATACGGCGCGCCCCCCGCGCACAGACCGCGCACATCCCCTCGTACGCCCCTCGCGCGGAGCGCTCCCTGGTGCACACTGGCCAGACCCGCACCACGTCAGGGAGCGCACCGTGACCGCCTCGCACGCCATCGCCGCAGAGGAACCGGACCACCTCACCCGGGCCGGGAGCCGACGGGCCGACGTCGACCCGCTCGCCGCGCTGCGTGCACCCGGCGATCCGCCCTGGGACGTCTACCTGACCGGCACGGTCTTCCTCGACATCGTCTTCACCGGCCTGGACTCGGCGCCCGTGCGCGGCACCGAGTCCTGGGCCCGGGGCATGGGCTCCAGCCCCGGCGGGGTCGCCAACATGGCCACCGCCCTGGCCCGGCTCGGCCTGCGGACCTCCCTCGCGGCGGCCTTCGGCGACGACCACTACGGCGAGTACTGCTGGGACGCGCTCGCGCAGGGCGAGGGCATCGACCTCACGGCCTCACGGACCGTGCCCGGCTGGCACTCGCCGGTGACGGTGTCGATGGCGTACGAGGGCGAGCGGACGATGGTGTCCCACGGGCACGAGCCGCCCTCCGGGGCCGTGTTCCTCCAGGAGGGCGCGCCGCAGCGCCCGCCCCGCGCGCGTGCCGCCGTGGCCTCGCTGACGCCGGGCACGCGCGCGCCCTGGATCGCGCAGGCCGCCCGCGAGGGCACCCGGATCTTCGCCGACGTCGGCTGGGACGACACCGGGGCCTGGGACCTGTCGGGCCTCGCCGACCTGGAGCACTGCGAGGCGTTCCTGCCGAACGCGGAGGAGGCGAAGCGGTACACGGGGGCCGGCTGCCCCCGCGTGGCCGCCCACGCGCTGACCGCGTACGTGCCGGTGGCCGTCGTGACCCTCGGCTCGGAGGGGGCGTACGCGGTGGACCGGCGGACGGGGGAGGCGGCGGAGGTGCCCGCGATCGCCGTGGAGGCGCTGGATCCGACCGGGGCGGGGGACGTGTTCGTCGCCGGTTTCGTGACGGGGTCCCTCGCGGGGTGGCCGCTGGCCGACCGGCTGGCGTTCGCGGGGCTGACGGCGGCCCTGTCGGTGCAGGAGTTCGGGGGGTCCCTGTCGGCGCCGGGGTGGTCCGAGATCGGGGCGTGGTGGCGCAGGGTGCAGGCCCTTCCCGGGCAGGATCCGGCGGCCCTGCGGCGGTACGCGTTCCTCGACGGGCTCGTCCCGGAGGAACTGGACCGGCCGTGGCCGCTGCGGCGGGCGGTGCCGACGATCGGGTTCCGGCGCTCGGGGTGACGGGGGCGGGCGGGCTTCCTGCACGCCAGGGAGGCATGCCGTGGAGGCCCGGGAAAAGTCCTACGGCGTTGTCAGCCCCCCGACGTACTCTGGAATCGCGAGGCCGCCCTCAGCCAGGCGGCCGTGACGAGGAGGAAGCGCAGGCCTTCAGAGCCGGCCCATGACACAGACATCCACAGCTCACACCACCCCCGCGCAGGAGCAGGCGAGAGCGCAGTTCACCGTCCCCGCCCAGCACCCCATGGTGACCGTGCTGGGTTCCGGCGACTCCCTCCTGCGCGTCATAGAGAGGGCCTTCCCGGCGGCCGACATCCACGTCCGGGGCAATGAGATCAGCGCGGTCGGCGACCGGAACGACGTCGCCCTCATTTCGCGCGTGTTCGACGAGATGATGCTGGTGCTCCGCACCGGGCAGCCGATGACGGAGGACGCAGTGGAACGCTCGATCGCCATGCTCAAGGCGAGCGAGAACGGGACCAGCGACGGCCCGGAGACCCCGGCCCAGGTGCTGACGCAGAACATCCTGTCCTCGCGGGGGCGGACCATCCGCCCGAAGACCCTCAACCAGAAGCGGTACGTCGACGCGATCGACCAGCACACGATCGTCTTCGGCATCGGCCCCGCCGGTACCGGAAAGACCTACCTGGCCATGGCCAAGGCAGTCCAGGCCCTCCAGTCCAAGCAGGTCAACCGCATCATCCTCACCCGCCCCGCGGTCGAGGCCGGCGAGCGGCTGGGCTTCCTGCCCGGCACGCTCTACGAGAAGATCGACCCCTACCTGCGCCCGCTCTACGACGCGCTGCACGACATGCTCGACCCGGATTCGATCCCGCGGCTGATGGCGGCGGGGACGATCGAGGTCGCGCCGCTCGCCTACATGCGCGGCCGCACGCTCAACGACGCCTTCATCATCCTGGACGAGGCCCAGAATACGAGCCCCGAGCAGATGAAGATGTTCCTCACCCGGCTCGGCTTCGACTCGAAGATCGTGATCACCGGTGACGTGACGCAGGTCGACCTGCCGAACGGCACCAAGTCCGGTCTGCGGCAGGTGCAGGAGATCCTGGAGGGCGTCGAGGACGTCCACTTCTCCCGGCTGTCGTCCCACGATGTCGTACGGCACAAGCTGGTGGGCCGTATCGTCGACGCGTACGAGTTGTACGACAGCAAGCACGGCACCGAGAACGGCACCCACAAGGGCGGCCACGGCAAGTCCGGTGCCAAGGGCTCCAAGGGGAAGTAGACCAGCACGACCATGTCGATCGACGTCAACAACGAGTCCGGAACCGAGGTCGACGAGCAGGCGATCCTCGACATCGCCCGCTACGCACTCGCGCGGATGCGCATCCACCCGCTCTCCGAGCTCTCGGTGATCGTCGTGGACGCCGACGCCATGGAGCAGCTGCACATCCAGTGGATGGACCTGCCCGGGCCGACCGATGTCATGTCGTTCCCGATGGACGAGCTGCGGCCGCCGTCGAAGGACGACGACGAGCCCCCGCAGGGCCTGCTCGGCGACATCGTGCTGTGCCCGGAGGTCGCCGCCAAGCAGGGGGCGGACGCCCCGACGCAGCACTCCATGGACGAGGAGCTCCAGCTGCTCACCGTCCACGGCGTGCTGCACCTGCTCGGGTACGACCACGAGGAGCCCGACGAGAAGGCCGAGATGTTCGGGCTGCAGGCCGCCATCGTCGACGGCTGGCGGGGCGAGCAGGGTCTGACCGGCCCGTCCCCGGCGCCGACGGTCTCGTAAGCGGATCGGTCGTCGTCCCATGTCCCCGCAGATCGTGATCGGCGCGATCGCGCTGGTCGTCGTCGCCTGGCTCGCCGCCTGCGCGGAGGCGGGCCTCGCGCGCGTCTCCAGTTTCCGCGCCGAGGAGGCCGTCAAGGCCGGCCGGCGCGGCAGCGCCGGGCTCGCGCAGGTCGCCGCCGACCCCACCCGCTATCTGAACGTGGCCCTTTTGGTCCGCGTCGCCTGCGAGATGGCGGCCGCGGCCCTGGTGACGTACGCCTGTCTGAAGGAGTTCAGCGCCACCTGGGAGGCCCTGCTGGTCGCCATCGGGGTCATGGTGCTGGTGTCGTACGTCGCCGTCGGCGTGTCGCCCCGCACCATCGGCCGTCAGCACCCCCTCAACACCGCGACGGCGGCGGCGTACGTGCTGCTGCCGCTCGCGCGCGTGATGGGCCCGATCCCGTCCCTCCTCATCCTCATCGGCAACGCTCTCACCCCGGGCAAGGGCTTCAGGCGCGGTCCGTTCGCCTCCGAGGCGGAGCTGCGCGCGCTGGTCGACCTCGCCGAGCAGGAGTCGCTGATCGAGGACGAGGAGCGCCGGATGGTGCACTCGGTCTTCGAACTCGGTGACACGCTGGTGCGCGAGGTGATGGTGCCGAGGACCGACCTGATCACCATCGAGCGCTTCAAGACCATCCGCCAGGCGCTGACGCTGGCGCTCCGCTCGGGTTTCTCCCGGATACCGGTCACGGGCGAGAGCGAGGACGACATCGTCGGGATCGTGTATCTGAAGGACCTGGTCCGCAAGACGCACATCAACCGCGACTCCGAGAGCGACGTGGTCTCGACCGCCATGCGGCCCGCCGTCTTCGTGCCCGACACGAAGAACGCCGGTGACCTGCTGCGCGAGATGCAGAAGGACCGCAATCACGTCGCGGTCGTCATCGACGAGTACGGCGGTACCGCCGGCATCGTCACCATCGAGGACATCCTGGAGGAGATCGTCGGCGAGATCACCGACGAGTACGACCGCGAACTGCCGCCCGTGGAGGAGCTCGGCGACGACCGCTACCGGGTCACCGCCCGCCTCGACATCACCGACCTGGGCGAGCTGTACGGGCTGGACGAGTACGACGACGAGGACGTGGAGACGGTCGGCGGACTCCTCGCCAAGGCCCTCGGCCGCGTGCCCATCGCGGGCGCGTCCGCCGAGGTCGAACTCCCCGACGAGCGCCGCCTGAAGCTCACGGCGGAGGCCGCCGCCGGCCGCCGCAACAAGATCGTCACGGTCCTGGTCGAACCCTCCGGGAAGGGCGGGCCGGCCACGGAGGAGAAACCCGAGTGACCCCCGAGGAACTGCGCGCCTTCTGCCTGTCGTTCAACGCGGCCGTGGAGGACTTCCCGTTCAATCCGGAGACCTCGGTCTTCAAGGTGCTGGGCAGGATGTTCGCCCTGTCGCACCTCGACGCGCGCCCCCTGACGGTCAACCTCAAGTGCGACCCGCAGGACGCGGTCCGGCTGCGCGCCGAACACGAGGGCCTGGTCGTGCCCGGCTGGCACATGAACAAACGGCACTGGAACACCGTGACGGTGGACGGTGAGCTGCCGCCGCGTCTGGTCCGGGAACTGATCGAGGACTCCTACGACCTCGTCGTCGCGGGCCTGCCGCGGGCGGAGCGACTGCGGCTGGACCGGCCGTGATCGCGTGGTCGGGCCCGTGCCCCGCGGCGGCGGGGTGAAGGGAACCTCCCCGCTCGTTCGCGCGTTGCGGAGGAGGACCTGATCGTTCGATGTGTGATGCGGCGGCGGTGCCGTCGTCGGGGGAAGTGGGCAACCCATGGCCATGGTCGGCCTGTTCTGGATCGCCGAAGGTGATGTGTACGTGGGCGCCAAGCCGGCCGGGCCGGCTCCCGGGGTGCGGCTGAGCCCCGAGGGCGTGGTGGCGCTCGGGGACGGACAGGCCGGCCTCCGCCTGTGGGAGGACGTGCACGCCCTGACGGTGACGGACGTTCCCGTGAAGTCGCTGATGCGGCAGATGAACGCGGTCAAGGACCTGGCGCTGAACACGGTGATGGAGCTGGCCACGCCCCTCGGCTCGGCCTGGGGGGACGACGCCCCGCCGCTGATGACGGTCCGCGTGGCGGCGTCCGACGGCGAGCACGAGTTGGCCGCCTACTCCGCCGCGGCCGTCGGCTACTCCCAGACCGAGGCCGACCTCTCCCACGCCCTCCTGGCCCGCCTCACGGAGGGCGCCGCGACGATGGAGACGACGCTGGCGGCGATGTCGCGGTGGGGCCGTGCGGGGGAGGGCGGTTCGCCCCGCGGGCCGGAGCGGGAGGAACTGTTGCGGGGGTGGCTGGGGTAGCGCCGCCCGCCCGGTCGGCGGATGCGGTCTCCCGGGGCGGTGCTGCCGGCTCGTGGATCTCTAAGCTAGGGGCATGACCGAGAGCAGCGCGCTTGATCCCGAGGACCGCAAGATCGTGACCCTGGCCCGTTCCGCGCGGGCCCGCAACGGTGTGCCCGAGGGGGCGGCCGTACGGGACGAGACCGGGCGGACGTACGTCGCCGGGTCGGTGGAGCTCGCGTCGCTGCGGCTGAGCGCGTTGCGCACGGCTGTCGCCATGGCGGTGGCGTCCGGGGCGACGTCCCTGGAGGCGGCGGCGGTGGTGAGCGAGGCGGAGTCCGTGCCGGCGCAGGACCTGGACGCCGTGTCCGACCTCGGCGGCCCGCAGACGCCGGTCCTGCTCGCCGGGCCGGACGGAACCGTCCGGAGCACCGTCTCCGCGGGCTGATCCGCGGGCCCGCCCGCCGTTTCCACGGGCCGCGGCCGCCGAACGAAAGGTCGGCTGGAATTCAACCTTGTTCGGTTCCTGCCCTTGCGCATCAATGGAGCCGTAACTTTCCGACGGACCGTCAGATCCGCACCGCCGTGCAGCGTGCCCGCACCCGCCTGCTCAGGCCTCTTCGTCCGTCGGCCCCCCACATGGCACTCCCCACCATAGGGAAGGGAAGCGGATCTCCATGAGAGGCAAGCGCACGGCAATGGGTGCGGCACTGGCCGCCGGGGCCCTCGCGGCCACCGGTCTCGCCTTCGCGCCCTCCGCGGCCGCCGTCACCCCACAGTCGGCGACCATCACCGCGAGCTGCGGCATCTTCGGCGGCGGATCGGCGACGCTGACCGCCACCCAGAGCGGCACCTCGGCCACCATCTCCCTCAGCTCCTCCGCGATCTCGGCGCCGGTCGCCGTGGCGGCGGACTCCATCACCTCCACCCTCACCATGGCCAAGTCCGGCGGCGGCTCGGTCGTCTTCAGCGGCACCAAGAACCCCGCCATGAGCGCCGGTGACTCGGTCAGCGTCGGCCCCCTGCCCGGCACCGTCGCCTCCGGTGACAGTCTGGACGCCAATGGCGGCTCACTGAAGATGGTGATCTTCGGGGTCACCGTGACCTGTACGGCGAACGGCCCGCAGTCGCCCGGCCCCTTCGTCTTCGACTGATGCGCGCGGACGGCTGAACCGGGCCGACCCGAGCGATCTGTTCCGGTTCCGGCCGGAAACCCCTTGGATGCCGCAGGAACTGATGAATCGTCAGATTTCTGCGGCATCTCCATTGACTTCTCACCTCCGCTCCACATCAATGCCCCCTGTCGGCGCAGTCGAGCCGCTGCGCCCGCAACCCTCAGGAGGGGGCCCATGGGTGCCACACCCACAACCTCACGAAGATCCCCGCGATGGCGCTGGATCTCACTGTTCGGAGCGACCGCGCTCGCGGTCACCGCGGGCGGCGCGCTGGCCTGCCCGGCCGGTGCCGCCGGCACGAACGTGGACTTCGCCACGCACTGCATCCCGCCCGCCGTCGCGGGCCTGCCGCCGATCGACGGCACGACCACCGCCGGTGTCTCGGTGGACAACACCAGCCCGAAGGTCGGCGACACCGTCACCGTCACCTACACGGTGGTCACGGCAGCCGCGGCCAATCCCACCGCCCTCGCCCTGCCCGCCGACATCATGACCCCGACCGGGAAGGTCACCCTCGGCGGCGCACAGACGGGGGACGTGACGGTCGCCGGGCCGAAGAAGAATCCGCCGGTGCCCGGGAAGGCCGCGTTCCCGTCCTTCTCCATGACCGGCACGTTCACCGTCACCAAGCCGGGCCGGATCACCCTCTCGCCCGGCGACTACAACATCCACACCAGCTACATCCTGGAGCTGGACACCCCCTGCACGGTCACCACCCCGCCCGCCCCGGTCTCCGAGACCGTCACGGCGACCAGCGGCACCCCGGCCAACACCCGTACCGTCTCGCTGGATTCGGCCTCCGGCAACCCGGGCGCGAGCGTCACCGTCACCGGCAGCAACTTCACGCCAGGTGCGAGCGTCACCCTCGCCGGGCGGGCCGGGGACCGGCAGACGGCCGACACGGCCACCGTGACCGCGAACGCGCAGGGTTCCTTCAGCGGGTCCCTCGTCGTCAACGACAAGGCGACGACGGGGATCGTCGCGTACGAGGGCGGCTCCTGGAGCGCGGACACGGGCGCCGGGCCCGCCGCCTACGTCGTCAACGACACCACGCCCGTCCCGCCGGGCAGCCAGAAGCTGACGACCAGCGTCAAGGCGGGCACGCTGGCCATGTCCCAGGCCGGGGACTCCGTCGCGCTGTCGGCGGTCGACTTCGGCCAGGGCGGTGCCTCGACCGGCACGCTCCGGACGGTGACCGTCAAGGACTTCCGCGGCGGACCGGCCGGCTGGTCGCTCACCGGCAAGGTCACCGACTTCGGCGGACCCGGCGCGAAGATCGACGCCGGCAGGCTCAGCTGGACTCCCGCCTGCGCGACCAAGGCGGGCAGCCCCAGCACCTGCAAGGCGGGTTCGGCGGGCACCATGGGCGGCTCGGGAGCGACCCTCGCGCAGACGCCCGACGGCACGCTCACCGGCGGTGAGTTCACCGTCGACGCCGGACTCTCCCTGGACGTACCGGCGTTCACGCCTCCGGGCGCGTACTCCGGCGTGCTCACGCTGACGCTCACCTGAGCGTGCGGGCGTCCGCACCCGCCCGTCCCTCCGTCTCCCGCCCGTGGGGGTCCGCACCCATGCGCAAGCCGTACGTCCTCCTCCTGAGCCTCCTCGGCCTCCTGCTCACCTGGCAGGCCACGCCCGCGCACGCCGCCGACAACGGCAGCTGGTCCGTCTACCCGGTCGCCTCGAAGGTCGCCGCGCGCCCCTACTTCTACCTCTCCGCGGATCCGGGCCAGACCCTCACCGACGAGGTCGCCGTCCAGAACAGGACCGGCGGCCCGCTCACCTTCCGCCTCTACGCCGCCGACGCCTACAACACCGCCCGCGACGGCGGATTCGCGGTCCGCGGCCCGGCGGAGCGGATGCGCGGGGTGGGCGCCTGGGCGAAACCGGCCACCTCCCGGATCACCGTGCCGGGGCACCGGACCGTCACCGTGCCCTTCACGCTGCGGGTGCCCGACGGGGCCGAGCCCGGCGACCACCCCGGCGCGATCGTCGCGCTCGACGAGCACGTCGACCGCGGCGGCGGCTCCAGCGGCTCTCCCGCCCTCGGTGTGCAGCAGGCCGTCGGCGCCCGCGTCTATCTCCGGGTCGGCGGGCCCGCACTGCCCGCCGTGTCCGTGGAACACGTGCGGATCAGCCATCACCAGCCGCTGATCCCGGGCCTCGGCGCCAGTACGGCGACCGTCTCCTACACCCTGCGCAACACCGGCAACGTCACCGTCGACCCGAAGGTGGAGCTGACGGCACACGGGCTGTTCGGCCGTACGCTGCTCGACCGCGCCCTCACCCGGGTCCCCTCCGAGCTGCTGCCGGGGCAGACGGTACGGCTCACCGAGCCCTGGTCCGGGGCGCCCCAACTCGACCGGGCGGACGTGACGTTGACCGCGAGCGCGCCGGGCACCCGGCAGTCGGCGAGCGCCTCGTTCCTCGCGCTGCCGTGGCTCGCCGTGGCGCTGGTGTTCCTCGTGGGCGTGGCGGCCGGGGTACTGCTGGTCAGAGCGCGTCGGGGCCGTGTTCGCCGGTCCGCACCCGTACGACGGTCTCCACGGGCACGGACCACACCTTCCCGTCCCCGATCTTCCCCGTCCGCGCGGCCCT
This sequence comes from Streptomyces sp. NPDC025793, assembly GCF_055558375.1. Lineage (NCBI taxonomy): Bacteria > Bacillati > Actinomycetota > Actinomycetes > Kitasatosporales > Streptomycetaceae > Streptomyces > Streptomyces sp. NPDC025793. Next base: position 44,643 of record NZ_JBVHMR010000027.1, on the reverse strand, counting down.
GACGACCGCGTCGATCACGGCGTCGGCGTCCGCGTCCTCCACGACGACCTCGATGCGCGCTTTCGGCACCAGGTCGACCCGGTACTCGGCGCCCCGGTACACCTCGGTGTGGCCGCGCTGCCGGCCGTAGCCGCTCGCCTCGGTGACGGTCAGGCCGTGCACGCCCAGCTCCTGGAGGGCGGTCTTGACCTCGTCGAGGCGGTACGGCTTGACGATGGCGGTGATGAGCTTCATGCCTGGCGCTCGACCTTCTGGGCGGGGGAGACGGCGGAGGGGACGACGGACGCGCTGACCGGGGCGCCGTGGCCCAGGACGCCGTGATCGTATGCCGTCTCCGCGTGCACCGTAAGGTCCAGGCCGGTGTGCTCCTGTTCCTCGCTCGCCCGCAGGCCCAGCGTCCTGTCGAGCAGCTTGCCGAGCCCGTACGTCACCGCGAAGGCGTACACCGCGACGACCACCACAGCGAGCAGCTGCCTGCCGAGCGGGGCGAGTCCGCCGCCGTAGAGGAGGCCCTCGGCGCCGCCGGTCATCGCCTTGTCGGCGAACAGGCCGATCAGGAGCGTGCCGATGACGCCGCCGACCAGGTGGACGCCGACGACGTCGAGGGAGTCGTCGTAGTTCAGCCGGAACTTCCAGCTCACCGCGGAGGAGCAGACGACGCCCGCGGCCAGGCCCACGACGAGGGCGCCGAGCAGGGAGACCGTGCCGCAGGAGGGCGTGATCGCGACGAGACCGGCGACCGCGCCGGAGGCGGCGCCGAGGGTGGTCGGGTGGCCGTCGCGCCGGTGCTCCACGAAGAGCCAGCCGAGCAGGCCCGTGCAGCCGGCGGCCATGGTGTTGAGGAAGGCGGCCGCGGCCAGGCCGTTCGCGCCGAGCGCGCTGCCCGCGTTGAAGCCGAACCAGCCGAACCAGAGCAGACCGGCGCCGAGGATCACCATGGGCAGGTTGTGCGGGCGCATGGCGTCCTTCTTGAACCCGAGCCGGGGCCCGAGGACCAGGCACAGGGCGAGACCGGAGGCGCCGGAGGTGATCTCGACGGGCAGACCGCCCGCGAAGTCGAGCGCGCCGAGCCTGTCCGCGATCCAGCCGCCGGGGCCCCAGACCCAGTGGGTGACGGGCACGTATACGGCGAGGGCCCAGACGGGGACGAGGACCAGCCACGCCGAGAAGTTCGTCCGGTCGGCGACCGCGCCGCTGATCAGGGCGGCGGTGATGATCGCGAAGGTCAGCTGGAAGGTGGCGAAGAGGAGGGTGGGGACCGTGCCGTGGACGCTGCCCGGGCCGAGGCCGCGCATGCCGGCGTGGCCGAGTCCGCCGATCAGTCCGCCGAACGTGTCGTTCCCGAAGGCGAGGGAGTAGCCGGCGGCCAGCCAGACCACGGTGACCAGGGCGATCGACACGAAGCTCATCATCAGCATGTTGAGGACGCTCTTCGTGCGGACCATGCCGCCGTAGAACAGGGCGAGGCCCGGCGTCATCAGCAGGACGAGGGCGGTCGCGGCGAGGAGCCAGGCGGTGTCGCCGGTGTTCACGGTGTGAACCTGGGGCGCGGCGGCGAGGGTCACGGGCGTCTCCAACGGGGTGGGGGCTGCGTCAGAGGGTCACCGGCACGCGTTTCCGGTCGTCTACGGGTGTGTTTCCGTGACGTTTCATTGCCTGAGGGTTACCGAAACCTCACGGTGCGGCGGGGGGTCGTGGATCAGGGACAATGAACGGCATGAGCGTGCGTACCCAGTCATCCGAGCAGTCGGCCGAGGCCGTCCACCGTGCCGGCTTCGCCTGCTTCGTGGGCCGCCCGAACGCGGGCAAGTCCACCCTCACGAACGCTCTGGTGGGGCAGAAGGTGGCGATCACGGCGAACCAGCCGCAGACCACGCGGCACACCGTGCGGGGCATCGTGCACCGGGAGGACGCCCAGCTCATCCTGGTCGACACCCCGGGGCTGCACAAGCCGCGCACGCTGCTCGGCGAGCGGCTGAACGACGTCGTACGCACCACCTGGGCCGAGGTGGACGTGATCGGCTTCTGCCTCCCGGCGAACGAGAAGATCGGCCCGGGTGACCGCTTCATCGCCAAGGAGCTGGCGGGGATCAGGAAGACCCCGAAGGTCGCGATCGTCACCAAGACGGACCTGGTGGACTCCAAGACCCTCGCCGAGCAGCTCATCGCGATCGATCAGCTGGGCAGGGATCTGGGCATCGAGTGGGCGGAGATCGTGCCGGTGTCGGCGGTGGGGGACAAGCAGGTGAGCCTGCTGGCCGACCTCCTGATCCCGCTCCTGCCCGAGGGCCCGGCGCTCTACCCCGAGGGCGACCTCACCGACGAGCCCGAGCAGGTCATGATCGCCGAGCTGATCCGCGAGGCCGCGCTGGAAGGCGTCCGTGACGAGCTGCCGCACTCCATCGCGGTGGTCGTCGAGGAGATGCTCCCGCGCGAGGACCGCCCGGCGGACAAGCCGCTGCTGGACATCCACGCCAACGTCTACATCGAGCGCCCCAGCCAGAAGGGCATCATCATCGGCCCCAAGGGCAAGCGCCTGAAGGAGGTCGGCATCAAGTCCCGCAAGCAGATCGAAGCGCTGCTGGGTACGCCGGTCTTCCTCGACCTGCACGTCAAGGTGGCCAAGGACTGGCAGCGCGACCCGAAGCAGCTGCGCAGGCTGGGCTTCTAGCCCGCTTTCCCACCCACCCACCCGTCTCGGTCGGCCGAGCAGCGCCGCCACGGGGCTGCGCCCCGGACCCCGGTCAAGGTTCTCGGGATGCCACGCCGGCGTCCCCTGGCGTCATGTCCTGCAACCCCACCACCCGCAGCAGCTGGAGTCGTTCGTAGGAGTCCGTTCCCGGGCGGGCTGTGTGGACGACGAGGAGGTGGTGGTGCTCGTGGCTGAGCATGACCTCGCAGTCCAGGTCCAGCAGGCCGACCAGCGGGTGCTGGAAGCGCTTGGTCGCCCGGTGGCGCGGGGCCACCTCGTGTTCGTCCCAGAGCCGTGCGAACTCCTCGCTGGTGGAACGGAGTTCGGCGACCAGGTCGGCCGGTTCCGGGTCGTCGGGGCGGGCGGCGGCCACCGCGCGCAGGTTGGCCACCTGGGCGCGTGCGTGCGGCTCGTGGTCCTCCGCCGGGAACAGTGAGCGCGCGGCCGGGTCCAGGAAGAAGCGGCGCACCAGGTTCCGTTCGCGCCGGGGGCGGGACATCACGTCGCCGACCAGCGCCTTGGCCATCGCGTTCTGGGCCAGGACCTCTCCGCAGTCGTTCACCAGCTGCGCCGGGGTGTCGTACAGGCGGTCCAGGATCAGCAGCAGGCCGGGCCGGACATGCGTCGACGCCGTCTCGCGGCGCGGCGGCTCCTCGCCGACCAGATGGAACAGATGGTCGTGCTCGGCGTCCGTGAGGCGCAGCGCACGCGCCAGCGCCGTCAGCATCTGGCGGGACGGACGCGGGCCCCGGGACTGTTCGAGCCGGGTGTAGTAGTCGACCGACATGCCCGCCAGCGACGCCACCTCCTCCCGGCGCAGGCCGGGCGTACGGCGCCGGGCGCCCGGGGCGAGGCCCACGTCGGCAGGGTTCAGACGGGCACGGCCGCGGCGCAGGAAGTCGGCGAGTTCGCTCCGGTTCACCCCTCCAGCGTGAGGCAGCCCGCCCGGCTTATCCAGGGACTGCCGATCCCCTGATCGGGAGGTCTCTACCGGCCGCCCCCGCTCCGTCCCACCGTGGTGGTGAACACGGCGAACAGCGAGGAGACGAACATGCTGACTCTGGTGACCGGTACGACAGGGCAGGTCGGGCGGCGCTTCGTGCCCCGGCTGCTGGCGCAGGCCCGGCCGGATGAGCAGGTGCGGGTCCTGGTCAGGGACGCCTCCCGCGCGGACCGCTTCGCCGATCTCGGCGCCGAGGTCGTGCTCGGCGATCTGCGGGACGAGGACGTGCTCGGCAAGGCCGTCGCGGGCGTGGACGCCGTCGTGAACGTCGCCGCCGCCTTCCGCGGGGTGCCCGACGAGGAGGCCCGGGCCGTCAACCGGGACGCGGCCGTGGCCCTGGGCCGGGCCGCGCAGGCCGCCGGTGCGCGGAGGTTCGTGCAGGTCAGCACCGGGCTCGTGTACGGCGCCGGGCGCGGCAGGCCGCTGGTCGAGGAGGACGAGAGCCGGCCCGGCGGGTCCATGTGGGGCGCCTATCCCGAGTCCAAGGCGGCGGCCGAACGGGAGCTGCTCGCACTCGACGGCTTGGACCTGCGGATCGGCCGGCTCCCCTTCGTCTACGGCGAGGGCGACCCGCACCTCGCCGACTCGCTGCGCTGGGCCGCGCACTGGGCGCCGACCCAGCGGCTGCACATGGGCCACCACGCCGACGTCGCCCAGGGCCTGTTCCGCCTGCTGTACGCACCGGCGGTGAACGGCCCCGTCCACAACATCGCCGACGACACCCCCGTCACGGCGGTCGACCTGCACCAGGTCAACGGTGCCGCACTGCCCGAGGGCATGGACACCCGGACGGACCCCGACCCGTGGCTCGTGATCATGTCCACCCAGAAGATCCGCCGCGACCTCGGCTACCGGCCGCTCTACCCGAGCGTCTGGTCCGCCCGCGACGCAGGCGCCCTGTAACCCGCTCGCTCCACCCCGCTCTGCACCCCGTTCTGCACCCCGCTCACTCCACGCCGCGTATCCGGCCCACCAGCACCGCCCCCGCCAGCCCGATCACCGCCGCCACCAGGTACAGCACCCGGTATCCGCCCAGGTACGTCACGATCGGCGCGGCGAGGGCGGGGGCGGCGACCTGGGGCAGGGCGTTGGCCACGTTGATCACACCGAGGTCCTTGCCCCGGTCCAGGGCCGTCGGCAGCACGTCCGTCATCAGCGCGAAGTCGACCGAGGTGAACACGCCGAAGCCGATCCCGAGGACCGCCGACGCGACGATCGCGCCGGGCCAGGTCTGCCACCCGGCCAGCGCCGCCGTCGCCACCGCCATCAGCACCCCGGACCAGACGACGAACGGCTTGCGCCGGCCCACCCGGTCCGACCACACCCCGCCCGCCACCACGGTCGCCACCAGCGTCAGGCTGTTGACGGCCGTCAGGATCAGCACCCCCTGGCCGGGGTCGGGGTAGCGCAGGCGGTCGCGCAGGTAGTACAGCAGGTAGAGCAGCACGAGTGAGTTGCTGAGGTTGATCAGGAACCGGGTCAGCCACGCCCAGCCCAGGTCCGGATACCGGCGCGGGCTCAGCCAGAACCCCGCCAGGAACGCCCGCCAGGACCACGGCGGGCGGTCCCGCGCGGACAGCCGCAGATCCGGATACCGCAGGACGTACGGCAGCACGCCCGCCACCGTGCACACCGCGCACGCCACGTACCCGGCGCCGATCCCGCCGGCCGCCGTCGCGAGGCCCGTGCCGCCGACCACGCCCAGGATCTGCGCGGCTCCCAACCAGCCGCCCACCGCGCCCCGTCGGCGCCTCGGCACCCGGTCCGGGACGGCCGCCGTGACCGCCGCGAACGCCGCGTTCAGGGTGAGCTGCACCAGGCACCAGCCCGCAGCCAGCGACCACACCCCGCCGGCCCGCGCGAGCAGCAGCAGCGACAGCGCCCCGCCCGCAGCCCCGGCCACGATCCACGGCGTACGGCGGCCCCGGCGGGCGGTCGTCCGGTCCGACAGGGCTCCGAAGAAGGGGTTCGCGACGAGCGACACCAGCGCGCCGATCCCGGTCACCCAGGCCAGCATCGTCTCCTTCGACATCCCGGAGCCGGGCGCGAAGTCCTTGGCCTGGGAGGCGAGCAGGATCTGCAGCGGGCCGAACCAGCCCACCCAGATCGCCCCGTTGGCCAGCGACAGCGCCGCCGTCCAGCCCCGGCCGACCGGCTCCACCGGCTCCGCGAGGGCGGCCGGGGGCCGGACCGGCTCCGGCACCGTGGTCATCCCGGCGCCGTCAGCCCTGGTTCCGGAGCACGTCCCGGAACCAGTGGTAGGAGGCCTTCGGGGTGCGCTCCAGCGTCGTGTAGTCGACGTGCACCAGTCCGAAGCGGCGCGCGTAGCCCTCCGCCCACTCGAAGTTGTCCATCAGCGACCACACGAAGTAGCCGCGCACGTCCACCCCGGCCGTGAGCGCGGTGTGCAGGGCGCGCAGATGGCCGTCCAGGTAGGCGATGCGGTCCTGGTCGTCGAGGCCCTCGTACGAGCAGCCGTTCTCGGTGATGACGATCGGCGGGAGCCGGTCGCCGTAGCGGTCGCGGAAGCCGGTCAGCAGCTCGGTCAGGGCCTCCGGGACGACCGGCCAGCCGAAGTCGGTCGTCGGCCGGCCCTCGATCTCCCGTACCGAGAAGGGGAGTTCGGCCGGGAGGGCGAGTCCGCCGTACTCGCTGTCCGTGCCCCCGGGGGCGCCCACCCGGGTCGGCGCGTAGTAGTTGATCCCGTACCAGTCGACCGGCTCGGCGATGACCTTGAGGTCGGCCGAGACGTCGTCGCCCGGCATCAACTCGCCCATTCCGTCCGGATATTCGCCGAGGATGACCGGCTCGGCGAACAGGCGGTTGAGGAGGACGTCGTAGAAGCCCGCCGCCTCCAGGTCGGCCGGTTCCTCGGACGCGGGCCAGGTGGGGCCGTGGGAGTTGGCGATGGCGACGTCGCCCGCTCCGGCCGCGCGCAGGGCCCGTACCGCGAGACCGTGGGCGAGGAGCTGGTGGTGGGCGACCGGGAGCGCGTCGAACAGGAGCCGCCTGCCCGGGGCGTGGGCGCCGAGGGCGTGCCCCAGCAGGGTGTGTTCGGCGGGCTCGTTGAGGGTGATCCACTTCGGCACCCGGTCGCCCAGGCGCTCGGCGACCACGCTCACGTGGTCGGCGAACCGGGCCGCCGTGTCGCGGGTCAGCCAGCCGCCCGCCTCCTGAAGCGAGACGGGCAGGTCCCAGTGGAAGAGGGTGGGCACGGGCCGGACGCCCGCCGCGCACAGCTCGTCCACCAGGCGGTCGTAGAAGTCCAGCCCACCGGGGGAGTTCACCCGCGGCCAGGAGACCGAGAAGCGGTACGCGCCCACGCCCAGGCCGGCGAGGAGTGCGACGTCCTCGGGGTAGCGGTGGTAGTGGTCGCAGGCCACCGCCGCCGTCGAGCCGTCCTTCACCCGGCCGGGCTCGGCCGTGAACACGTCCCACACGGAACGCTCGCGTGCGTCGGCCGCGCCCTCGATCTGATGGGCGGACGTCGACACGCCCCACAGGAAGCCGTCGGGGAACCGGGGTATCGGGTCACCTGCGTCAGTCGCCATGGCCGGGATCATCCTTACCCCCGGTAACGGAAGTCAATGCCCCGGCGGCAACCGCCGCCTACGCCCCTTCCTTCAGCAGCCGGGTCACCAACTCCCGCTGGTCCTCGGTGAGTCGGGGATCGGCCGCGTACACCGTGCGGCCGTCCACGGTGATCTCGTACCGGAAGCCGTCCGGGACGCCGGCGGGCGGGGCGCCCGGGCCGGACGCGAGGACACGCTCGGCCAGGGCCTGCCACTCGGCGGCGTCGGGCCGGGCCGAGGTGTCCACCTCGGCCCGGCGCTCGATCCCCGCGAAGCCGCCCGTGCGTCGAATCTGGATGCGCATGGGTCCGTGTCTAGTACGGAACGCCGCCGGCCGCACTACGACGTCCGCACACCGACCTGTTCCCACGCTTTCTTGACGGCCTCCAGCTCGTCCCCGGCGCCGAACCGCGTCTGGGCCGCCTTCACCGTCAGCCTGGCGAAGTCGGCGAACTGCGCGCCGGACTGCAGCGCGCCGCCGGTGAGCACGTCGTACCAGATCTGCCCGGCCTTCTCCCAGGCGTTGCCGCCGATGGCCGTGGCGAGCAGGTAGAAGGCGTGGTTCGGGATGCCGGAGTTGGTGTGGACGCCGCCGTTGTCGTCGCTGGTGTCCACATAGCCCGCCATGGTCGCGGGCTGCGGGTCCTTGCCGAGCCTCGGGTCGTCGTACGCGGTGCCCGGGGCCTTCATCGAGCGCAGCGCGGTGCCGTGCACGCCGGGGGCGAGCAGGCCCTCGCCGATCAGCCAGTCGGCCCGGTCGGCGCTCTGGCCCAGCGAGTACTGCTTGATGAGGGACCCGAAGACGTCCGAGACCGACTCGTTGAGGGCGCCGGACTGGCCCTCGTAGTCCAGGTTCGCGGTGTACTGCGTGACGCCGTGGGTCAGCTCGTGGCCGATGACGTCGATGCTGCTGGTGAAGTCGACGAAGACCTGGCCGTCGCCGTCCCCGAAGACCATCTGGTCGCCGTTCCAGAAGGCGTTGTCGTAGCCGGTCTGGTAGTGCACGGACGCGTTGAGCGGCAGCCCGTGGCCGTCGATGGAGTCCCGCTGGTACGCCTTCAGGTAGAGCTCGAAGGTGGCGCCGAGGCCGGCGTAGGCGCGGTTGACGCTGGCGTCCTGCACCGGGTCCTGGCCCTCGGCGCGGACCTCGGTGCCGGGCAGGTCGCTGCCGTGCCCGGCGTCGTAGATCGTGCGCTTCGGCTTGCTGCCGGCCGGGGCGGCGCCGGCGGCGGCGCTCCGGGTGCGGACCGCGGTCTCGCGGCGGCGGGTGCGCAGCGCGGAGTCGTGCTCCAGGGTGCGCTGCGCGCGCTCGGCGATGGCGGAGTCCTCGTGCCGGGCGAGCCGGTCGAGGATGTGCGGCGGCACGATCGTGCAGAAGACGGGCTGGAAGCCCCCGTTGGTCGTCATGACGAAATGCTGGCATTGTGTGACGCAAGTGTCACTACCCGCAACCGTGATTGGTGAAATATCGGGACGTCCGGCCACCCTCCGTAACCGGAAGTGGTATGGCGCACCTTTTGTTCCTTTTATCCGTGCGGTCCCGCATACTGATACAGGCCCTCGTACCCGGCGCGGCTCGGCTAGGCTGCGGAGCATCATGCGTTTCGGGCTGCTTCTTCTTAGCTGCCGCGGCGAGGGCCTGTAGTCCAGGTCGACTCCCTCCCCGCGGAGCTTCGTGTTGCGTCGTCGGCCGTCCTTCCGGACACCCTGAGGAGCCCACGCCACCATGGTCAACCGCCAGCAGCCCAGCACCATGCCGATCCACAAGTACGGCCGCTACGAGCAGGTCGACATCCCGGACCGCACCTGGCCGGAGCAGCGGATCACCGTCGCCCCCCGCTGGCTCTCCACCGATCTGCGCGACGGCAACCAGGCCCTGATCGACCCGATGTCGCCCGAGCGCAAGCGCCGGATGTTCGACCAGCTGGTCGCGATGGGCTACAAGGAGATCGAGGTCGGCTTCCCCGCCTCCGGCCAGACCGACTTCGACTTCGTGCGCTCGATCATCGAGGAAGAGGGCGCGATCCCGGACGACGTCACGATCTCCGTGCTGACCCAGGCCCGCGAGGACCTGATCGAGCGGACCGTGGAGTCCCTGAAGGGCGCCAAACGGGCCACCGTCCACCTGTACAACGCCACCGCGCCGGTCTTCCGCCGGGTCGTCTTCCGCGGCTCCAAGGACGACATCAAGCAGATCGCCGTCGACGGCACCCGCCTGGTGATGGAGTACGCCGAGAAGCTGCTGGGCCCGGAGACGGAGTTCGGCTACCAGTACTCGCCGGAGATCTTCACCGACACCGAGCTGGACTTCGCGCTGGAGGTCTGCGAGGCGGTCATGGACGTCTACCAGCCGGGCCCGGGCCGCGAGATCATCCTCAACCTGCCCGCCACCGTGGAGCGTTCGACCCCGTCCACGCACGCGGACCGCTTCGAGTGGATGAGCCGCAACATCTCCCGCCGCGAGCACGTCTGCATCTCCGTCCACCCGCACAACGACCGCGGCACGGCCGTCGCTGCCGCCGAGCTGGCGCTGATGGCCGGCGCCGACCGCGTCGAGGGCTGCCTGTTCGGACAGGGCGAGCGCACCGGCAACGTCGACCTGGTCACCCTGGGCATGAACCTGTTCTCGCAGGGCGTCGACCCGCAGATCGACTTCTCCGACATCGACGAGATCCGTCGTACGTGGGAGTACTGCAACCAGATGGAGGTCCACCCGCGCCACCCGTACGTGGGCGACCTGGTCTACACGTCCTTCTCCGGCTCCCACCAGGACGCCATCAAGAAGGGCTTCGACGCCATGGAGGCCGACGCGAAGGCCAGGGGCGTCACGGTCGACGACATCGAGTGGGCGGTGCCGTACCTGCCGATCGACCCGAAGGACGTCGGCCGCTCCTACGAGGCCGTCATCCGGGTCAACTCGCAGTCCGGCAAGGGCGGTATCTCCTACGTCCTGAAGAACGACCACAAGCTGGACCTGCCGCGCCGCATGCAGATCGAGTTCTCGAAGCTCATCCAGGCCAAGACGGACGCCGAGGGCGGCGAGATCACGCCGAAGGAGATCTGGGCCGTCTTCCAGGACGAGTACCTGCCGAACCCGGACAACCCGTGGGGTCGCATCCAGGTCAGGACCGGCCAGTCCACCACGGACACCGACGGCGTCGACGCGCTGACGGTCGAGGCCACGGTCGACGGCGAGGACACCGTCCTGACCGGTACCGGCAACGGTCCGATCTCGGCCTTCTTCGACGCCCTGGAGTCCATCGGCGTCGACGTACGCCTGCTGGACTACCAGGAGCACACGATGAGCGAGGGCGCCTCCGCGCAGGCCGCCTCCTACATCGAATGCGCGATCGACGGCAAGGTCCTGTGGGGGATCGGCATCGACGCGAACACGACGCGTGCGTCGCTGAAGGCGGTCGTCTCGGCCGTCAACCGCGCGGCCCGCTGATCCCTCTGACCGGGGGTTTCGGCGCCCCGACCGCTGTATACGGCGGTCGGGGCGCCGCCGTTTTCGGCCACTGTGCCGGGCAGGTAACAGAAAGGTCTCTTCCGGGGTACTGACTCAGCCTCCGTGATGTGGCTAACATCACGCCAGCACGGCGATGTTGCCGCGCGGTTACGGAGGTGCGACGTGCTGCCAGTACGGGGACGAAACGGCCGGGTCCTGCGCCTCCTCGGCGCGCGCACCGCATGGACGCCCGTGGGCGACGGCGAGTTCTACTGCCCCGGCTGTGGGGGCGACCGCAACTACCAACGGCTCACCGGCCGTCGCCGGCTCACCCTGCTCGGGCTGCCGCTGCTGGCGCGCGGGACGGCCGGACCGGTCGTGGAGTGCGCGGCGTGCGCCGAGCACTACGGCACCGACGTCCTCGACCACCCCACCACCCGCCGCTTCTCCGCGATGCTCCGCGACGCCGTGCACACCGTCGCCCTCGCCGTGCTCGCCGCGGGCGGCACCGGTTCCCGTACGGCCCTGGAGACCGCCGCCGCCGCGGTCCGCGCGGCCGGCTTCGAGGACTGCACCGAGGACCGGCTGGCCGCCCTGGTCGAGGCACTCGCCGCCGACACCGGCCGGGTCTTCGAGCAGCCCTGCGGCGCGAGCCTGACGATAGAGCTGCACGAGGCCCTGGACCCGCTCGCCCCGCACCTCGCCCCCGCCGGCCGCGAGTCCCTGCTCCTTCAGGCCGCCCGCATCGCGCTGGCCGACGGCCCCTACACCCCGGCCGAGCGCGACGCCCTCACCACGGTGGGCGCCGCCCTGACCATCTGCGCCCCCGACGTCACCCGCCTGCTGGCCGCGGCGCGGACGACCCCGTCCTGACGGGCACAAGCACAGGCCCGGTCGCGTTCACGGGCGCCGGATGAGACCGAGGTCGGTGGCCGCGGCGACGGCGGCGGTGCGGGAGTCGACGCCCAACTTGGCGTAGACGCGGGCCAGATGGGACTTCACCGTGCCCTCGGTGAGGTGGAGCCGACGGCCCACGGCCTGGTTGGACAGCCCCTCGGCGACCAGGGCGAGCACCTCGGTCTCGCGCCGGGTCAGTGAGGTGCCGGGGGCGCGCAGCCGGTTCAAGAGCCGGTCCGCGACCGCGGGCGCCAGCGCGGTACGGCCGGCGGCCGCCGAGCGCACGGCCGCGGCCAGCTCCTCCGGGGGAGCGTCCTTGAGCAGGTAGCCCGTGGCACCGGCCTCGATGGCCGGGAGGGTGTCGGCGTCGGAGTCGTAGGTGGTGACGACCACGACCCGGGGGGCACCCGGCCGGGCGGTGATCGCGGCGGTGGCCTCCGCCCCGCCCATCCCCGTGCCGAACCGGAGGTCCATCAGCACGACGTCGACGTCACCCGCCCCGGCCCGGAGGACGGCCTCCTCGGCGGTGGCCGCCTCCGCCACGACCACGAGCCCCGGCTCGGTCTCCAGCACGGCCCGCAGCCCGGCCCGCACGACCGGGTGGTCGTCGGCGAGAAGCAGCCGGACGGGGAGGTCCGCGTGGTCGGCGGGGCCGGTGCGGCCGGTGGGATCCGGGTGGGCGGTCACGGGCGGGCCTTCGTCTCGGCGGGCAACTGCCGCGGCAGCGGCGGGATGTCGGTGCGGGCGGGCCGGGGGAGGTCCGTGTGGTCGGTGGGGCCGGTGCGGCCGGTGGGGTTCGGGTGGGCGGTCACCGGTGGGCCTCGGTTCCGGCGGACGCGGTCCCGGCGTCGGCGGTCCGGGTCCGCGTGAGCGGGAGCCGGGCGGTCAGGGTGGTGCCGTGGCCCGGGGCGGAGTCGACGGTCAGGGTGCCACCCAGGGCGCGGATGCGGGCGCGCATGGCGGCCAGGCCGAAGCCGCCCGTCTCCGGGTCGGGCGCGGGCAGCCGGCCGGGCTCGAAGCCGGCGCCGTCGTCGACGACCGTGAGGACGGCCTCGTCGTCGAGGCGGCCGAGGGTGACCTCCACGGCGGTCGCGCCCGCGTGGCGCACGGTGTTGGCGAGCGCGGACTGGGCGATGCGCAGCAGGGCCACCTCGTGCGCGGTCGGCAGGGCGAGCGGCGCACCGACCGGGCGGAACCGGGCGGTGAGCCGGTGCCGGGTGCCGGTGGTGGCGCACAGCCGCTCCAGCGCGTCCGGCAGGGTGCTGCCCTCCAGGGCGGGCGGGGCGAGGGCGGCGACGAAGCGGCGGGCCTCGGCGAGGCTGTCCACCGCGGCCTGGCGGGCCTGGCCGACGTGCCGCGCCGCGCTCTGCGCACCGTCGGGCAGGGTCCGCTCGGCGGCCCGCAGCAGCAGCTGGATGCTGGACAGGCCCTGCGCGAGGGTGTCGTGGATCTCGCGGGCCAGCCGCTCGCGCTCGGCCAGCACTCCCGCGGTGTGCTGGGCCTCGGCCAGGTCGGCGCGGGTGGCGGTGAGTTCCTCGATCAGGCGCCGGCGCCGCTCGCTCTCCCGGTACAGCGCCTGGTATCCCCACACCACCGCGACCGCGACGGCGGCCCCGAGCGCCGGACCGATCGCCATGGCCGCGCTGAAGGCGCCCTGATGCGCGGCGAACGCGGCGATCGCCGCGCCCGCGGTCGCGGCCACGGCGGCCAGGCCCGAGCGGCGCGGCAGCAGATGGAGCTGGAGGAAGTACAGCGGGAAGGCCACCCACACGCCGTCGGCGGACAGCGCCAGCAGCACCAGCCACGCCGCGCCGACGGCCGCCAGCCACCAGGCGGCGGCCCGCCGGTCGCCGCGGACCCGGGGCAGCAGCGGGCCCGCCGCGTACACCAGAGCGCACCCGGCGGCCCCGGCGAGGGCCGGCGCGGCGTGCGGCCGGCCGTCGGTCACGGCCCGGACGGCGGCGAGCGCGAGGAGGCCGACGACGAGCAGGTGCAGGCACCAGGACAGGGCCCGGGTGGTCGGGGTCAGGGCGGGGGCGGCGGTGTTCACGGTCCTACCAGCGTGGTTCACAGTCCCCCCAGGGTACGGAGACGAGCCACGGCCCGGCCTCTGTCGAAAGTTGCAATCCGGGCACCGCCGTTCGATCCGCGAAGTGACCTCCGTCGCCAGATGCCCGCGGCGGGCGCGGGCGGCGACGGTGGAGGCACACTCCGTCCACCTCCGCAGAGAGCAGTCGCAGCCGTGTTCGTCGCCTGGAGAGACCTGAGGTTCGCCAAGGGCCGCTTCGCCCTGATGGGAACCGTCATCACCCTGATCACCCTGCTGGTCGGGCTGCTGTCCGCACTGACCGCCGGTCTGGGCCGGCAGAACATCTCCGCGATCACCGGCCTGCCCGCCGACCGGATCGCCTTCGCTGCCCCCGGACCGGGGCGGAGCCTGTCGTACGGCGACTCCACCGTCACCGCCGGCCAGTGGCAACGGTGGGCCGGGGTACCCGGCGTCTTGCGCGCCGAACCGCTCGGGATCACCACCACGAGGGCCACCGCGGGCGACCGGAGCACCCCGGTCTCCGCCTTCGGCGTCCGCCCCGGCTCCCGCCTGGCCCCCGACGGCGCCGCGATCCACGACCGTACGGCGGTGCTGTCCACCGCCGCCGCCGCCGGCCTCGGCGGCCTCGCACCCGGCGACACCTTCACCCTGGCCGGCCGGAAGCTGACGGTGGCGGCCGTGGCGGGCGACGCCTCCTTCAGCCACACCCCCGTGATCTGGACCGGCCTCACCGCCTGGGGGAGCGTGGCGCCTCCCGGCGCCGCCGGTGCCGGTGCCGGAGCGACGGCGACGGTGATCGCCCTGGACACGACCGGCGGCGCCGATGTCGCGGCCGCCGACCGGGCCATCGGCACCAGGACCGTGACCAAGGACGGCTCGCTGTCCGCGATCGGCTCCTACGCCTCGGAGAACGGCTCCCTCCAGCTGATGCGCGGCTTCCTGTTCGCCATCTCCGCGCTCGTCGTCGGCGCCTTCTTCACCGTCTGGACCATCCAGCGCGGCGGCGACATCGCCGTACTGAAGGCGCTCGGCGCCTCCACCGCGCACCTGCTGAGGGACGCCCTCGGCCAGGCCGCCGCCCTGCTCGTCGGCGGCACACTCCTCGGCACCGGCATCGCCGCCGCGCTCGGCGCCCTCGTCGTACCGGACACGGTGCCCTTCCTCCTCACCCCTGCCACCGTCCTCGCCCCCGCCGCCGTCATGATCCTGCTCGGCGCGCTCGGGGCCGCCCTGTCCGTCCGCCGCATCACCTCGGTGGACCCGCTGACCGCCCTGGGGAGCGCCCGATGAGCCTCGACCTGTCCGACGTCACCCTCACCTACCCCGACGGCGACGACCGCCTGACCGCCCTCGACCACGTCACCCTGCACGTGCCCAGGGGCACCCTGACCGCCGTGGCCGGACCCTCCGGCTCCGGCAAGTCCAGCCTCCTCGCCGTCGCCGCCACCCTCGTCACGCCCGACGCCGGCACGGTCAGCGTCGACGGTGTCACCACGACCGGTCTGAGCCGCGCGGAACTGACCGAGCTGCGCCGCCGCACCATCGGCATCGTCTTCCAGCAGCCCCATCTGCTGCCCTCGCTCACCGCGGTCGAACAGCTCCAGCTCATGGCCTCGATCGACGGGCGCTCACCGGCCAGGGCGCGCGGCCGGGCCCTGGAGCTGCTGGCCGCGGTGGGCCTCGCCGACCGGGCCGGCCGGCGCCCCCACCAGCTCTCCGGCGGCCAGCGCCAGCGGGTCGGCATCGCCCGCGCGCTGATGAACGAGCCGACCCTGCTCCTGGTCGACGAACCCACCAGCGCCCTCGACCACGAACGCGGCGCCGCCGTCGTCGACCTGATCACCCGGCTGACCCGCGAGCGGGGCACCGCCACCGTCCTGGTCACCCACGACCGCACGCACCTGCGCGCCGCCGACCGCGTCGTCGAGGTCCGCGACGGCCGCCTCGGCGTGCCACCGTCCGGCAGCGGCACGAGCGTGGGCTACCCGCCGGAGGGAGGGCTTACGACGACGATGAGCGGATGACCCCGCTCCGCCGCACCCCGCTCACCGCCCTCGTCCTCCTCACCGCCCTCGGCCTCTTCCCCCCGCTCGCCGCCGCCCTGCCCGCCGGGGCCGCACCCGCGCCCCCCTCGCACGGCTGCGCCTCCTCCGTCCCCTACGTCTCGGGCCTGGGCGGCTACCACACCTACCGCATCCCGGCGGTCGTCCGCACCCGGCAGGGCACGGTGCTGGCCTTCGCCGAGGGGCGGCGGTACGACGCTCGGGACACCGGTGCCATCGACGTCGTCCTGCGCCGCTCCACCGACGGCGGCTGCACCTGGGGTCCGCTGACCGTCGTGACGCCCGGGGACGGGGACACCCGGGGCAACCCGGCGCCGGTCGTGGACCCGCGTACCGGCGCCGTCGTGCTCGTGACCTGCGGGAACAGTGGGGCGGCGGCAGAGGGTGAGATCATGAGCGGCGAAGGGGAGCGCCGGGTGTACGTCCAGCGCAGCCGGGACGACGGCCGCCGCTTCTCACCCCCGGCCGACATCACCGCTCAGGTGAAGCGATCCGACTGGCGCTGGTACGCCACCGGCCCCGGCCACGCCGTCGCCCTCACCCGGGGCCCGCACCGAGGCCGTCTCCTCGTCCCCGCGAACCATTCCGTCGCCCCGCCCGCCGGTTCCTCCGGTTCCTCCGGCTCCGGCCGCGACGGCGGCCACGCGCTCTACAGCGACGACGGCGGGCGCACCTGGCACCTGGGCTTCGTGACGGACAGCACCCACGGTGTGACCAACGTCAACGAGACGACGGCGGCGCAACTCCCGGACGGCAGGCTCTACTTCAACGCCCGTGACCAGTACGGCAGCGCCCCCGGCAACCGCCTCGACAGCTACTCCGGGGACGGCGGCCGCTCCCTCGACCGCCCGTACGCCCGTCAGCCGAGTCTGTCCGACGTCCCCGTGGTCCAGGGCAGCGTCCTCCAACTCCGGGGACCGGGCGCCCCGTTGCTGTTCTCCGCCCCCTCCGTGCCGACCGCCCGCCGGGCGCTCGCCCTGTGGACCAGCACGGACGGCGGCCGCACCTTCACCAAGCGGCTCACCCTCTCCGACCGCCCGGCCGCCTACTCCGACCTGGTCCAGCTGGGCCCCGCCACGGTCGGCGTCCTGTACGAGACGGGCACCGCCCAGAGCTACGAGAGCCTGGAGTTCCGCAGGCTGGACGTGCCCTCGCTCATGCCAGCCGCTGGTCCTTGACCGCCAGTTCCCGGTCGCCCTGCCGGTACCCCACGGTGCGGATGCCGAGCGCGGCCCTGAGCTGCCGGGCGGGTACGACCTGCGGCGCGGGGGCGGGGGCCCGACCCGGCTTCGGCAACGGGTAGGCGGTGGTGGTGGCGGAGTGGAAGGTGATGTTGCCCTCCGTCTTGGTGAACAGCTGGTGGACGTGTCCGTTGAGACAGGTCACCGAGGAGAACCGGCGCAGGAGCGCGATCACCTTCAACGCGTCGTCCGTGCTCCAGCCCCACCGGGGGTACATGGCGAACAGCGGGAT
The DNA here is from genome assembly GCF_055558375.1 of Streptomyces sp. NPDC025793. Taxonomy (NCBI): domain Bacteria; kingdom Bacillati; phylum Actinomycetota; class Actinomycetes; order Kitasatosporales; family Streptomycetaceae; genus Streptomyces; species Streptomyces sp. NPDC025793. The sequence goes on along the minus strand of NZ_JBVHMR010000027.1, from coordinate 27,445 downwards.
GTGGCTGAAGACCACGATCGGGGTGTCCGGCGACTGCCCCGCCAGGTCCCGCCGCACGAAGTCGATCTGCTCGGTCCCGAGGTGGCCCAGCTTCTCCAGTCTCAGGGTGTTGACCAGGGCGACGAAGTGCACTCCGTGGGTGTCGAAGCTGTACCAGCCGTCGCCGAGCGTGCCCCTGCCGAAGACCTGCCGGTAGGCGCGGCCCGCGTCGCCGATGGAGTCGTGCTCGCCCGGCACGGTGAAGACGCGGTCCGTCCGCAGCCGGGTCATCATCTGCCTGACCTGGTCGAACTGGCCCGTCGTGGACAGGTGGGTCAGATCGCCGCTGTGCATGACGAAGTCGGGCCGGAAGCCGAGCGCGTTGACCTGGTCGATGGCTTCGGTGAACGAGCCGGCCACGTCCAGGTTCGCCGGCCCGTGGAAGCCGATGTGGCTGTCGGAGACCTGCACGAACCGCAGGGCGCCGGTGGTCGGCGCGGCGGCCCTGGCGAGGGTGTCCCGGGGGCCGGCGATGTGGCTGATCACCTCTCCGCCGGCCACGGTCAGCACGACGGCCCCGCCGAACCACCCCGCGTGCCGTATGAGTTGACGTCGCGTCATGTCGTGCTCGCGGTACCCGGTCATCGGGTCACCTCCACCGTGGCCGTCATGAAGGGATGAATGGTGCAGAGGTAGGCGTAGGTGCCCGGTTCGGTGAACCGGTGGCTGTAGCCGGCGTGGGTGGCCAGGGCGGGCGAGTGCAGCGGTCCGCCCGGGGTGGCGCTGGTGACGGTGTGGGCGTCGGTGTCCTGGTTGGTCCAGGTCACCGTCGTGCCCGCTTTGACCTTCAGGGTGGCCGGGGTGAACGCGAAGCTCCTGATCGTCACGGTGCTCGCCGCGGGGTCCGGTGCGGAGGCGCCGGGCATCCCGGCCATCTGGTGCTGACCGGGACCGGCCGTGATGGCGCCGACCGAGGTGGTGTGCGGGGACTGGCCGCACGCGCTGAGAAACCCCAGTCCGGCCGCCGTCACGGTGGCGAGCCCGGCCGTGACGAGTGAGCGCCGGACGGAGTGACCGAAGTTCGGGTGCATGGTGTTCGCTCCTCACCTCTCGGGAACGGGGATGTGTCTGCCCTTTCCTGACTTCACGGGCGGTGATGCCGACCGGTTCGGTCGATACGCGACAAAAGTGAGCAAATGCGTAATGATCTGCTTATGCCATGGAGCGCCCGCAGACGTGGCGGGACAGCCGATACGGATCGCTCCGCGCGCCGTGTCCCTGGTGAAGGGACCGTGCCGGCCACGGATGAGGAGCTGCTCCGCACTCTGTACGCCGAGCACGCGGGGCCCCTGTTCCACTACGCGCTGCGCCTGACGTCAGGAGACCGGCAGTGGGCCGAGGATGTCGTACAGGAGACGCTGCTGCGGGCGTGGCGGCACCCCACCGCGTTCGAACCCCGCCGTGGTTCCGCCCGGGCCTGGCTGTTCACGGTCGCCCGGCACCTGGTCATCGACGCCCACCGGGCCCGGCAGGCCCGGCCCGCGGAGACCGGCGGCGACGCACTGGACCGGGTCGCCGAGCGGACGGCGGGCGAGGACCGGATCGAGCAGGCGCTGCAGAGCTGGGCGGTGGCCGACGCCGTCCGGACGCTGTCCGCGGACCATCGCGCCGTACTGGTCGAGACGTACTACCGGGGCCGGACCATGGCGGAGGCGGCGGACGTGCTGGGCATCCCGCTGGGCACCGTCAAGTCGCGGACGTACTACGCCCTGCACGCCCTCCGGCTCGCGTTGCAGGAACGAGGCATCGAGCCATGACCGAGGCACGGAGGAGGCGCCGGCCGTGAACGCGGACCACGAGGCTCTGCGGATGGCGCTCGGCGGGTACGTCCTGGGCGCGCTGTCCCCGGCCGAGACGGAACAGGTGCGCGCCCATCTGGCGACGTGCGACGCGTGCCGGGCGGAGTACGAGCAGCTGGCCGGACTGCCGGCGCTGCTCGCGACGGTCACGGCGGCCGAGGCGGCGGGCGGTGCGGTGCCCGCGGGCGACGAGGAGCCGGCCGGCCGCCTGGTGCGGCGGGCGGCCGGGAGCGCGCCGCCCGCGGCGACTCGGGCTCCCGGGGCCGGGCTGCTCGACGGGATGCTCGGGCAGGCCGCGGCCAGGCGCCGCAGGGCCGTGCGGTGGCAGCTGGCCGGCGCGGCCGCCTCCCTGATGCTGGTCGCGGCGGCGGCGGCCGGCGGCACCTGGCTGGTGACCGGCGCGTCCGTGACGAGCCAGGGCGGGCCGCCCGGGGCCGCCACGTCGACTCCGGCGCGCACCTTCTCCGGGAGTGACGCCGCCACCGGCGTCACCGCCTCGGTGGAGGTCTTCCCGTCGGCCTGGGGCAGTGTCCTGCGGGTCTCGGCGCATGGTGCGCCGGCCGGCATCGTCTGCCGGCTGCAGGCGGTCGGGTCCGGCGGGGCCAGGGCGGACGCCGCCACCTGGCGGGCCGGCGCGTACCCGGCCGGGACGAGGATCCCGGGAGCGGTCCCCATGTCTCCCGGAGCCATCGAGCACTTCGAGATCGTCGCCGGCAACGGCCAGAAGCTGGTCACGATCCGGGCGTGATCCGGGCGTAGAAATCCGGGCGCAAAAAGGTGCAGATCGCTCGAACCGTACGCCCGTCGCCGTGCGTATTACCGGATGAGCGCTCACCTACAGCTTTCGCACCCACACAGAAGAGCCGGAAGACCATGTATGTGACCGATCCCGGGCGCACCAGCCCAGGGCCCTGTTCCCAGCGGGCGACGCTGACCCTGCCCGCACGGGAGGCACATGTCTCCGCCGCGCGTCACTTCACGGCGGATCTGCTGGAGTGCTGGAGCGTGCCCGAGAGCGAGCGCGACTCCGCCGTCCTCATCGTCGACGAACTCACCGCCAACGCCGCCCGGTACGGCCGCGAGTGCATGACGCTGGTGCTCGTCCTCGACCAGGGCGCCCTGTCCATCGTGGTCAGCGACTCGGGCACCGCGGTGGAGCACGGTCCGCACGACGTCGCCCCGGACGAACACGGCCGCGGCACCGGCATCGTCACCTGCCTCGCGCAGTCGACCGAGATCCACCAGACACGCGGCGGCCGGGAGGTCCGCGCCTGCCTCCGCTGCCCGGCCTGACCGCCCCGGCATGCCCCTAGAGCAACCCCGCCGCCGCCAGGAACTTGCCGACCTTCTCCGTCTCCTCGCCGGACAGCGGCACCTGCGGCTCGGCCGTCACCGGGCAGTCGATGATCCCGCGCAGCTGCAGGGCCGCCTTGAACGCGCCCAGTGCCGAGGAACTCCCGCCCATCCGACCCGGGTCGCCGACCCCGACCAGCCCGAACAGCGCGCACAGCCGCTCCTGTTCGGCCCGCGCCCCCGCCCAGTCGCCCGCCCGGCACAGCCGGTACAGCCGGACGTACCCGTGCGGGTCGACGTTGCCGAGCCCCGGCACGCAGCCGTCGGCACCGAGCGCCAGCGCGGAGTCCACGATCAGCTCGGAGCCGGTCAGCACGCTGAACCCGGCGTGCGCGCGGGCGCCCGTGACGACCTCCCGGAAGGCGCCCAGGTCCCCGCTGGAGTCCTTGAGCCCCGCCAGCACCCCGTCGGCGGCCAGCCCCAGCACCAGATCGGCGGGCAGCTTGGTGTGCACGGCCATCGGGATGTCGTACGCGATGACGGGCACCTCGCTCACCGCCGCGAGCCGCCGGTAGTGGCGGACGATCTCCGCGGGGTGGGTGCGGGTGTAGAAGGGCGCGGTGACGACCACCGCCTGTGCCCCGGCCGCCGTCACCGCCGTGACATGGTCCAGGACGCGGGGCGTGCTCATGTCGATGGCACCGGCGATGACGGGCAGTTGGCCGCCCACGTGCGCGACGACCGCCGACACGACCTGCCGTCGCTGCCGGTCCGTCAGAAAGGCCGCCTCGGAGGTCGAGCCGAGCAGGAACAGCCCGTGCACCCCGCCCCCCACCAGATGGTCCACCAGCCGGAGCAGCGAGGGCACGTCCACCTCGCGCTCCGGTGTCAGGGGAGTGCAGACGGGCGGGACGACACCGGTGAGCGGGACGGGGAACGTCATTCAGGGCTCCTGTGGCAGGCTCTGTCGGGCCAGGTCGCGGGTCGGCCGGTCCTCCTCCACAGGATGGTGGCAGCGGTAGCGGTGTCCGGGCCGTGACGCGGCCGAGAAGTCCGGCATCGACTCCGCGCACACCGCGTCCGCCTTCCAGCACCGGGTGCGGAACGGGCAGCCGCTCGGCGGCCGGGTCGCCGACGGCACCGGCCCGGTCAGCGGGATCGGGTCGACGGGATCCAGCAGTCCGGGCGTGGCCGAGAACAGCGCGCGGGTGTACGGGTGCCGGGCCGCGTCCGTCACCCGGTCGGCCGGGGTCTCCTCCACGATCCGGCCCAGGTACATGGTGATCACCCGGTCGCTCATCCGCCGTACCGTCTGGATGTCGTGCGAGACGAACACCAGCGCCAGCCCGAGCCGGTCCTTCAGGTCCAGCAGGAGATTGAGGATCTGCGCGCGCACCGACACATCGAGCGCGCTGGTCGGCTCGTCGGCGACGACCAGCGCCGGGTCCAGGGCGAGCGCGCGGGCGATGGCGACGCGCTGGCGCTGCCCGCCGGAGAGCTGCCCGGGCAGGGCGTCGGCGAGCGCCCGGGGCAGGCCCACCAGGCCCATCAACTCCCTTACGCGCACGTCCCGTTCCGCCCGGCTGCCGCGCTCGTGGACGTCCAGCGGGTCGCGCAGGATCCGGCGCACGGGCAGCCGCCGGTTCAGCGCGGTCGACGGGTCCTGGAAGATCATGCCGACGCCCGCGCCGACCGTGGCCCGCCGCTCCCCGGCCGGCATCGCCCACAGGTCCCGCCCCCGGAACGCCACCGCCCCCGAGACCGGCCGCTGGACACCGACCAGCACCTTCGCCAGCGTCGACTTCCCGCACCCCGACTCGCCGACGACCCCGACCGTCTCACCGGCCGCCACGGACAGATCGGCGCCGGTCAGGGCGTACACCCGGTCGCGGGCGAACAGACCGCCGCCGCGCGCCTTGTGGACGACATGGGCGTCCCGTACGTCGATGATCGCGGTCACTGGAGCGTCTCCTCCACGGGTTCCACGGGCACGGCCGGGTGATGGCAGGCCGCCGTGTGCGTGGCCGTGCCGGTGAGGGCCGGCGCGTGCTCGTGGCACACCTCGCTCGCGCGCGGGCAGCGGTCGGCGAAGCGGCAGCCCGCCGGGAAGTCGGCGGGGGAGGGCACGACTCCCCTGATCTGCGTCATCCGTTCCTCGGCCGACTCCAGCGACAGCACGCTGCCGAGCAGCCCGCGCGTGTAGTGGTGGGCCGGCGCCGCCACCAGGTCGGCGGTCACCCCGCTCTCCACGATCTGCCCGCCGTACATCACCACCACCCGGTCGGTGACGTCGGCGATCAGCGCGAGGTCGTGCGAGACCAGGATCAGCGCGAAGCCCAGCTCCTCGCGCAGCCGCAGCAGCAGCTCCATCACCTGGGCCTGCACGGTGACGTCGAGGGCGGTCGTCGGCTCGTCGGCGACGATCAGCCCGGGTTCGCGGGACAGGGCCATGGCGATCAGCACGCGCTGGCGCTGCCCGCCGGACAGCTCGTGCGGATAGCTGCGCAGGGTGCGCTCCGGGTCCAGCCCGACCAGCTCCAGCAGTTCGCCCGGGCTGCGACGGCCCCCGCGCCGCACCAGTTGCCGCAGCTGGGCGCGGATGGTCATGGCGGGGTTCAGCGAGGACAGGGCGTCCTGGTAGACCATCGCCATCTCGTGCCCGAGCAGCCGGCGCCGTACCCGCATCGGCTCGGCCGGCAGGTTCCGCCGCTGGAACCGCACCTGCCCGCGCACCCGGGCCTGTCTCGGCTGGAGGCCCATGATCGTGAGCGCGGTCAGCGACTTCCCGCAGCCCGACTCGCCGACCAGGCCCAGCACTTCGCCCGGGTACACCTCGAAGCCGACCCCGGCGACGATGTCCACGCCCCGGTGCCGGTCCGGGAAGCCGATGGCGAGGTTCTCCACGGCGAGCACCGGCTGCCCGCCGCGGTCGGGCCGGGGCCGGGCGCGCGCACGCAGCCGCCGCGCCGCCTGGGACAGCCCCGGCAGGGGGAGCACGTCACCCGGTACCGCCTCCTCCAACTGGCCCTCGGGGGCCGCCACTTCACGGGCGGCCGGCGCGGCCCACGCGTCCGACACCCCCTCGGAGAGGATGTTCAGCGACAGCACGGTGAGCAGGATCAGCAGCCCGGGGAAGACGGTCGCCCACCAGCCGCCGGTCAGCACCATGTTCTTGCCGTCGGCGATGACACTGCCCCAGGACGGATCCGGCGGCCGCACCCCCGCCCCGATGAACGACAGCGACGCCTCGAACACGATCGCCTCGGCGACCTGGACCGTGCAGAAGACGAGCACGGGCGCGGCACAGTTGACGGCCACGTGCCGCAGCACGATGTGCGGGGTGCGGGCCCCGATGACCCGCTCGGCGGTGACGTAGTCCTCCCCGTACTGGTCGAGCACGTTGGCGCGTACGACCCGGGCGACGGACGGCGTGAACAGAAACGCGATGGCGCAGACCAGGACCCCGATCCCGCCGCCGAACACCGCGACGAGGACGGCCGCGAGCGCGATGCCGGGAAACGCCATGACGACGTCCAGGCAGCGCATCAGCGTCTCGTCGACCCCCTTGCGGGAGGTGGCCGCGACCGCCCCGACGACGGCGCCGACGACCAGCGCGAGCCCCGTCGCCCCCAGCCCGATGGCCAGCGACCAGCGAGCGCCGTACATCAGCCGGCTCAGGATGTCCCGGCCGAGGCTGTCCTGTCCGAGCCAGTGCGCGGCCGACGGATGCCCGCTGCCGCCGGCCGGGGCCCGCTGGTCGAGCGGGTCGTCGGGGGCGAGGAGCGGGGCGCACACGGCGACCAGGATCACGACCGCCAGGAAGCAGACGGCGAGCTTCGACGGCGGCGGCAGCCGGCGCCAGCCGCGCAGCCGGACGCCGCCGGGCCGGGTGAGCCGTTCGACGAGGCCGGCGCGGGTGTCCATCAGGCCGCCCTCAGACGTGGGTTGACCAGCAGATACAGGATGTCGATGACGAGGTTCACGACGACGAACCCGGTGGCCGTGGTGAGCACGACCCCCTGCACCACGGCCGGGTCGCCGTTCTGCACGGCGTCGATCATCAGCTTGCCCATGCCGGGCAGCGAGAAGATCGTCTCGATGACGACGGCACCGCCGAGCAGATAGCCGACCCGCAGCCCGAGCACGGTGAGCGGATTGACGAGGGCGTTGCGCAGCACGTTCCGCCCCACCACCACGAGGGGCGGCAGCCCGCTCCCGATCGCCGTCCGGACGTAGTCCCTGTCCAGCTCCTCCACGACGGACGTCCGCACGATCCGGATGAGCTGGGCGGCGACCGGCAGCGACAGCGCGAAGGCGGGCAGCGCCATCGTCCTGAGCCAACCGGTGAGCGAATCGGCCGGGTTGATGTATCCGCCGGTCGGGAACCAGCCCCGGTCCACCGCCAGGTACTGGATCATCAGCAGCGCCAGCCAGAACCCGGGCGCGGCGACCCCGACGAGCGAGACGACCCGGATGACCTGGTCCGGCACCCGGTCCCGGTACACGGCGGCCGTGACCCCGCCCGCCAGCGCCAGCACCACGGCGACGCCGAGGCCGAGGAAGGTCAGCTGGAGGGTGAGCGGCAGCGCGGTGGTGACCTGGTCGACGACGGGCGCGCGGGTCAGGGCGCTGGTGCCGAGGTCGCCGTGCAGCAGGCCGCCGACGAAGTGGACGTAGCGCACGGGCAGCGGATTCAGCAGTCCGTTGCGCTCCCGGAAGTCGTGCAGTTGCCGCGGGGTCGGGTTCGCGCCCTGGAAGAACGCGGACGCCGGGTCGACGTCGGAGAACCGCATCACCAGGAACACGAACAGCACGATCCCGAGCAGCAGCGGCACCAGCAGGGCGACACGGCGCAGCAGGATCCGTACGACGGCCGTCATGCCGTCAGACCCACTTGGCCTGGAGCACGTTGATCCCGGGGTACGGCTGGGCCCTTATCCCGGTGAGCCTGCGCGGATCCCAGGCCGTCATCAGCTCGTTGTGGACGACGGGGTACAGCACCGCCTGCTCGGCGACGACGTCGATGCAGTCCTGGACGAGCGCCTTCTTCCTCGCGGGGTCGGGCTCTGCGGTCGCCCGGTCCATGTCGGCGAAGAGCCGCTGGGCGACGGGATCGCCGGCCCATCGCGTGTACCCCATCCACAGGTTCTGCGGCCCGTAGTTGTAGTGCATGATCAGGTCGGCGTCGAGCCCGAACTGATTGGGATTGGAGGCCGCCGCCACCACCTGGTAGTCCTGCTTCTGGTCCATCTTGGTGAACACGGCCGTGGTCTCCTGCGGCGCCAGCGTCGTCCCGACGCCGATCGCGTCCCAGGAGGACTTGATGGTCGGCAGGCAGTCCACGATCCAACTGACGTTCACCGCGAGGATGTTGACCTTCAGCCCGCTGACCCCGGCGGCCTTCAGCAGCGCCTTCGCCTTCTCGGGGTCGTGGTCGTAGACGGTCTTCGCCCGCCGGTACGACGGATTCCCCTCATCGAGGAAGGAAGAGGCGGGCTTCCCGTGCCCCCGGAGGGCGACCTGCACCATCTTCCGCCGGTCGATGGCGTAGTGGAGCGCCTGCCGCACGCGCACGTCGTCGAAGGGCTTGTGCGCGGTGTTGAACATCAGGAAGAGGTTGTTCATCCCGGCCCCGCCCGAGACCGTCAGCCCGCCCTGCTCCAGCCGTGCGATGTTGGCGTAAGGGATGTTGTCCGCGATCTGCGCGCCGGCGTCGGACCCGGAGATCTTCGCGACGCGCGGCGCCGCGTCGACGATCGTCAGCCAGTTCATCCGCCTGAAGGCGGCCGGGCGCGGCCCGTTGTACGCGGCGAACGCCTCGAACGTCGTGTTCGACTTCGGATGATGCGCACTCTGCCGGTACGGCCCCGAGCCGACCGCCAGCCCCGCGATCGCCCTGTCCCAGCCGCCGGGCCGGGAGAACACGTGCTTCGGCATGATCTTGGCCAGGGTGAGCCGCGAAAGCCCGTCCGGGAAGGGGAACTTGAGGACGAGCTCGACGGTGCGGTCGTCCGCCTTCCGGACTTCCTTCAGCCAGCTCTCGAAGAACCCCTTGGCGAGGGTCGGGGTCTTCGGGTCGAGGATCCGGTCGAAGACGAACACGACGTCGTCGGCGGTGACGGGCGCGCCGTCGTGGAAGGTGGCCCCTTTCCGCAGGCCGAACGTCCAGGTGGTGGCGCCGGGGTCGCCGGGCACCTCGGTGCCGAGGGCGGGATACGGCACCCGGCTGATCGGATCGGTGTCCAGCAGGCCCTCGTAGATGTGGTTGTTGGCGGCCATCGAGAAGGCCGACGCCGTCTGGGTCGGATCCCAGCTGCCGTCGTTGCCGTACCCGATCACGGCGGTCAGCGTCCGGTCCTTCCCGCTGCCGCCGCCCCCGGTGTCGTTCGTGGACTGCGGCCCGCCCGAGCAGGCGGCCAGCGTGGACGGCAGGGCGGCGGCCAGCCCGAGCGCGCCGGCGCCTTTCAGGAAGGACCGGCGGCGCGGGGCCGGCAGGTCGCGGGTCACGTCGTCACGCACGGGGCCTCCAGCGAGGTCGGGGAGGTGAGAGAGGAGGTACGACGTCCTACGTCCGGTTCGGTCAGCGTGACCATAAAAGGGGCTTTGGGGGCGGTCAAGGGGGCGCACAGGGAATGGCCCCCTCCATGCATATCGGCTGTTTTCGCCCGGACGGACAGCGCAGTGGTCCCCGTACGTGAGAATGGACGGCATGAGCCTGTTCCGCGACGACGGCATCGTGCTGCGCACCCAGAAGCTGGGTGAGGCGGACCGGATCATCACGTTGCTCACGCGCGGTCACGGGCGGGTACGCGCCGTGGCGCGCGGGGTGCGGCGGACGAAGTCGAAGTTCGGGGCCCGGCTGGAGCCCTTCTCCCACGTCGACGTGCAGTTCTTCGCGCGCGGGAGCGAGCTGGTCGGGCGCGGGCTGCCGCTGTGCACGCAGAGTGAGACCATCGCGGCGTACGGCGGCGGCATCGTGACCGACTACGCCCGCTACACCGCCGGGACGGCCATGCTGGAGACCGCCGAGCGGTTCACCGATCACGAGGGGGAGCCGGCGGTGCAGCAGTATCTGCTGCTCGTGGGCGCCCTGCGGACGCTCGCGCGCGGGGAGCACGCCCCGCACCTCGTCCTCGACGCCTTCCTGCTGCGCTCCCTCGCCGTCAACGGATACGCCCCCAGCTTCGGCGACTGTGCGAAGTGCGGGATGCCCGGACCCAACCGGTTCTTCTCCGTGGCCTCCGGCGGCTCCGTCTGCGTCGACTGCCGGGTGCCCGGCAGCGTCGTACCCTCACCGCAGGCCCTGGTTCTCCTGGGGGCCCTGCTTACGGGAGACTGGGAGACGGCGGACACGTGCGAGGCGCGGTACGTCCGCGAGGGCAGTGGGCTGGTGTCGGCCTACCTGCACTGGCATCTGGAGCGCGGGCTGCGCTCACTGCGGTACGTGGAAAAAAGCTAGCGGTAGTAGGGAGACGAGAAGCACATGGTCGTACGCGGGATCCTGGGGCGTCAGCGCCGCGAGTACCAGGCGCCGGAGCCGCACCCGTCGGGTGCCCGCGCGCCGAAGCTCCCCGGCGAGCTGGTGCCGAACCACGTGGCCATCGTCATGGACGGCAACGGGCGCTGGGCGAAGGAGCGCGGGCTGCCCCGGACGGAAGGGCACAAGGTCGGCGCCGAGCGGGTGCTCGACGTGCTGCAGGGCTCCATCGAGGTCGGGGTGCGCAACATCTCCCTGTACGCCTTCTCGACGGAGAACTGGAAGCGCTCGCCCGACGAGGTCCGCTTCCTGATGAACTTCAACCGCGACTTCATCCGCAAGACCCGCGACCAGCTCGACGCGCTCGGGATCCGGGTGCGCTGGGTGGGCCGGATGCCCAAGCTGTGGAAGTCGGTCGCCAAGGAGCTCCAGGTCGCCCAGGAGCAGACCAAGGACAACGACCTGCTGACGCTGTACTTCTGCATGAACTACGGCGGCCGTGCCGAACTCGCCGACGCCGCCAAGGCGTTGGCCGAGGACGTGAAGGCGGGCCGGCTCGACCCGGCCAAGGTCGGCGAGAAGACCATCCAGAAGTACCTGTACTACCCCGACATGCCGGACGTCGACCTCTTCCTGCGGCCCAGCGGCGAGCAGCGCACCTCCAACTACCTGCTCTGGCAGAGCGCGTACGCCGAGATGGTCTTCCAGGACGTGCTGTGGCCGGACTTCGACCGGCGCGACCTGTGGCGGGCCTGCATGGAGTTCGCCTCCCGCGACCGGCGCTTCGGCGGGGCCGTGCCGAACGAGGAACTGCTGGCCATGGAGGCCGCCATCAAGGGGAACCAGGCCACTTCGTAGCCACGGACGGCGAGGACGGCGATCTCGTCCTCGCACTGTGGGACAGGGCCCGCGCAGCGTGCTGCGCCGCCTCCTCACGAAGCCGTTCGTCGACTCGGGCGGTGCTTCGGCCGCGCCCGGCTAGGACGCGCCGCCCGCGCAGTCCGCGCACGTACCGAAGATCTCCACGGTGTGGGCCACGTTGACGTAGCCGTGCTCCGCCGCGATCGCCTCGGCCCACTTCTCGACGGCCGGGCCCTCGACCTCCACGGCCTTGCCGCAGGCACGGCACACGAGGTGGTGGTGGTGCTCGCCGGTCGAGCAGCGGCGGTAGACGGACTCGCCGTCGGAGGTGCGCAGGACGTCGACCTCGCCGGCGTCGGCGAGGGACTGGAGGGTGCGGTACACCGTGGTCAGCCCGACCGAGTCGCCCTTGTGCTTGAGCATGTCGTGCAGTTCCTGCGCGCTGCGGAACTCGTCCACCTCGTTCAGCGCCGCCGACACGGCTGCCCGCTGTCGGGTCGCGCGGCCCTTCACGGGCGGTCCAGCGGTCGTCACCGGTTGCCTCCTCACGTCTCGCCTGTGCCCGGGCCATTGTGCCAGCTCGGGCTGCCGGCGGTCAGACGCCGATCTCGTCCCCGGCCTCTCTCGTGGCCGGAATCGTGGTCGGGATCGTGCACTCCGCCGGGTCCCCGGCGGGCCCGGCCTGGGCCGCCGCGCGGGCGCGTCGCCGGGCCAGCGGGGTGGCCAGCGCGGTCAGCGCGACGAACGCGGCGATGGTCAGCAGAACGATCGTCGCACCGGGCGGGACGTCCTGGTAGTAGGAGGTGATCGTGCCGCTGACGGTCACGGCGATGCCGATCGCGACGGCGATCACGAACGTGGCGGCGAAGCTGCGGGTGAGCTGCTGGGCCGCCGCCACCGGCACGACCATGAGCGCGGACACCAGCAGCAGCCCGACCACGCGCATCGCGACCGTGACCGTGACCGCCGCCGTCACCGCCGTCAGGAGGTTGAGCGCGCGCACCGGCAGGCCGGTGACCCGGGCGAACTCCTCGTCCTGGCTGACCGCGAACAGCTGGCGGCGCAGCCCGAGGGCGACCAGCACCACGAACGCGGCGAGCAGGCAGATCGAGACGACGTCCGACTGCGACACCGTGGACAGCGAGCCGAACAGGTACGACGTCAGGTTCGCGTTGGAGCCGCCCGGCGCGAGGTTGATGAACATCACGCCGCCGGCCATGCCGCCGTAGAAGAGCATGGCGAGGGCGATGTCGCCGCGCGTCTTTCCGTACCAGCGGATCAGCTCCATCAGGACCGCGCCGAGGACCGAGACCGCCGTCGCCATCCACACGGGGGACGTCGACAACAGGAAGCCCAGTCCCACCCCCGTCATCGCCACATGGCCGATGCCGTCGCCCATCAGGGCCTGGCGGCGCTGGACCAGGTAGATGCCGACGGCGGGGGCGGTGATGCCGACCAGGACGGCGGCGAGCAGTGCCCGCTGCATGAAGGCGTAGTTCAGGAAGTCCATCAGCTCAGCAGTCCCGTGTGGATCGACTCGTGGGGGTGGACGTGGTCGTGGCCGGGGAGCGCGTGCTGGCCCAGGGCCTGCGGGGGCGGGCCGTCGTGCAGGACGCAGCCGTCGCGCAGGACGACCGCGCGGTCGATCAGCGGCTCCAGCGGGCCGAGTTCGTGCAGCACGAGGAGGACCGTGGTGCCCGCCGCCACCTGCTCCTTCAGGGTGCGGGCGAGGATCTCCTGGCTGGCCAGGTCGACGCCCGCCATCGGCTCGTCCATGATCAGCAGCTCGGGTTCGGCGACGAGCGCGCGGGCGATCAGCACGCGCTGGTGCTGGCCGCCGGAGAGGGCGTTCACCGAGTCCTTGGCGCGGTCGGCCATCCCGACCGCCGCCAGGGCCCGGTGCACGGCCTCCCGGTCGGCCCGGCGGAAGACGCCGAAGCGGGTGCGGGAGAGCCGCCCGGAGGAGACGATCTCGGTCACCGTCGCGGGGACCCCGCCGGCGGCCGTCGTGCGCTGGGGTACGTAGCCCACGCGCGACCAGGCGCGGAACGCGCGGCGCGGGGTGCCGAACAGCTCGATCGTGCCGCCGGTCGCCGGGACCTGGCCGATGACCGTGCGGATCGCGGTGGACTTGCCGGAGCCGTTCGCGCCGAGCAGCGCGACGACCTCGCCGCGGCCGACGGTGAGGTCGATACCGCGCAGCACGGGACGGGCGCCGAGTTCGGCGGTCACCCCGCGCAGGGCTATGACGGGCTCTCCCATGATCCTGCCTTCCCTGCCGGTCACTTGGCGCCCAGCGCCTGCTGGAGGGCCTTGAGGTTGGCCTCCTGGACGGCGAAGTAGTCCTTGCCGCGGGACTTGGCGGTGATGCCCTCGATGGGGTCCAGGACGTCGGTCCTCAGGCCGGCGTCGCCCGCGATGGTCCTGGCGGTCTTGTCGCTGACGAGCGTCTCGTAGAAGACGGTGGAGACGCCGTCGGCCCTGGCCATCTTCTCCAGGTCCCGGACCCGCGCGGCGCTGGGCTCGGACTCGGGGTCGAGACCGTTGATGGCCTCCTCGGTCAGGCCGTAGCGCTCGGCGAGGTAGCCGAAGGCGGCGTGCGTGGTGATGAAGACCTTGGTCTTCGTGCGGGCCAGGCCGTCCTTGAACTGCTTGTCCAGGTCGGTCAGTTTCCCGACCAGCGCGGCGGTGTTCTTCTCGTAGTCGGCCGCGTGCTTCGGGTCGGCCTTCTCGAAGGCCTTGCCGACCCCCTGGGCGACCTGGGCGTAGCGCACCGGGTCGAGCCAGATGTGGGGGTCCTCGGCGCCGGACTCCTCGCCGGGGTGGCTGTCGTGGGAGGCCGCGTGGCCGCCGACCTCGGTGCCGTGCTTCTCCAGCGTGGTCAGGGCGGCCGCGTCGACCTTCGTCTTCACCGGGGACTGGGCCACCGCGTCGTCGACGGAGGGCTGGAGGTTCTTCAGGTACACGACCGCGTCGGAGTCCTGGAGCATCGCGATCTGCTGGGGGCTGATCTCCAGGTCGTGGGGTTCCTGGCCGGGGGAGGTGAGACTGGTGACGTGCACATGGGCGCCACCGATCTGCTCGGCCAGGAAGGCCATGGGATAGAAGGACGCGACGACGCCGAGCCTGCCGGTGTTCGCCGCCTCGGCCTTGTCGCCGGAGCAGGCGGACAGCGTGCCGATACCGAGGGCGGTGACCGCGGTGAGCGCGGCGGTGGGTATGAGGCGTCGTCGTACGTTCATGACAGTCATTTTCAACAAATATGGAAACCGTTGTCAACAAGCCTGGTGAGCGGTACCGATTTGATTGAGGGGGAGCCCCCGCCGGTACCCTGAATCATTCGCAAGCAAGCTGGATGCACCTCGCTCCATCGCCCGTCGTCGTAATCGTCATGAAGAGAGCACCGTGGCCGCCGACAAGATCGACACCATCGTCAGCCTGAGCAAGCGCCGTGGCTTCGTTTTCCCGTGCAGTGAGATCTACGGCGGTCAGCGCGCCGCCTGGGACTACGGACCGCTGGGTGTCGAGCTCAAGGAGAACATCAAGCGCCAGTGGTGGCGCTACATGGTGACGTCGCGCGAGGACGTGGTCGGCATCGACTCGTCCGTCATCCTGGCCTCCGAGGTCTGGGTCGCGTCCGGCCACGTCGCCACCTTCACGGACCCGCTGACCGAGTGCACCGCGTGTCACAAGCGGTTCCGCGCCGACCACCTGGAAGAGGCGTACGAGGAGAAGAAGGGCCACGCCCCGGCGAACGGCCTCGCGGACATCAACTGCCCGAACTGCGGCAACAAGGGCCAGTTCACCGAGCCCAAGCAGTTCTCCGGCCTGCTGTCCACCCACCTCGGCCCGACCCAGGACTCCGGCTCCGTCGCGTACCTGCGCCCCGAGACCGCCCAGGGCATCTTCACCAACTTCGCCCAGGTGCAGACCACCTCGCGCCGCAAGCCCCCGTTCGGCATCGCCCAGATGGGCAAGTCCTTCCGCAACGAGATCACGCCCGGCAACTTCATCTTCCGTACCCGCGAGTTCGAGCAGATGGAGATGGAGTTCTTCGTCAAGCCGGGCGAGGACGAGAAGTGGCAGGAGTACTGGATGGAGCAGCGCTGGAACTGGTACACGGGCCTCGGCCTGCGTACCGAGAACATGCGCTGGTACGAGCACCCGAAGGAGAAGCTCTCCCACTACTCCAAGCGCACCGCCGACATCGAGTACCGCTTCCAGTTCGGCGGCAGCGAGTGGGGCGAGCTGGAGGGTGTCGCCAACCGCACCGACTACGACCTCGGCGCCCACTCCAAGGCCTCCGGCCAGGACCTGGCCTACTACGACCAGGAGGCCCAGGAGCGCTGGACCCCGTACGTCATCGAGCCCGCGGCCGGTGTCGGCCGCACCATGCTGGCCTTCCTGCTCGACGCCTACGTCGAGGACGAGGCGCCGAACGCCAAGGGCAAGATGGAGAAGCGCACGGTGCTGCGCCTGGACCACCGCCTGGCCCCGGTGAAGGTCGCCGTCCTGCCGCTGTCCCGCAACCCCGAGCTGTCCCCGAAGGCCAAGGGCCTCGCCCAGGCGCTGCGGCAGAACTGGAACATCGAGTTCGACGACGCCGGCGCCATCGGCCGCCGCTACCGCCGCCAGGACGAGATCGGCACGCCGTACTGCGTGACCGTCGACTTCGACACCCTTGAGGACAACGCCGTCACCGTGCGTGAGCGCGACTCGATGAAGCAGGAGCGCGTGTCCCTGGACCAGATCGAGGGCTACCTGGCGCAGCGTCTCATCGGCTGCTGACGCCCACTGTCGCCGACGCCCACCCTCCAGCCGACTCGGTCGGCCGGAGGGTGGGCCTTTTCCATCGCCTCAACGTCCTTGCAGCGCCTTCACGTTGTCCCCGAACGTCCAGTTCTTCGAGCCGTCCCAGTTGATCGACCAGTCCATCAGGCCCTTGAGCGCGCCGCCGTAGTGCCGCCAGGCCTGGGAGACGAGCGACGGTGACAGGTAGCCGCCGCCCGCGCCGGGCTGTGCGGGCAGGCCCGGGACCTGCTTGTCGTAGGGCACCCTGACGGTCGTGCCCTGCACCACCAGCCCCTTGTCCAGGCAGTCGGTCTGCGCCGTGAAGCCGGCGACCGTGCCGGCCTCGTAGGAATCGCCGGAGCAGCCGTACATGCTGCCGTTGTAGTACTGCATGTTCAGCCACCACAGCCGGCCGTTGTCCGCGTACTTCTTGACGATCGGCAGATACGCGCCCCAGATCGAGCCGTAGGTGACGCTGCCGCCGGTGACGTACGCCGTCTCCGGGGCCATCGTCAGGCCGAAGTCCGACGGCATCCGCGCCAGGATCCCGTCGATGATGCGGATCAAGTTGGCCTGGGACGTGGACAGTTGGCCGATGTTGCCGCTGCCCGTCAGGCCGGTCTCGATGTCGATGTCGATGCCGTCGAAGTTGTACTGCTTCAGGATCGGGACGATGGTCGAGACGAACGTGTCCGCCACGGCGGTCGAGTTGAGGTCGATGCCGGCCGTGGCGCCGCCGATCGAGAGCAGGATCGTCTGGCCGGAGGCCTTCGCCGCGCACATCTGTGCCGGGGTGGCGACCTTCACGCCGGTGTCCATGCCGTCCTCCCACAGCGCCGTGCCGTCGGACCGGATCACCGGGAAGGCCGCGTCGATCACGTTGTAACCGTGCGCGGGGATACGGGAGTCGGTGATCGGGGTCCAGCCGAAGGGCGGGTGGACCCCGTTGGCCGAGCCGTCCCAGTTCTCCCAGTAGCCCTGAAGCACCTTTCCGGCCGGCCGGGACTTGACCGCGCAGGTGTCGGCGGCGGAGGCGGTGGGGGTGGCGGCGATCGAGAGGGGGACGAGGGCGGCGGCCGTGAGCGCGGCGGCGAGCAGACGTCTGAGCATGCGAGGCCTCCCGGTGGGGGTACGGCGAGGTGTCGTAGGCATGACAGTGCTCGCGGTCCAGACCTCCCGTCAATAGGTCTGGACCATTTTCGTACGCCTGACAAAGTTGGAGTGACAGATATTGAAATCTGTCAGCAGTCATGTCACAGTGGGGAACATGACGATGCGAACCCGAAACCTCGGAACCACCGGCCCGACCGTCTCCGCGCTCGGCCTCGGCTGCATGGGCATGTCCGCGCTCTACGGCGACGCCGACCGCGCGGAGTCCGTCGCGACCGTCCACGCCGCCCTGGACGCGGGCGTCACACTGCTCGACACCGGCGACTTCTACGCCATGGGACACAACGAGATGCTGATCGGCGAGGCCCTGCGCACCGCCCCGGCCGCCCTGCGCGAGAAGGCCCTGACCAGCGTGAAGTTCGGCGCCCTGCGTGACCCGGAGGGCAACTGGACCGGGTACGACGGCCGCCCGGCCGCCGTGAAGAACTTCGCCGCCTACTCCCTCCAGCGCCTCGGCGTCGACCACATCGACGTCTACCGGATCGCCCGCCTCGACCCGGACGTGCCGATCGAGGAGACCGTCGGCGCCATCGCGGAACTGATCGAGAAGGGCTACGTCCGGCACGTCGGCCTCAGCGAGGTCGGCGCCGAGACCGTCCGCCGGGCCGCCGCCACCGCTCCGATCGCCGACCTCCAGATCGAGTACTCGCTGATCAGCCGTGGCATCGAGCGGGAGATCCTGCCGACCGTCCGCGAGCTGGGCATCGCGATCACGGCGTACGGCGTGCTGTCCCGCGGCCTGATCTCCGGCCACTTCACCCGTGACCGGCAGCTCGCCCCGACCGACTTCCGTGCCCACTCGCCCCGCTTCCAGGGCGAGAACCTCCAGCACAACCTGAACCTGGTCGAGGCGCTGCGCAAGATCGCCGAGCAGAAGGGCGCGTCGGTCGCGCAGACCGCCATCGCCTGGGTCCTCTCCCGCGGGGACGACATCGTCCCGCTGGTCGGCGCGCGCACCCGGGAGCGGCTCACCGAGTCGCTCGGCGCGCTGGACGTCACCCTGGACGCGGCCGACCTGGCGGCGATCGAGGAGGCCGTGCCGGCGGACGCGGCGGCCGGCGACCGCTACCCGTCCGCGCAGATGACGACGCTCGACAGCGAGCGCTGACCCGGCGGCCGGACCAGCCCCATGACGTACGGTCTATGACATGACACCGCCCACCGGGACCCTGACCGCCGAGCGCATCCTCGAAGCCACCGAGGAGGTGCTGCGCCGGCACGGCCCGGCCAAGGCCACCGTGGTCGACGTGGCCCGCGCGCTCGGCGTCAGCCACGGCAGTGTCTACCGCCACTTCCGCACCAAGGCGGCACTGCGCGAGGCCGTCACCAAGCGCTGGCTGGACCGCACCTCGCAGCGGCTGGCCGGCATCGTCTCCATGGACGGCACCCCCGAGGAGCGGCTGCGGGCCTGGCTCGTGGCGCTGTTCGACGCCAAGCGGCACAAGGCGGGCGACGACCCCGAACTGTTCGCGACGTACACGGTGCTGACCGACGAGAACGTCGCGGCGGTCGCCGAGCACATCGACGAACTGACCGGGCAGTTGACCCGGATCATCGCGATGGGGGCCGAGTCGGGCACCTTTCCGGTACCCGACCCGGCCCCTGCGGCCCGCGCCGTCTTCCAGGCCACTGGCCGTTTCCACGACCCCTGTTACGCCAGGGAATGGACCGGCCCCGGCATCGACGAGGAGTTCACGGCGGTGGTGGACCTGTTGGTGAGGGGGCTCAGCTCACCTTCACCGTGACGGTCGGCGAGACGACCTTGCCGGCCTTGGTCGCGCTCACGACCCGCAGGACGTGTGTGCCCTTGGGCAGTTTGGCGGTCAGGGCGTAGGAGTTGTTCTTCTTGACCACCGAGGTCGGGGTCAGCTTGGTCCACTTGCCGTTCGTCTCGTGCTGGAGCACCAGCGGGGAGCCGATCTTCAGGCCCGAGGTGCGTCCGGCGAGCTTCACCGATTCGCCGGCCTTCACCGAGGTCGGCTTGGCCGTCAGGGTGATCGAGGCCTTGTCCGTGCTGGGGCTGGACGTGGGCTTCGTGCCCGTCATGTGCGTGGTGGGTGAGGGGCTCGGCTTCTCGTTCGCGGCGAAGGCCGCGGCCGTACCGGCAGACAGCAGGGCGAGGGAGAGGGTGCCGGCGGCGAGCGCTCGGGCGCAGCGGCTCCGGGTGAAGCTCATGTGGGTCTCCTGTTTTCGAGGGAGTTCCCCCCTGTCGCGAGCGACCCTCGCGGGGCCTGCTCGCCAGTCCAGGCTCACCCGAGTGCGGCGCAGCGGCATGTCGAACGGGCCGCGCCAGCCGTTGAAACGTCTATCGCTTTGCGTAAAGCCGCAGGTTGGACAACGTTTTCCCAATCCTCTCCGTTACCCGTTTTTTACCCTTGGTGACTGCTTGCCGGGTCGACCGTCGCCTGGTGGGCCTCGGCCAGGTGCTCCTCCGCCTTCAGCCACGGCAGGAACTGCGCGTTTCTGCGCCAGCCGCAGGTGTCGCATCTGATCATCCGCTGCACGCCCGTGCGCTCCACGCGCACGACGTGCTCCCGGCCGTGCCGGTCCCAGCGGCTGACCTTGCTCGTGCTGTTGTCCCGTGCCATCCCTGCCTCCGTCTCTGCGTGCCCGCAGGGAGTGTGCAGCAGAATCAACATCAACAGGGAGTTGTTCACGGTCAGTTGGGCGAGTCGTGGCCGGGGCTCAGCCGATCTCGCGCGGCAGCCGCAGGCTGAGCAGGCCCGTCAGCACGATCCCGGCCAACTGCGCCAGCAACGCGACGAGCAGTGCCTCCCGCATGCCCACGCGCGGTACGAGGGTGAGGAACAGCGTGCCCAGGGTGGCCACGCCGAGGGCGAGCGCGGACTGCTGGGTGGTGACCATCACGCCGCTGCCGACCCCGGCCCGGGCCGGCGGCACCTCGGACAGCACCAGCCGCATCACATTGGGCAGTTGGAGCGCCTGTCCGGCGCCGGCGACGGCCGCGCCCGGCAGCAGCGAGGCGAGGCCGAGGTGCGGCCAGTCCCGCCAGGCGGCCAGCACCAGCAGCAGGATGCCCACGCCCTGGACGACGGCACCGGCGGTGACCACCCGGGTGCCGTACCGGGCGATCAGCCGGGGGCCGGCGAGGGAGGTGAGCAGGAACGTCACGGCCATCGGCGCGAGCGCGAGCCCGGCCGGCACCGGGGAGAGCCGGGCGCCCTGTTGCAGCGCCAGCGCGATCACGAACATGAAGCCGCTGAAGCCGATCGAGAACGGCACGATCAGCAGCAGACCGCGCCGCAGCGAGGCCAGCGCCAGCAGGCTCGGCGGCACCAGCGGGGTCCGCCCCGCCCGGTCGGCCCGCCGCTCCACGGCCCAGAACGCGCCGACGGCGAACGGGAACACGGCCAGCGACAGCCACGTCCACAGCGGCCAGCCCGCCGCCCGGCCCTCGGTCAGCGGCGCGAGCAGCGTCAGCAGGGACACCGCGAGCAGGACGGTGCCGGGGCCGTCGACGGGCTCGGGGTGCGGCGAGCGGGTCTCGGGCACGAACCGTACGGCGAGGAGCAGACCCGCCACGACCACGGGCACGTTGACGAGGAACACGGCCCGCCAGCCGGTCCCGGCGATGTCGGCGGCGACGAGCACCCCGCCGAGTATCTGCCCGGCCACCATGGCCAGTCCGGCCGTCGCGCCGTACAGGCTCATGGCCCGCGCCCGGTGCGCGCCGCGCGTGGTGGCCTGGATGGTGGCGAGCACCTGCGGCAGCATCGCGGCGGCCGCGGCGCCCTGCGCGACCCGCGCCGCGACCAGGCTCCACGCGTCCGGCGCGAGCCCGCAGGCCAGCGAGGTCAGCCCGAACGCGGCCATCCCGCCGAGGAACAGCCGGCGCCGGCCGAACAGGTCCCCGAGCCGCCCGCCGAGCACGAGCAGCACCGCGTAGGCGACGCCGTACCCGGCGACGACCAGCTCCAGCACCGCCTCGCTCGCGGCGAGATCGGTGCGGATGGTCGGCAGGGCGACGTTGACGATGAAGAAGTCGATCAGCGGCAGTGCCGCGGCCAGCAGCACGGTGAACAGCCCGGGCCCGCCGAGTGCGGGCGGCGCGGCCGTCGTACGGACGGCCCGGGTGGAGACGACGGTTTCGCTCATGCCTCGACCCTGTGCCCCCGCCCAGACGGGTACCAGAGTGTGTTCATCCTGGTAGCAGAAATACCTGGCAACAGGATCGGCCCGGCGGCACCCTGGACGCATGACGACCATGGCACAGGGCGGCGCGGCGCGGTCCGCCCGGGGCGCGGAGATCCGGCGGCACGAGCTGGCCGCGTTCCTGCGCAACCGCCGCGAGCGCATCACCCCCGAGCAGGTGGGCCTGCCCCGCGGGGCCCGGCGCCGTACGCCCGGACTGCGCCGGGAGGAGGTCGCGCACCTCTCCGCGGTCGGCGTCACCTGGTACACGTGGCTCGAACAGGCCCGCAACATCCAGGTCTCCGTGCAGGTCCTGGACGCCCTGGCCCGCACCCTGATGCTGGACGCCAGCGAGCGCGCCCATCTGTTCCAGCTGGCCGGTGCCACCGACCCGACGCCCGCCGCGAGCTGCCCGAGCGTCACCCCGGCGCTGCGCGAGATGCTGCGCCGGCTGGAGCCGCTGCCTGTCTGCATCCAGAACAGCCGGTACGACATCCTCGCCTACAACCGCCCCTACGGCCGCCTCCTCGGCGACCTGGACGCGATCCCGCCCGAGGACCGCAACTGCATGCTGCTCGTGTACACCAACAAGGAGTGGCAGGAGGCGGTCGTCCACCTGGAGGAGACCCAGCGGCTGATGGCCGCCCGGCTGCGTGCCTCCCTCGCCGGTCACCTGGGCGAACCGGCCTGGAAGATGCTCCTCAAGCGCCTGGAGGCGGCGTCGCCGGCGTTCTGCGAGCACTGGGAGCGGTACGAGGTGGTCGGCGCCCGCACGAAGACCAAGGAGTACCGCAACCCCTACGTCGGCCATCTCCGCCTGGTGCACACGGACCTGTGGCTGGGCCCCGAGGCGGGCGCCCGCATGGTGATGTACACGGCGAAGGACGAGGAGACCCGGGAGCGGCTGGAGAGGCTGTACGAGCTGTCCTGCGAACCGCTGCCGGCCGTCGGCGGGCCGCTCTAGGAGGTGCCCACCGGCTGGCGGATCTCCGGTGCCCGGAGGCTCTCCGCCGTGCGGGTCGCCGTCGCGCGGGCCCAGCGGCCGCTGGTGAGGAGGCCGAGGACCAGGACGGCCAGTCCGCACCCCGTGAGGATCCACCAGCCGGGGCGGGCCGCCGCGACGAAGGCCTGGTGGTACGAGGCCGAGCCGATGCCGGAGGCCAGGACGGCGCCGATCACCGCGACACCGAGGGTCTGGCCCAGCTGCCTGCTGGTGGAGGCGACGGCGGCGGCGACCCCGGCCTGGGCGCGCGGCATGCCCGACACGGCCGTGTTGGTGATCGGTGCGTTCACGAAGCCGAAGCCGATGCCGAACAGGACGTAGCAGAGCAGGCGGCCGGCGTTCGAGGTCTGCGCGTCGAAGGCCGCGAACAGGACGCCGCTCGCCGTCATCGCCGTACCGGCGATCAGGAGCGGGAGGCGGGGGCCGCGGGTGCCGACCAGGCGGCCGGACAGGGGCGCGCACAGGAAGGTGGGCGCCGCCATCGGGAGCATCCACAGGCCCGCGTGCAGGGCGTCCAGGCCGCGGACGTTCTGGAGGTACAGCGTCGACAGGAACAGGAAGCCGCCGAGCGCCGCGAACGCGGCGATCGCGATCACGGTGGCCCCGCTGAACGGTGCCGAGCGGAAGAAGCGCAGGTCGATGAGGGGTTCGTCGCGGCGGGGCTCGTACCACAGCAGCGCCAGGAGGGCCACGGCGGCGATGGCCACGAAGGGGGCGACCACGGCCGCGGTGGAGTCCGGCGCCTCGATGATCGCGTACGTCAGCGAGCCGAACAGGGCGATGACCAGGAGCTGGCCGACCGGGTCGGGGCGGCGCGCCTTGGGTGCGCGGGACTCGGGGACGAAGCGGAGCGTGAGCAGGAGGGCGACGAGGCCGACCGGGAGGTTGATCCAGAAGATCGAGCGCCAGCTCACCGACTGCACCAGCAGCCCGCCGACCAGCGGACCGGCCGCCATCGATATGCCGACCACCGCGCCCCACACGCCGATCGCGCGGGCGCGCTCACGGGTGTCGGTGAAGGTGTTGGTGATGATCGACATGGCGACCGGGTTGAGCATCGAGCCGCCGACCGCCTGCACCATGCGGAACACGATCAGCAGGGAGAGGTTCGGCGCGAGCGAGCAGAGCACGGAGCCGACGGTGAACACCAGCAGGCCGGTCATGAAGACCTTCTTGCGGCCGATCCGGTCGGCCGTCGAGCCCGCGAGCATCAGCAGCGAGGCGAGCACCAGGGTGTAGGCGTCGATCGTCCACTGGAGGCCGGAGGTCGAGGCGTGCAGTTCGCGCTGCATGGAGGGCAGCGCCACGTTCAGGACGGTGTTGTCGAGACTCACGATGAGCAGGCTCATGCAGCAGATCGCGAGCACGAGCAGACGTCGGCGAGGGCTCAGCTCGGGCATGCGTTCCATCGTACGCCGATTTCGATAGTGCGTCTAACTAATGACTGCCGCATGATCCGGAGCGGCCGGCCGGGCCGCCGGGGAAGTGAGGGACAATGGGTTCTTGCCCTCTGCCGTCACCGCCGTACGCCCCTCCCGGAGTCGTCTGATGTCCCACCCGCTCTCCATCGGCCCGCACGCCGTGCTGCCGCCGGTCGTGCTCGCACCCATGGCGGGCATCACGAACGCGCCCTTCCGCACCCTGTGCAGGGAGTTCAGCGGCGGCAAGGGGCTGTTCGTCAGCGAGATGATCACGACCCGGGCGCTGGTCGAGCGCAACGAGAAGACCATGCAGCTGATCAGGTTCGACGCGAGCGAACAGCCGCGCTCGATCCAGCTGTACGGCGTCGACCCGGCCACCGTCGGCAAGGCCGTCCGCATGATCGCGGAGGAGGACCTGGCCGACCACATCGACCTGAACTTCGGCTGCCCGGTCCCCAAGGTCACCAGGAAGGGCGGCGGCTCGGCGCTGCCGTACAAGCGGAACCTGCTGCGGGCGATCCTGCGGGAGGCCGTGAGCGGGGCCGGTGACCTGCCCGTCACGATGAAGATGCGCAAGGGCATCGACGACGACCACCTCACCTTCCTCGACGCCGGCCGCATCGCCGTCGAGGAGGGCGTGACGGCCATCGCGCTGCACGGCCGCACCGCCGCCCAGCACTACGGCGGCACGGCGGACTGGGAGGCCGTCGCCCGCCTCAAGGAGCACGTCCCGGAGATCCCCGTCCTCGGCAACGGCGACATCTGGTCGGCCGAGGACGCGCTGCGGATGGTGCGCGAGACCGGGTGCGACGGCGTCGTGGTCGGGCGAGGGTGCCTCGGGCGGCCGTGGCTGTTCGCGGACCTGGTGGCGGCCTTCGAGGGGCGCCCGGACGATCTGGCCCGCCCGGTGCTCCGGGAGGTGGCCGACGTCATGGTCCGGCACGCGACGCTGCTGGGCGAGTGGCTCGGCGACGAGTCCAAGGGCGTGGTCGACTTCCGCAAGCACGTCGCCTGGTACCTGAAGGGCTTCGCGGTCGGCTCGGAGATGCGTAAGCGGCTCGCGATCACCTCGTCGCTCGCCGAACTGCGGGCCGGGCTGGACGAGTTGGACCTCGACCAGCCCTGGCCGGCCGGCGCGGACGGGCCCCGCGGCCGTACGTCCGGCAACAACCGGGTGGTGCTGCCGGACGGCTGGCTGAAGGACCCGTACGACTGCGCGGGGATCAGCGAGGACGCCGAACTCGACACCTCCGGCGGCTGACGGCCCCTCGGTCAGTTCCTCTTCTCGGTCAGTTCCTCTTCGGGTGCGGAGTCGAGCCGAACGCCGTCAGGAAGCGGTCGCGGAAGGCGCTCATCCTCCACACCGGGGCGTTGTGCGCGGGGCGCAGGCCGTCGGTCCAGTTCCAGCTCGTGATCCTGTCGAGGAGCTTCGGGTCCTTCGCGACGATCGAGACCGGCACGTCACGGCTGGCGTGGTTGCCGCTGGCGTGGGCGTTCGGCTGGTGGTCGCCGAGGAAGACCAGCACGGTGTCCTTCGTGCCGTACCGCTCCAGCCACTCGGTCAGGGCCGTCACCGTGTACTGGACGGACTTGCCGTACTCCTGCTTGGTGTGCGTGTCGTCGGTGAGGGTGTAGGTGGACGGGTGGCCCGCCTTCTCGATGGAGTCGAAGACCGAGCCGTCGCCCAGCTGGTTCCAGGGGACCATCTTGGGGATCGGCGCCCAGGGGGTGTGGCTGGAGGTCAGGATGAGCAGCGACATCCGTGACTTGCCCGCGGCCGGCTTCTTGCTGTGCACCCGGTCCTGGAACTGCTGGAGCGTGTACTGGTCCGGCATGGTCGACCAGCTGAACTTCGGCCCCTGGTAGCCGAGCTGGAAGGCGTTGTAGACCTTGTCCAGGCCGTACCACTTCTGCTCCGGCCAGCCCTTCTGCACGCCGGGCATGACGCCGACCGTGTCGAAGTCGCCGGTCTTCTTGAACGCGTCGGTCAGGCTCATGTGGTCGCTCGCCATGACCGTGCGGTAGCGCTGCTGGTTGCTGATCCACAGGCCCGACATGGTCGTGGAGTGGCCGAGCCAGCTGCTGCCGCCGTACGTCGCCGAGGTCAGCCAGCCGCTCTTGGCGTGGAAGCCCGCCTGAGCCAGCGCCTTGGTGCGGGCGTCGAGGGTCGCGTCGACGCCGGGGGCCATGATGGGGTCCTCGACGGCGCTGCGGCCGTAGCTCTCGATGAACGTGAAGATCATGTCCTTGCCGCGCAGGTCCGGGACCAGCTGGCTGCCCGGGGTGTTCCCGAAGGCGTCGACCTTCGCCACCTTGCGGAACGCCGCCTCGTCCCTGATCGCGTTCGAGATCCGGTGGGCCTGGTCCTTCAGCGCGGCGGCGGTGGTGTCGGTGGCGAGCGGCATGCCGGACATCTGCAGGCCGAGCGAGGAACTGGTGATCCAGACGACTCCGGCGACCAGCGTGCCCCGGGTCGCGAGGCCGGGGTGCCGGGCGAGCAGATTGCTCAGCCGCACCATCGACAGCGCCAGCAGCACGAAGATCAGCAGCACGAGGAGGATCACGGCGGCCACGGCGGCCACCGCGGTGGTGTGCCCGAAGGAGTCCGCCAGGTACGACTCCGCGTCGCCGAACAGGCTCCAGTCGAGCACGGCGTTGAAGCCCCGGCCGAGGTACTGGTTGAACCCCATGTCCAGCACGTTCAGGACGGTCATCGCGGCCAGCGCCACCCCGGACACGACGGCCAGCGCTACCCGCGGCCGGCGCGGCAGCGCGATCATCACCGCCGCCCCGATCACGGCCTCCGCCGGTATCCGCACGAACGTCGAGGTGTGCACCCGGTCCACGGAGTTGGGCATCCCCAGCGCGACGACGACGAGCGCCGCGGCCAGCACGGTGACCGTGCCGGACAGCGCCCGCGCGGCGCCCGGATGCGCCGCCCGCCACCGCCGTGTCCGCGCCCGCACCGCGACCCAGGGCCGGGGCAGGGACCTGAGCCTGAGCGTGAGGGGGCGTTGGGGAGAGCGCGCGGGAGTTCCGTCGGGGATGGTGTCCGGCGCCTCGGTCTCCCCGTCCGTACCGGCTTCCTGGCGCGTGCTCATGTCCTGGGACAACCCGAAGGTCCTTCCGTGCGAGACCTGTACCGCAGTCTCGTACGGCCCCTCACGGACCCCTGTTCAGGCCACTGTGCAAACACCGGGCAAATCCAACGCCCTGGGGCCTGTCGTCACATTCCCGCCTGCCGTGCGGCGTCTGGCACGCGCTCCCCCAGAGGGGGCACCTCCAGCCGCGTTGTGGTCGGTCGCCGACTTCCCCGCGCTCGGCTTCGCTCGGGCGGGAGGGGCCCCCATCGCGTCGACTCCCTCCTCCGCCGTGCAGCCGCACGCACCGGACGCCGCGCGGCCCGCCCTTCGGGCGGACGACGGGAAGGTGACGACAG